>VHCL01000178.1 GCA_016871725.1 Verrucomicrobiota bacterium | reverse complement strand
GTCCGCGAAGCCATGGCCAAGGCCAACGGCGACCCCGCCGTGCGCGCCGCCCGTGAAGCCGCCGCCGCGGCCCAGCGCAAGGCGATCGAGATCGCCGAAGACGTCGCACGCCAGGCCGACCCCTCCCTCGCCCCGCTCTTCGAGAAGATGCGCAAGGCCGGCGAGCCGCGCCGACCGCAGGGCGACAATCGTCGCGACCGCAAGCAGCCCGAATAAGCACGGTAACATCCGTAACCAAGGCCGACCCTGTGGTCGGCCTTTTTATTTCCCATCGTCAAAGAGGAGGCTCATATTGCCACCATGCGCCTCCCCACGCTCGTCCTCGCGGCCCTCGGCACCCTGTCGCTGGCTCAGGCTGAAGATTCCCGCCTCGGTCCGTTGAAAGACCTCAACGGCTACTTCCCCTTCCCCGCCCCCGGCTCCGTCCAGGCATGGGAGCCTCGCCGTGAATTCGTCCGGCGCCAACTTCTGGTCTCGCAAGGTCTCTGGCCGATGCCGACCAAGACGCCGCTCAACGCGGTCATCCATGGCAAGATCGACCAAGGCGAATACACGATCGAGAAGGTCTATTTCGAAAGCGCGCCAGGCTTCTTCGTGACAGGCAACCTCTATCGTCCGAAGAACCTGACCGGCAAGGCGCCGGCGGTGATCTTCCCGCACGGCCATTGGAAAGACGCCCGCTTCCTGATCCAGCCTGACAAATATGTGCGCGAGGAAATCGCCACCGGCCAGGAGCGCTTCGTCGAAGGCGGCAAGTCCCGCTTCCAGTCGATGTGCGTGCAGCTCGCCCGCATGGGCTGCGTGGTCTGGCAGATCGACGCGTTAAGCGACTCCGATTCGATCCAGTTCTCGCCTGAGGTCATCCATAAGTTCGCCAAGCAGCGCCCCGAGATGAACCGCACCGAGGGCTGGGGCCTCTACAGCCCGCAGGCGGAAGCGAACCTCCAGAGCGTGATGGGCCTGCAGACGCTCAACCTCGTCCGCAGCGTCGACTTCGTGCTCGGCCTGCCCGACGTCGACCCGTCCCGTCTCGCCGTCACGGGCTCGAGCGGCGGCGGCACGCAGACGATGCTCCTCGCCGCGGCCGACCCGCGCGTGGCCCTCTCCTACCCCGTCGTGATGGTCAGCACCGCGATGCAGGGCGGCTGCACCTGTGAGAATGCGACCTTGCTCCGCGTGAACTCCGGCAACGTCGAGATCGCCGCGCTCTTCGCCCCCAAGCCCCAGGGCATGAACACTGCCAACGACTGGACGAAAGAGCTCGCGACCAAGGGCTTCCCGGACCTCCAGAAACTCTACGGTCTCTACGGCAAGAAGGACTACGTGACGCTCCAGCGCGGCGAGCACTTCCCGCACAATTACAACGCGGTGACGCGCTCGGGCTTCTACGCCCTGCTGAACAAGCACTTCAAGCTGGGCTTCGAAGCCCCGATCATCGAACGCGACTACCAGCCGCTGCCCAAGGAGAAGCTGACGGTCTGGGACGATGCCCACCCGGCCCCGAATGC
>VHCL01000177.1 GCA_016871725.1 Verrucomicrobiota bacterium | reverse complement strand
CGGCGGCTCGAAGACGACCGAAGTCCTCGGCTACATGGATCGCATCACATTGCCTTACCACCCGCGCGTGGTCGTCTTCCACTGCGGCAGCAACGACATCAACGCCGGCGACACCGCCGAGGCCGTGATCGGGCGGGTGACCGAATACCACCGCCGCCTGCTCGCGGAAAATCCGCGCGCCCGGCTGGTGCTTCTTTCGACCACCCAAGCGCCGTCCCGCCGCGCCAAGTGGGCTGAGATGAAGAAGGCCGACGCCGGCTTCCGCGCCCTCGCCGCCGCCCATCCCTCGGTGACTTTCGTGGACATCAACCCCGCGCTCAACTTCCCCGACGGCGAACCACGCCCGGGACTTTACCTGAAGGATAATCTGCACCCCTCCGAAGCCGGCTACGCCGCGATGCTCAAGGTCATCCGTCCCGCCGTCGACGCGGCCTGGCAGGAGACTGAGGCGGCTTATAAAAGGTAACAGCGGTTTGCGGTTAGCGGTTAGCGGTTAGGATAAAACCTGACCCATCAGCCTGCTTTGAATGGGTAGGGTCGGTACCGCGTCACGACAAAGCGCCCATTGAGGCGACTGGATCGCGCCTCGTAACGACCTGCCACCCGCCACCCGGGGCTGCCACCCGCCACCTGAATTTTCCCCAGGGTAGCACTTGGCCTTTCGCCTGATCCAACCGCTATCCGCCAACCGCTAACCGCCACCACCTTGCGGCAAACCCACACCATTCCCTTTGCTCTTTAAGCCATTGTCCTCAATTTTGCCGACCGATGCATGAGCCCGCCGCCAGTCCTACCGCCGAACGTTTCCCGAACGGGCCGTTCACGCGGTATATGATCGGCGAGGGAATCTCGATGACGGGCACCTGGATGCAGGGCATGGCGCTGGGCTGGGTGATGACCGAGGTCGTGGTCCGCGACGGCCTCCAGAGCTACGAGGGCCTGCTCCAGGCCGCGCCCCATCTGGCCAGCGGGATCGTGATGCTCCTGCTCTTCCGTCTCGGCGGCGCCTACGCCGACCGGCATGACAAGCGCTTCATCCTGCAGGTCTGCCAGGTCGCGCAGATCGGCTTCGCCCTCGCGATCGGCCAGCTCATCGCTCACGACGCCCTGCACACCTGGCATCTCATCGTCGCGGCCGCCCTGCTCGGCGTCTCCAGCTCCTTCGAGATGCCCGCCGCCGCCGCGATCGTCCCCGAACTCGTCGCCAAGGAGAACGTCGCCAAGGCCATCTCCGTCGACCGGGCGGTCTTCCACGCCACTCGCCTCGTCGGTCCCGCCGCCGCCGGCTATCTCGTCGGCCGCTACGGGGCCCAATGGGCCTTCTACCTCAACGCGGCCTCCTTCGTGGCGCTGATGATCGCCCTGGCCACGCTGCCGCGACGTCCGGAAGGCACGGCCGAAGAGGAACAGAAGCGCCAAGGCGGGGCCGGCGAAGGCTTCCGCCACGTCCGTCAGGACAAGCCCAGCCTCGCGATGGTGGCGCTCCTCGCGACCAACACCCTCTTCGTCTTCC
>VHCL01000176.1 GCA_016871725.1 Verrucomicrobiota bacterium | reverse complement strand
CCCTCGGCCGCTTCTTTGTTTGGCACATACGTGGCGGTATGCTGTCCTAGCCTTACCCCGATGCGCTCCCTCATGCTCCTGCTCCTGGCCTTGGCGACCACCGCCGGCGCCACCGAAACCGTCCTACCCCTCTGGCCCGAAGGCGTCCCGGGCAAGCGCGTCGCTCCATCCAAGACGGTGCTCGAGCGCATCGGTCCGAAAGGCAACCAGCCGGGACGCGAGACGTTCATCAACGAGCCTTCGATCACGGTCTACCCGGCCGCCAACCCGAACGGCGCCGCCGTCATCGTCTGCCCGGGCGGAGGTTACTGGTTCCTCTCGACCAAGAACGAAGGCACCGGCGTCTGCGAATGGCTCAACCGCATCGGCGTCACGGCCGTGCTCCTGCGCTACCGCACCCCGACCGCTGACGAGGCCCTGCCGCACGATTTCCCCGTCCAGGACCTGCAGCGCTCGCTCGGGCTCGTCCGCGCCCACGCGAAGGAATGGAAGGTCGACCCGAAGCGCGTCGGCGTGATCGGCTTCTCCGCCGGCGCCAACCTCGTCGGGCACGCCTCCTGGGACCGCACGCCGCGCACCTACGAACAGAAGCCCGGCGTCGACGACCCGCGCGGTCCGGACTTCACGATCTTCGTCTACGGCGGCGGCTTCCTGGAGAAGGAGGATAAGACCAAGTTCCGCGAGGGCTTCAGCGTACCGGCCGACGCCCCGCCCTGCTTCTTCGTGGTCGCCCATAACGACGGCGCCAACCCGCTTGAAGCCGCGAAGCTCTACATGGAATACAAGCGCCAGAACCTTCCGGCCGAGATCCACGTGTACTCCAAGGGCGGCCACGGCTTCGGCACGCGCCAGACGAAGTTCCCGGTCGATGCCTGGACCAACGTCGCCGCCGAATGGATGGGCGCCGAAGGCTTCCTCAAGGCCGCCAAGTAAGACGATGCGCTCCTTGCTCATCCTCGCGCTCTTGCTGACCGCCTCGCCGGCCTTGCCGCAGGCCGACGCCCCCAAGCCGGTCAAGGTGTTCATCCTCCTGGGCCAATCCAACATGGTCGGCCTCGGCAAGGTCACCGGCCCGGCCGGTTCCTTGGAACACGCGGTCAAGACCAAGAAGCTCTACCCTTACCTGGTAGATGCGCAGGGCGCCTGGAAAGCCCGCGAGGACGTCCGTCACGTGCGCGTGATGGTCGGCCGCAACGGCGCCATGCAGATCTTCAACGACGAATGGCTGAAGGTCAGCGGCCGCACGCTCGGCCCGGAGTACGGCATCGGACACGCCCTAGGCGACGCCGTTCCGGAGACCGTGATGCTGCTCAAGAGCTGCATCGGCAACCGCAGCCTGGGATGGGACCTGCTCCCGCCCGGCAGCGGGCGTACTCTGTTCGAAGGCAAGGTCCATGCGGCCTACAAGGAAAAGCCCGACGTCTGGCCGGCCGACCCGATGAAAGGCGTCGAAACGCCTCCCCCCGCGGCCTGGCTCGATAAGAAGGGTAAGCCCATCGAATGGTACGCTGGGAA
>VHCL01000175.1 GCA_016871725.1 Verrucomicrobiota bacterium | reverse complement strand
TCAACGTCGCCGAGGAGCAGGACGCCTTCGGCCGCAAGTGCCTGACCGCCCGCCGCCTCCTGGAGCGAGGCGTGCGCTTCGTGCAGATCTGGTCGGGCAACGACAACGGCCACCCCCGACGCAACTGGGACTCACACGAGGACATCGCCCGTGACCACGCCCCGCTTTCGCTCGGCATGGCCAAGGGCACAGCAGCGCTCATCCAAGACCTCAAAGACCGGGGCATGTTCGAAGACACCCTGATCCTCTGGACCACCGAGTTCGGCCGCATGCCGTGCGCTCAAGGCGGCAAAGGGCGCGACCACAATCCGTTCGTCTTCACCAACTGGCTCGCCGGCGGCGGCATCAAGGGCGGCGTCACTCACGGCCAGAGCGACGAATGGGGCTTCAAGCCCGCCGACCGTTCGCACTTCACCCAAGGCTACGATATCCACGCCACCGTCCTGCACCTCCTCGGCCTCGACCACGAGAAGCTGACCTTCCGTCATAACGGCGCCAACCGCCGCCTCACCGACGTCCACGGACACGTGATCAAGGAGATCCTGGCCTGAACATCCCGGCATGAATCATCCCTTGCGCCCGGACATTCTTGAGCTTCATTGAGGACATGCAGCGCCTGCTCCTTGCCGCCACCTTCCTGCTCTCCGCACCGCTTCACGGCCAATCCGTCCAAGACCGCGTCGCGGTGGTGACGAACACGCCTGGCCTGGTGGCGTTCTGGGACTTCACCCAGCGCGAGGCCCCGGGTAAGCGCTTCACCGCCCACGTGCCTGCCGGCGCGACGAACGACTACGCTCTCGATGCGGGAAATTATGTGAAGGATCTCTGGAACGCCGGCCCGTCCGCCAGCTATGCCGATTTCCCGCTGCTGGGATCAGGCCCCTTCGGCCAGGCGATCCGCATCAAGCAGGAGACCAATCCCGACTTCCGCCCCCTGCTCTTCGTCCCGCGCACCCGCTTGCATGATTCGCCGCTCGACATCAAGGGCGCCGGCAAGGCCGTGACCGTCGTCGTCTGGGCCATCCGCGAAAGCGGCAACCACGCCCTCGCCGGCATCTGGCACGAAGGCACCGACCTCAAGGAAAAGACCACGGAGACCATCGCCAAGGTCGAGCGCGGCCAGCGTCAGTACGCCCTCTTCGCGGGCCTGAACAAGGAAGGCGCCGCCTGCGGACACGTCTCCGAGAACGGCGCCAGTTCCTTCATGAACAAGTATGCGCTGCACAAGTGCAACTCCGCGGAGCTGTCGCCCAAGGTGCCCGCAGACGCCTCGCCCGAGGTGCTGGCGAAGTCCTGGCAGACGTTCGCGATGACCTTCGACAGCAAGACGCAGCTGCTCACCGGCTGGCTCGACGGCCAGAGCGGCGACCGTTGGCTGGATAATCCGCAGAAAGACAAGCTGCTCTCCTTCGCCGCCAACGCCTGGCTGCAGGGTCGCCTCGCGAAGATCCCCGGGCTCCAAGAGGGCGAAGACCCTAAGTTCCCCGCGGACCAGTATTACAACCCGCCCGAAGACAAGCCG
>VHCL01000174.1 GCA_016871725.1 Verrucomicrobiota bacterium | reverse complement strand
CACGCAGGCCGAGGTCGACGCCTTCGTCGCGGCCCATCAGATCGACGCCCGTCAGGCGACCGAAGCCCTCGTCGACCGCCTGCTGGCTTCGCCGCGCTACGGCGAGCACTGGGGCCGCCATTGGCTCGACGTCGTCCGCTTCGGCGAGAGCAACGGTTTCGAACGCAACTTCATCATCGACGACCTCTACCCCTTCCGCGACTACGTCATCCGGTCGTTGAACGCGGACAAGCCCTTCGACCAGTTCATGCGCGAACACCTCGCCGGCGACGTGGTCGGCAAGTTCGACCCCGCGGTCGAGGTCGGCAGCGCGTTCCTCGTCGCCGGGCCTTACGACGACGTCGGCAACCAGGACCCGGTCGCCCAGAAGGTCATCCGCTCCGCCACGCTGGACGACATGGTCACCGCGACGGGCAGCGCCTTCCTCGGGCTCACGATCAACTGCGCCCGTTGCCACCACCACAAGTTCGACCCCATCCCGACCGAGGACTACTATCGCGTCCGCGCCGCCTTCGAAGGGGTCGTCCACGGCCGCCGTCCGCTGGCGACCAAGGAACAGACGCAGGCCTTCAACGCGGCCATGGGCCCGCTGAACAAGGAACGCGCCCAGATCATCGCCGAACAGGAATCCCTGACCAAGGCCATCGAGGCGAAGGCCAAGGCCCTGCTGGCCACCCGTAAATACCCTCGCCCGAAGGCGGACACCCTGCTGACCGAGGAGACCATCATGCCGACCGAAGCGCGCTTCGTGAAGCTCACCATGTCCGCGACCTCCGCCAACCCGAAGAGCGGCGTCGGCGGACGCATCTCCGAGTTCGAGATCTGGACCGCCGAACCGACGCCTCGGAACGTCGCCCTCGCCTCCTATGGCTCGAAGGCCGAAGGCGCCAAGGGCGCCACCGCGGAGGACTTCCCCACGGCCTACAGCGCGGCGCTCACCATCGACGGGGACGAAGGCGCGCAATGGTTCATCGGCAACCCCGCCGAACTCGTCATCACCCTGCCCCGCGTGGAAAAGATCGGGAAGCTGGGTTATCGCACCGCCAAGGGACGCCTCCTCCGCGACAACACCCAAGGCGCCACGCCCTGCGAATATGAGATGGCCGTCTCGCTCGATGGCAAGGACTGGAAGAAGGTCGCCGACTCCTCCGACCGCGAAGCCTGGTCGCCGGCGCACGCCTTCGAACGCGTCCGCAAGGAAGTCACCACGCCCGCCGAAGCGAAGCAGCTGGGCGCGCTCGGCCGCCGGCTGACCGACGTCGACCGCCGCATCGCCGCCGTGCCCAAGCTCCCGGCAGCCTGGATCGGCACGCATCAGCCCAAGCCGGCCCCGACCTTCGTCGAGAAAGGCGGCGACCCCACCAAGCCCGCCGCCCAGGTTGCGCCCTCCAGTCTGGCCGTGCTGGACCTCGTCACGAAGCCCTACGCGTTGAAACCCGAAGCCGGCGAAGGCGAACGTCGCGTGGCCTTGGCCGAATGGATCACCCGCGACAATCCCATCACTGCCCGCGTCTTGGCCAATCGCCTCTGGCATTA
>VHCL01000173.1 GCA_016871725.1 Verrucomicrobiota bacterium | reverse complement strand
GCCCGCGACGACGGTGGTCTCGCCGGTGAACGAAGCGGCGGCGGCGAAGGTGGTGTTGCCGGCGCCGAGCTTGACGACCCCGCCGGTGCCGGTGATGGCATTGGGCAAGGTCGTGTCGGCGGCCTGATTGAGATACAGCAGGCCGTTGTTGACCACGCTGGAGATGGCGCCGAAACCGGACGTGACTTCCAGGACGCCGGGGATGGTACGGGTGTAGAGATTGCCCGCCGCACCGGACTCGGTCGTGGAACTCAGCTTGAGCGAGCCGGTGAAAGACCCGACGTTAGAAAGCGTCGTCTTGCCGGCGACGTAGAGGATGCCGACGCCATAACCGCTGCCGCCGTAACTCGTCGCGAGCCCCATCGAATAACTGACGCCGGCATAGGTCGCCATGTCCTGGCCCAGGACGTTCGGGACGATGTAGGCGGTTCCGTTGGTATAGGGCGACGCGGTGTCGACCAGGGCCTGGACATTGTTCCCGCTCTGGATGAGTTTGACGAAAACAACCTTCGTATAGGCCCCGTCGTATTGCTGCAGCTGGAAGGTGCCGACATTGGCGACCGGATCGAAGACGACCCTGTAGGCGCCCGCCTCCTTGGCCGCGATGCCGCTCGTGATGGCCGTTCCGTTCAATTGCCCGCCGGCGAGCCGACGCATGACCTCGGCGACCGTTGTGTTGGAGGCGATCGTCTGCGCCGTGGTGGTGAGATTACTGCTGAAGAGCGCACGGTAGGCGCCCATCACCTCGATGGTGCCCGTGCCGCTGAGCGGCAGGGACAACGAGACATCGTCCGAGCGCCATATCTGGAGCGTTCCGTCGACGGCGATCGAAGTCGTGCCGGTCAGCCAGCCCGAAGTGCCGCCGCCGCCGAGGGCGAGGGTCCCGGCGGAGATCGTCGTGGTGCCGGTGAAGCCGGAGGAAGCGGAAAGGGCGAGCGTGCCGGCGCCCGCCTTGACGAAGCTGCCGCCGCCGGAGATCGCGCCGCCGAAGGTCGACGTGCCGGACTGGGTGATCGTGAGCGTCTTGCCCGTGGGGATGGTGAGGCTGACGGAGCCGGTCAGCGCGGAAGTCGTGATCCCGATGTTGCCCCCGGTGCTCGACAGCGCGCCGTTGAGCGCCACCGCCCCGCCGAAGATCCCGATGTCACCCGTCGTCGCGATCGCGCTCGTGACGGTGATGTCAGCCGTGTTGCCGGCCTTGCCCAGCGTGGCGGAGGCCAGGAGCGCCGGCAGGGTGAGATACTGCGTGCTGAGCGCCGAAGTGAAGGAGGCGCCGATGGGCTCGACCGTGAGCGCGCCGGTGGTCAGGACCGGCGTGGCGACGGAATTGAAGGCAAGGTTGTTGGCGCGGAGCGTGATCGCGCCGGACTGCCCGACCGCCCCGAGCGTCGAGCCGCCGGAAGCGTTGAAATATAACTTGTCCGAGCTGGTTCCGATTCCCCCGGTGGCGTTGATGGTCAGGGCGCCCGTCGTGGTCCTGAGGACCGCCCCGCTGTTGATCCAGACACCGTCGTTGTTGCTGCTGCCGCTGACACCGCCACCGGTGCCGTTGACCGTGAGGCTACCGGCTCCGGCGG
>VHCL01000172.1 GCA_016871725.1 Verrucomicrobiota bacterium | reverse complement strand
CCAGTCCGAGGAGGGCCTGCCGAAAAGGGGTGAGCCGGCGCGGGGAGGTCATGCGGGCGAGTCTGGCCCGGCCGGGCCGAGGGGCAAGCCCCGCTGTGAGCAAGTCCGCGGATAACCCGCCGGATTATGCCCTTCCCCTGCCCTCCGACGGCTCCCTATTATCGCCGTCCCGCATGGTCGACCCGGAATCCATCAGCCGAGACTTCGTGCACCTCCACGTGCATACGGACTACAGCATGCTCGACGGCTGCAGCCGCATCGACCGCCTGATGGCGCGCGCCTGCGACATGAACATGCGCGCGGTGGCGATCACCGACCACGGCAACCTCTTCGGTCTCTTCGATTTCTGGAACGAGGCCAAGCAGCGCTCCAAGGGCGACGTGAAGCTCAAGCCCCTCCTCGGCTGCGAGCTCTACCTCGTCTGGGACCACGCGCTCACCGACAAGCCCGACCGCCGCGAGCACAAGTATTTCCACATGGGCGTGCTCGCCCGGAATTTCAAGGGCTACCAGAACCTCACCAAGCTCGTCTCCGACGCGCACGTCCGCGGCCTGCACTACAAGCCGCGCACCGACCTCGAGCAGCTCGCCAAGCACGCCGACGGCCTGATCGGCTTCTCCGGCTGCCTCCAGGGCGTCATCCCCCAGGCCCTCCTCCGCGGCGACTACGAGGCCGCCCGCAAGGCCTGCGGTAAGTTCGTCGAGATCTTCGGCCGCGAGAACTTCGTCATCGAGCTGATGGACCACGGCCTCGAGGAGCAGAAGCGCATCATCGCCGACCTCCTCAAGCTCGCCGGCGAGTTCCAGCTCCGCGTCGTCGCCACCAACGACGTCCACTACGTCGACGCCGGCGATTCAGTCGCGCACGACGCGATGCTCTGCATCCAGACCGGCGCCCGCCTGGCCGACGAGCGCCGCATGCGCTACTCCGCCACGGAGTTCTACCTCAAGAGCGAGGCCGAGATGCTCCGCGTCTTCGGCGAGGTCCCCGAGTCGATCAAGAACACCGTCGCCATCGCCGAGATGTGCGACGTCAAGCTGCCCGTCGGCCAGAACAATTACCCGGTCTACATCTTCAGCGAAGGCGTGAAGCCCAAGGCCACCGAGAAGATCGACGCCATCCTCGACGGCTACGAGCAGCTCAAGAACGGCCTGCTCGTCGCCGCCGGCAAGCCGGGCGACTTCGCCATCGACCCCGAGAAGCGCAAGGCCATGCGGGCCAACGGCTCCTACCTGCTCGAGCAGGTGAAGGCCGGCCTCAAGGAACGCTACGGCGTCGACTACGACGACCCCAAGGCCTGGCAGGACGAGAAGATCCCCGGGCCCGGCAGGACCAGCCCCGCCGAACTCTGCCGCCGCGTCGACTACGAGATGGGCGTCATCGCGGGCACGGGCTTCGTCGACTACTTCCTCATCGTCTGGGACTTCATCGACTGGGCGCGCAAGCACGACATCCCCGTCGGCCCGGGCCGCGGCTCGGGCGCCGGCTCGATCGTGGCGTACTGCCTCAAGATCACCGACATCGATCCGATCCGCTTCGGCCTGCTCTTCGAACGCTTCCTGAATCCCGAGCGCGTGT
>VHCL01000171.1 GCA_016871725.1 Verrucomicrobiota bacterium | reverse complement strand
CGGCGTTATCGGCGTCGTGCAACGAAGCGCAGAGTTCGGCCAGCGCCTGGATGGGATTATAGACCGCGCCGCCGTGGAGGCCGGAGTGCAGGTCGGACCGCGGACCGGTCAGGCCGACCTCGAGGCCGACGATGCCGCGGAGGGCCGTCGTGATGACGATCTGGTCGGACGACGGCGAAGCGGTGTCGGAGAGGATGACGCAGTCAGCCTCGGAGAGCTCGGCCTTATGGTTGTGCAGGAATTCCGGGAAGCTCGGGGAGCCGATCTCCTCTTCGCCTTCGATGAGGAAGGTGATGCGCAGGGGCAGGTCCGGGCAGCGCTTCAGGAGGCGGGTGAGCGCGGCGACCGCGACCAGGTGCGGGCCCTTGTTGTCGGCGGTGCCGCGACCGTAGATCTTACCGTCGCGGACGACCGGCTCGAAGGCGGGGGAAGTCCAGAGGTTGAGCGGGTCGGCCGGCTGCACGTCGTAGTGGCCGTAAAGGACGATGTGGGGCCATTCCTTCGGACCGCGGCGGCGGCCGAGCACGATCGGGTGGAGGGGCGTCGGGACGACTTCGACCTCGAGGCCGGCCTGCTTGAGCAGCCCGCAGATATGCTCCCGGGCGCCGTCCATGCCCGCCTTGAAGGCCGGGTCGGTGGACACGCTGGCATGCTTCACGTAATCGGTCAGTTCGCGGACGAGATCCATGCCTTCATTAGGCAAGGAAGGGAGCGGAGGGCAACCTCTAGAGGCTCGACCTGAAGTGAGAGTATGGAATCTGGAATTTTGTCTTCCCCCTCCCCTGCCCCTTGGGAAGAGTGAAGCCATGTCCCCCGCGGAACAGTTGAAGGTCATGAAATCCCGCACCGAGAAGTTCATCGGTGAGGCGGAGATCCTGAAGCGCCTCGAAGCCGGCAAGACCCTGCGCGTGAAGCTCGGCGTCGACCCGACCCGCCCCGACCTGACCTTCGGCCACATGGTCGTCTTCAACAAGCTCCGCCAGTTCCAGGAGCTCGGCCACCAGGCCGTCCTCATCATCGGCGATTACACCACCCGCATCGGCGACCCCACCGGCAAGTCCGAGACGCGCCCGGTGCTCTCCGAGCAGGAGATCGAAGAGAACGCCAAGACCTACCTCGAACAGGCCTTCAAGATCCTCGACCCCAAGAAGACCGAAGTCCGCCGCAACAGCGAGTGGTTCGGCAAGATGTCGTTCCTCGACGCCCTCCAGCTCAGCCGCCGCATGACCGTCGCGCAGATGCTCGCGCGCGATGACTTCGCCAAGCGCCACGCGTCCAACACGCCCATCTCGATCGTCGAGTTCCTCTACCCGCTCCTCCAAGGCTACGACTCCGTCATGCTCAAGGCCGACCTCGAGATCGGCGGCAGCGACCAGCTCTTCAACATGCTCGTCGGCCGCGACCTGCAGGAACAGGACAAGCTGGCCCCGCAGGCCGTGCTCGGCATGCCCCTGCTCGTCGGCCTCGACGGCGAGAAGAAGATGTCGAAGTCGCTCGGCAACTACATCGCCTTCAACCACGGCGCGAAGGACATGTTCGGCCGCATCATGTCGGTGCCCGACGCCACCATGTGGGTCTACTACGACCTCCTCCTGCTCGCGACGCCGGCAGAACTC
>VHCL01000170.1 GCA_016871725.1 Verrucomicrobiota bacterium | reverse complement strand
AGCGTGGCGAAGATCTCCTCGGCCTTCTTCTTGTCGATGTTGTTGGTCGCCTTGGCGCCCTCGACGAAGATCGAGCGCTGCTGCTCCATCTCCTCGCGGATCTTCTTGCCCATCGCGCGACGGAGCATGTCGGCGCCGCCGAGGGTGTAGCCGGCGACGACGCGGGCCGCCTCCATCACCTGCTCCTGGTAGACCAGGATGCCGTAGGTCTCCTTGGCCACCTTCTCGAGGAGCGGGTGCGCGTATTTGACGTAGCTGGGGTCGTCCTTGCCCTTGATGTAGTCCGGGATGAACTGCATGGGGCCCGGGCGGTAGAGCGCGATGAGCGCCACGATCTCGTCGATCTGCGTGATGTTGAACTTACGGCAGAGCGACTGCATGCCGCCGGATTCGAGCTGGAACACGCCGATGGTCTTGGCCTCGTTGAGCAGGGCGAAGGTCTTCGGGTCCTCGAAGCCGACCTTCTCGATGTCGAAGTCGGGCTGCTGGCGGTGCTTGCGGACGAGGTTCTGGGCGTCGTCGATGATGGTGAGCGTCTTCAGGCCCAGGAAGTCCATCTTCAGGAGGCCGAGCTTCTCGACCGGGTCCTTGGCGTACTGGGTCGTCAGGTCGCCTTCCTGCATCGTCACGGGGATGATGTCCGTCAGCGGGCGGTCGGCGATGATCATGCCGCACGCGTGCTTGCCGGAATTACGCACCATGCCTTCGATCACGCGGCCGGTCTCGATGATGCTGGCGGCCTGCGGGTTGACGCTGACCTCCTCGCGGAGCTCGTTGGACTTCTTCAGCGCGTCCTCGAGCGAGATGTTGATGTCGTCGGGGACGAGCTTGGCGAGGCGGTTGGTCTCGACGAACGGCAGGTCGCGGATACGGGCGAGGTCGCGGACGACCATCTTCGCGCCGAAGGTGCCGAAGGTGATGATGTTGGCGACGCGGTCCTCGCCGTATTTCTTGCGGACGTAGCCGACGACCTGGTCGCGGCGGCGCATGCAGAAGTCGATGTCGAAGTCGGGCGCCGACACGCGCTCGGGATTCAGGAAGCGTTCGAAGAGCAGGCCGAAGCGGATCGGATCGATGTCGGTGATCTTGAGGCAGTACGCCACGATCGAGCCGGCGCCCGAGCCGCGGCCCGGGCCGACCGGGATGTCGTGCTTGCGCGCCCAGTCGATGAAGTCCCAGACGATGAGGAAGTAGTCGACGAAGCCCGTGCCGGCGATGACGCCCATCTCGTAGTCGACGCGGCGGCAGAGCTCGGCCGGGCTGGTCTTGCCGGAGCCGGGGATCTGCTCGTCCTGCCAGGCCTTGGGGTCGTCGTAGTCGACGCCATAGCGTTCCTTGAGGCCGGCCTTCACCTGTTCGAGCAGGTAGGAGCCGTTCGCCCGCATGCCCTTGCGCTTCTCGGGGTCGATGACGAAGTCGCCCGGCTTGCCGGCGGCGACCAGCAGGCCGTTCTTGAGCTGCTCGTAGCCGTCGAGGATGGCGTCTATCTTGTCGGTGGCCTTGGGCTTCACGCCTTCGCTGAAGATGTAGACCGGGTAGTTGTTCTGGCCGACGGGCAGCTTGACGTCGCACATCTCGGCGATGGCGACGGTGTTCTTGATCGACTCGGGGACCTCGCCGAAGACGCGGAGCATCTCG
>VHCL01000169.1 GCA_016871725.1 Verrucomicrobiota bacterium | reverse complement strand
CCGCCGCCGCCATCGGCGCGAAGGTCCGGGAGCTGTTGGCTAAATAAGACAAGGGGCAGGGGTAGGGATAGGGGTGGGGGTAGTTAAACAGAACAAGGGGCTCGTCGCCTCATGATTCCCTGCCCCTACCCCTGCCCCCACCCCTACCCCTCCCTCTAATCCCTTGACCAAGGGCCTTCCCTCCCCACTTTCCCCATGGTCCTAACCTCGTTAGGGCCACCGGAACCGCACCGCATGGCCCAACAAGACACCTGGACGAAAAAAGACCTGACCGGCATCGAGGAGCTTTCCCGCGCCGAGATCGAACGACTCTTCCGCCAAGCCGACCAGTTCCTGCCCGCCCTCGCGCCGGGCAAGGGCCTAGACCTGATGCGCGGCCGCACGGTGGTGAACCTCTTCCTCGAGCCGAGCACCCGCACCCGCACGGCCTTCGAGATCTCGGCCAAGAAGCTCGGCGCCGAAGTCGTCTCGATCAACACCACGGCCTCCTCCCTGGTGAAGGGCGAGACCCTCCGCGACACGGCCGAGAACATCCGCGCGATGGGCGTCGACGCCATCGTGATGCGCCACTCCTCCGCCGGTTCGGCCCGCTACCTGGGCTCGGTCCTCGACATCTCGGTGGTCAACGCCGGCGACGGCGCCCACGAACACCCGACGCAGGCCCTGCTCGACGCCTTCACGCTGCGGCAGCGCTTCGGCAAGGTCGAAGGCCTCAAGGTCACCATCCTCGGCGACATCCTCTTCAGCCGCGTCGCCCGCTCCAACATCCTCTGCCTGTCGAAGCTCGGCGCGCAGGTCACCCTCGCCGGCCCCGCCACCCTCGTCCCGGCCGCGCTGAAGGAGGCCTTCCCGCAGGTCCGCATCGCCCACGACCTGAAGGAAGCCCTCAAGGACTGCGACGCGGTGATGCTCCTGCGCATCCAGCACGAGCGCCAGACGACCACCCACTTCCCCTCGCTCGGCGAATACACCGCGCAGTTCGGCCTCAACGTCGAACGCGCCGCCTGGCTCAAGCCCGAGGCGATCGTCATGCACCCCGGCCCCATCAACCGCGGCGTCGAGGTCGAGAGCGAGGTCGCCGACGGCCCGCGCTCGGTCATCCTCGAACAGGTCCGGAACGGCGTCGCCGTCCGCATGGCCGTCCTCCACCTCTGCACCGGAGCCATCAGCCGATGAATCCTGCCGACAACTCCCCCCTCTGGATCCGCGGCGCCCGCGTGATCGATCCCTCCGCCCGGCGCGACGAAGCCAAGGGCGACGTCTTCGCCGTCGACGGCAAGTTCGTCGACCAGCTCTCCGCCGCCGACCAGGCCAAGGCCCGCGTCATCGACGGCGCCGGACTCGTGGTCGCCCCGGGCTTCGTCGACCTCAACTGCCGCCTCGGCGAACCGGGCCGCACGGCCCGCGAGACCATCCGCACGGGCACCCGCGCGGCCGCCGCCGGCGGCTTCACGACCGTCGTCACGATGCCCGACTCGCTCCCCGCGGCGGACAACGTCGGCACGATCCAGCTCCTGCGCGAGCTCTGCTCCCGCGACGCCGCCGTGCGCGTGCTCCCGACGGGCACCCTCACCAAAGGCCATGAAGGCAAGGCCCTCGCCCCGCTCGGCACGATGAAGAAGGCCGGCGTGGTCGCGGTCACGGACACGACGTCGGGCGTGC
>VHCL01000168.1 GCA_016871725.1 Verrucomicrobiota bacterium | reverse complement strand
CACCGGACTCACCATCGGCTGGTCTTCGCCCAAGGGCGGCACGCAGGGCGCGTTCGCCGAATATCGCATCTGGAACGTCGAGCGTAAGCCGGCGGAGCTCCGCGCGAACATGACCCGCACCTACGCCGGTGAGAACCTGCCGGAGTCCCTCGTCTTCGCTTCGGCCGGCGACGTCGCCGCCTGGGGCAAGCTCGGCAAAGGCGCCAAAATCGTGCGCACGACCGACGCGCCGCCGCTGCTCAACGCGGAGCAGTTCGCGGCCTTGGAGGCGAAGCACGCCCGCTTCATGGCGCTCGCCGCGAAGGGCGGGGACGCCGCGAAAGGCAAGGCGGTCGTCGGGCTCTGCCAGTCCTGCCACATGATCAACGGCCAGGGTGGCCAGATCGGGCCGAACCTCTCCGGCGCCGGCGCGATGGGCATGGAGGCCGTCATCCGCAACATCATCGAGCCCAACGCCGCTATCGAGGCCGCCTACCGTATCTTCCGGTTGGAACTCAAGGCCGGCGAGGTCGTCGAGGCCTTCTACGTCTCCGAGGACGCCACGGCCTACGTGATCCGTCAGCCGGGTGGCGCCGACCGTCGCATCCCGAAGGCCGACGTGCGCGCCGCGAAGTATCTTCGCCGCTCGCTCATGCCGGAAGGCCTGCTCGACGGCTTCACGGACGAGCAGGTCACCGACCTCTTCGCCTATCTGAAGACGCTCAAATAGGATTGTAGGGCCAGAGATAGGGCCAGGGCCAGAGCCAGGGCTAGTGAGTGGTAGGGCAAGGAGGTGGCAGGGTTCTCCTGTCGCCTCTTCCAGTCCTGTCCCTAGTCCAAGCCCTGTCCCTAGCCCTTGCAGGCCTTCTTCGCTTGCCGAGGGGGCGTAGGGGCTTACGGCTTGAGGCATGTCCGTCTGGTTCAATCCTGCCCGCGAAATCGACGCCCTGCTGCGCAAGGCGGCCGCGTCCGTCCCCGGCCTCGAGGCCGACTTCAATCCGGAGCTGAAGCCCTCGGATCCCCGCCACGCCGACTTCCAGGCCAACGGCGTCCTCGCCGCCGCCAAGAAGGCCAAGGCCAACCCGCGCGCCCTCGCCACCTCGCTCGTCGAAGCGGTCCGCGCCCAGGGCGGTCTCGACGACAAGATCGTGCAGATGGAAGTCGCCGGCCCGGGCTTCATCAACTTCAAGCTCACGCCCGCCGCCCTCGGCGCCTGGCTCCGCGAGTATCGCGACGAATCCAAGTGGCGCGCCGGCGCGGCCCGCCTGATGGGCGGCCGTAAGGTCGTCATCGACTACCCGTCGCCCAACACCGCCAAGCAGATGCACGTCGGCCACCTGCGCCCGATCGTCATCGGCGAGGCCGTCGCCCGCCTGATCGAGTTCTGCGGCGCCGACCTCGTCCGCGACAATCACATCGGCGACTGGGGCACGAACTTCGGCATCCTCATCCTCGCCATCCGCCGCGCGGGCTTCCAGCTCGACGCCAAGAGCCCGACGGCCCTCGAGGACCTCGAGCGTCTTTACAAGGAAGGCAGCGCCGCCACCAAGGCCGATCCGGCCCTCATGGACGCCGCCCGCGCCGAGCTCGCCAAGCTGCAGTCCGGAGACCCCGCCAACACCGCCCTCTGGAAGGAGATCGTCGAAGTCTCCAACGCCGCCTGCCAGCGCATCTACGACCAGTTCGGCCTCAAGACGGACGTCATCCTCGGCGAATCCTTCTACCGCGACAAGGTCGACCAGGTCTACGCCGAGCTCGCGAAGCACAAGCTGGCCGAGGAGAGCGAAGGCGCCCTCGTGGTCTGGC
>VHCL01000167.1 GCA_016871725.1 Verrucomicrobiota bacterium | reverse complement strand
CCTCTTCCTCCTCAGCACCCTGCTCCTGACGGCCGCCCTCGCGTCGGCCAAGGCCCCGAACGTGGTCGTGCTGCTGGCGGACGATGCCGGCTGGGGGGACTACTCGTTCAACGGCAACCACCAGGTCGCCACGCCGCACATCGACGGCATCGCGAAGGCCGGCGCGCACTTCGACCGGTTCTTCGTCCAGCCCGTCTGCTCTCCCACCCGCGCGGAGTTCCTCACCGGCCGCTATCACCGACGACTCGGCGTCTACGGCGTCTCCACCGGGCAGGAGCGCCTGAACCCGGACGAGAAGACCGTCGCCGACTCTTTCAAGGCGGCCGGCTACGTCACCGGCCTCTTCGGCAAGTGGCACAACGGCAGCCAGTGGCCGTATCATCCGCTCGCCCGCGGTTTCGACACCTTCTGGGGCTACACCTCCGGCCACTGGGGCGAATACTTCGACGCCCCGCTCGAGCACAACGGCGTCATGAAGACATCCAAGGGCTATATCGTGGACGTCCTCACGGACAAAGCCTTGCAGTTCATCGAGCGTAACCGGACCAAGCCCTTCCTCTGCTACGTACCGTTCACCACCCCCCACTCCCCTTGGTCGGCGCCAGCCGCGGACTGGGCGCGCTTCAAGGACAAGCCCCTCAGCCAGACCGCGACCAACGCTCAAGCCGAGAAGCCCGACGAAACCCGCTGCGCGCTGGCCATGGTCGAGAACCAGGACCGCAACGTCGGCCGGATCCTCGCTAAGCTCAAGGAGCTGGACCTCGAGGAGGACACCATCGTCGTCTATTTCTCCGACAACGGCCCGAACGGCCATCGTTGGACGGGCGGCATGAAAGGCACCAAGGCGACCACCGACGAAGGCGGCGTCCGATCGCCGCTGTTCATCCGCTGGCCCGGCAAGATCGCGGCCGGCACGCAGGTGAAGCCCATCGCCGGCGCGATCGACCTCGCGTCGACGCTTGAAGCCTTGGCCGGCGTGAAGCGCGTCGGCGACCGCCCGCGCGACGGGCGAGATCTTTCATCGTTGCTCAGGACCGGGCTGGACGCCGACTGGGCGCCTCGGCAGATCTTCAACACCTGGGGCAACAGCGTCAGCGTGCGTACCCAGACCCATCGTCTTGATGGCGCCGGCAACCTCTTCGACATGGTCGCCGACCCTGGCCAGACCACGCCGATCCAAGCAAAGCAGCCGGACCTCGCCCAGGAGCTCAGCGCAGCGGTCGCGGCCTGGCGCAAGGAGATGGGCATCGCCGCGCCGGCCGGCGGCAAAGGCAAGGGCAAGGGCGGCAACGGCCCCGGCAACGCCGTCGATCCCCGCCCGATCCACGTCGGCTACCGCGAATTCCCGACGACCATGCTGCCGGCGCGCGACGGTGAGCCACGTGGCGGCATGCGACGGAGCGCCGCGGCGCCGAACTCGTCCTATTTCGTGAACTGGACCATGCCGGAGGACGCCGCCGTGTGGAACGTCGAAGTCGTCACCACGGGGACCTATGTCGTCACCCTCGACTACGCCTGCGCCGCCGACGCCGTCGGCACCCCGCTGGAACTTTCCTTCGAAGGCGCGCTGCTCAAAGGCGGGATCACCGAGGCCTTCGACAGCCCCCTGAAGCCCGAGCAGGACACCCTGCCCCGTCCGCATGGCGAATCCGTCATGCGCGACTTCCGCTCGATGACCCTCGGCGAGGTCCGGCTCGAGACCGGCAAAGGCGAGCTGAAGCTCCGCGCCCCGGAAGTCCGCGGCAAGGGCGTCATGGACCTCCGCCGCATCACCCTGACGCTCAAATA
>VHCL01000166.1 GCA_016871725.1 Verrucomicrobiota bacterium | reverse complement strand
CTCCTCAAGCACGAGCAGTCGCCTTACTATAATCTGAAGGCTTCGGTCAGCCCCCTCGATTTCGAGAAGGGCACCGTCCAACTGCCGGCGGAAGTCCCGCCGATCCCAGGGAAGGCGTGAGGGTGGGGCAGCACCACGCTCTGTCCTGATTGTCGTAGTCGACGGACGTTAGGACAGCACGTGGTGCTGTCCCTGCCTCGGGTTAGCTCTGGCGGACCTTGGGGAGCAGGGCGGCGGCTTCGGACCAAGCGACCTCGTGTGGGAGGCGCTTGGACGAGGCGGCGAGGGCGCTGGTGACCCCGGCGGCTTCGCCCATGGCGACGGCGTTGCCGGTCACACGATACGAAGCGTGGGCGATGAAATCCCCGCTGATGCAGCGACCCGCCATCATCAGGCCGTCGACGTCGCGGGCGATGAGGGCGCGCAGGGGGATGTCATAAGGCTTCACTTTCACTCCCATGTTGGAATAGGCGGACTTCTCCTTGGTGAGGGCATGGACGTCGACGGAGAACTTCGCCCGGACCACGGCGTCGTCATGGCGCGCTCCGCTGGCGACGTCATCCTTCACCACCGTGTAGCGGCCGGCCAGCCTGCGGCCGTCCCGCACCCCGATTTGTTCGGCGGTCGCGACGACCTGCAGCCCCTTCCAAGGGCCGCCGAGAGAGCGGAGGCCACGCACGAGGGAGTTCACTTCGCCGCGGGCACGGAGGGTCGCCGCCGTCACGGCTTCCGCGTCCGTGGCGTTGACCCCGTATTCATGGTTGATCATCGCCAGGATGAGGTTGTGGCGGACCGGGAAGAACGTCGGCGCCTGGTAGCTCGGATCGGAGCCCGCGCGACGCATCTCGGCGAGGAGGCGCTTCTTATGGCCGTAACGGTCGGGGTTCTCATAGCCGTCGCCGAAGCGGACGAACGCGTTGAGGGCCGCGACATCGTCACAGGTGAGCAGGGCGCACATGCTCATCGGCTGACAGGGGCAGGAGTCGTCGACGCCGAGCTCGAAGCCATTGCCGGCGAGCGCGCCCACGTCTCCGTCGCCCGTCGTGTCGATGATGGTCCGCCCACGCCAAGCCTGACGGCCGGACTTCGATTCCGTCACCACGCCGACGACTCTGCGTCCATCTTTGATCACCGCAGCGACCCGCGTATGCAGGTGGACTTTCACGCCGGCGGCGAGGCAGAGCTCTTCGAGCAGCAGCTTCATCTCCTCCGGGTGATAGGAGATGTCATTCACCCCTCGGCCGTTGATCGCGTCGCGTTCGCGGAGACGGCGTACCAACTCCTGATTGAAGCCCGGCTTGTCGAAATCCAGTAGGTAGCCCAGGAGCGAGGACGTCCAGACGCCCCCGAGGGAGCCGTGCGTCTCAAGCAGCCGCACCTTCGATCCCGCCCGAGCGGCGGAAATAGCGGCCGTGACCCCGGCCGGTCCGGCGCCGCATACGATGACGTCCGCCCAGTCGTCGACCGGGAGATCGCGGGCAGGCTCGGTGAAGATCGCCGAGGACGCAGCGGCATCGAGTTTCGTCACAGCGCCCAAGGCGCCGAGGCCGAGAAGCGAAGAAGCAAGGAACCGACGTCGGGAGGATGCGGGGGAATCCATGAGGTGAGTTTGGGAGCTTACGGGAAGAGGTCGAACCGAACTTTTGCCGGCCGCCGAATGACGCTATGTCGTGACGCGGTCCCGACCCTACCCGATACAGGCACAAAAAAGCCCCTCGGGTGAGGGGCTTGGTCGCTGACCTTGTAAAGGTCTTATTTGACGAACGAGTAGTCGGTCGGCTTGAGGAACTCGGACTTCACGCCGTCCTTGATCGTCAGCGAGCCGCCGGCCTTCTGTTCGGAAGCACCCTTGGCGGCGATCCAGGCCGGGTCGGC
>VHCL01000165.1 GCA_016871725.1 Verrucomicrobiota bacterium | reverse complement strand
GGCGCTCCTGCCCGGTGGAGACGCCGTAGACGCCGAGGCGTCGGTGATAGCGGCCGGTGAGGAACTCCGCGCGGGTGGGGGAGCAGACGGGCTGGACGAAGAACCGGTCGAAGTGCGCGCCGGCCTGGGCGATGCCGTCGATGTGCGGCGTGGCGACCTGGCGGTTGCCGTTGAACGAGTAGTCCCCCCAGCCGGCATCGTCCGCCAGCAGCACGACCACGTTCGGGGCCTTGGCCGACGCGAGGGCGGCCGTCAGGAGCAGGGTGCTGAGGAGGAAGAGGCGATGCATGGCTTACTTGGCGGCCAGGTAGCCGAGCGAGACGAGGAAGGCGTCGGCGGCGGCCAGTGTCTCGGCGTACTTCGACTTGTTGAAGAAGCTGTGGCTTTCGCCTGCGTAACCGACCAGTTCGCAGCGGTTGCCGGCGGACTTCATGACTTCGGTGAACTTTTCGACGGTCGCGTAAGGCACGGTGGTGTCGGCCGTGCCGTGGAAGATGATCGTGGGCGGCAGGCCTTTCTTGACGTGGTGGATCGGGGAGATCTCCGTCGGTTCACAGCCGAACTTCGACTTGTCCAGGCCGGCGCCGAAGCCCTTGAGGTCGAGTCCGGGGAAGGGCGCCATGACGGTGCCGGGATTGAAGAGCACGAGGGCGTTGGGTAGGCAGGAGACGGACTTGTCATCCTTGGCGGTGTCGAGTCCGGGCAAGGTCGCGACCGAGGCCGCGAGATGCCCGCCGGCCGAACCGCCGCCGACGGCGATGCGTTCCGGGTCGATGCCGAGACGGACGGCGTTGGCCCGCACCCAGCGCACGCAGGCCTTGGCGTCCGAGACGCAGTCCGCGGGCTTGGCGTCCTGACGGCTCTTGACGCGATAGTCCGCGACGATGGCGACCATCCCGCGTGCGGCGAGGTGGCGGCTCTGCGGTTCGAACTGCGTCGGCGAGCCGCCGGTCCATCCGCCCCCGAAGAAGAACACGATCGCCGGCAGGGGGCGCTCCGTAAGCTTCTGCCGCGAGTCGAAGATCCAGACCTTGAGCTCGGTGTCACCGACCTTGCGGTAGGTCTCGGACTTCGTGCCTTCGATCGTCGGCGGATAGCCGCCGGCTTTTTTCTTGGAGGATTTTTCCTGGGCGCCCGCGGTCAGCGCGACGCAAAGGGAGAGGAAGGCGAGGGCGAGGCGCATGGGGGTGGTCCTAATATGCAGGATGAAAGATGGGGGATAAAGGATGAAAGAATCCTTGACTGTCTTTAGGCAGGGTCTGCACTGCGTGCTGACCTAGCTGCCTCTGTTTCGGGCAGGGTCGGGACCGCGTCACGAAATAGTATGGAGGACTGGATGGAGGTCAGCGTTGAGGACTGAATGGAGGGCTGAATGGATAAGTCGTCACATTCGCTCAAGTGGAGGCCGGAAACCGAAAGTTAGTTGCGGCCTGATTCATTCCTGGTGACGGGTGACTGCCACGGAAGTCGGCCTTTCGGGGGTCAGCCGTTCTGCCTTCAGCCGCCGGAAGCCGGGCGCCAGCTCCCGATGGCCTAACGGCCGACCCCGGAACTCCCAGTGCCCGTGCCCGTCACCCGACACCCGAATCTGTATGTCTCCTATACTCAATGCTCCATACTCTATACTCTGACCCGGTCTGGTCCACCGAGCCTCTGGGCCTCGGAGCCTCTCGTTTGGCGGCCTGCGGCCGCCCTCACTTCTTGAAGGCGGGGTTTTCCTTGTCGCCGCCGCTCAGGATGAAGGCGACCAGGTCGAGGACCTCGTCTTTGGTGAGCATGCTCAGGAGCATGGGCGGCATGGGCGAGACCTTGGAGACTTCGATGCTCTTGACCTGCTTGCGGTCGAAGCCGACGCGCTGGTCGGGGTCGGAGAGGTCGGTGTTGATCTGCACGGTGTCG
>VHCL01000164.1 GCA_016871725.1 Verrucomicrobiota bacterium | reverse complement strand
GTTCTTCCAGAAGGGGGTGAAGACTTGGAAGGGATTGCCGGCGAGGGTCTTCACGAGGTGCGGCTCGTGCAGGAGGTTGCCGTTGAACGACTCGGCCTTCACGCCGGCGTTCCTCAGGGAGGTCTTCACCTGGGTGTCGCGCTCGATGATCAGGGGTTCGTGGCGGCGATTCCAGGTGACGAGTTCCGCGCCGGTCTCCTTCGCGAGCTGCTTGAGCTCCGCCAGCGAGTCGCCGGTCCGGATGACCAGCGGCGAGCCGGCCTTCTCGAACTGTGCGGCGAGGTCTTCCAAGGCGTGGTGCAGCCACCAGTTCGACGCGCCGCCGGGCTGCCAATGTCCTTCGGCCTGCGGGTCATGGATGAAGACCGGGATGACCGGGCCGCCATGCTTCACCGCGGCTTCGAGCGACGGATTGTCGGCGAGACGGAGGTCCAGGCGGAGCCAGACGATGGCAGGGGAGGGCATGGCGTGAGTAAGGCGGGAATAGGGGTGAGGTCAAATGGGGGCGAGGGAAGGTGGTAGCGGTTGGCGGATAGCGGTTGGCGGTTGGGGAGATACATGACGCAAGTGAGACCGGAAACCGGAATGGATGCTTCGATGCGTTAGGTAGGGTTGAGCGGCCCGCTCAACCGCGGCTGACCGGGCCGGTCAGCCCTACCAGGTCGCCGCAGGGCGGCCGAAGGTAGGGGCGTGGCTTCGCCGCGCCCTCCTGTCTCGATGTGCGCCCAACCGCTAACCGCCAACCGCTAGCCGCTATTACCTTACGCTTGGTGCGCTCCGCGCTTACCAAGCGTAGCTCTGCTTCTTCTTCACGCGGCGGGCGAACTCGACGAGGAGCTGGACCGACTGCTCCACGACGGCGAGGTCGACGACTTCGCCAGGGGTGTGCATGTAGCGGAGAGGGATGGAAAGCAGGCCGCAGGCGACGCCGGGGCCGGCCATCTGGATGGCGCGCGCATCGGTGCCGGTCGGTCGCGATTCCGCGCCGATCTGGTAAGGGATGTCGAGGGCCTCGGCGGCTTCGACCATCTGGTCGTAGACGAGCGGGTTGATGTTCGGGCCGCGCGCGATGATGGGGCCGCCGGAAAGGGTGAAGCGACCGAACTTGCGGTTATCGGCGTCGGGATGGTCGGTCGCGTGGCCGACGTCGACGGCGATGGAGACGTCGGGGTTCAGGCCCTGGGCGGCGACCTGGGCTCCGCGCGTACCGATCTCTTCCTGGGTGGTGGCGACGGAGACCACGCGAGCGGCGAGGTCCTTCTCCTTGGCGAGGCGACGGAAGGCTTCCATGCACACGTAGGCGCCGGCCTTGTCGTCGAACGCGCGGGCCACGCCGATGCTGCCACGGAGGATTTCCGGTCCGTCGGTGTAGACGGCGGGGTCGCCGATGCGGACGATCGAGAGGGCGTCGGCGCGGTTGTTCACGCCGATGTCGATCCACATGTCATGGCGCTCCGGGACGCGCTTACGGTCCTCGGGCGAGAGCAGGTGCACGGCGCGCTTGCCGGTGATGCCGAGCACGGGGCCGTTGCGGGTGAGGATGTGGAGGCGACGGCCGGACGGGATGATCTGGTCGTGGCCGCCGAGGAACTCGAAGTAAAGGTAGCCGCGGTCGTCGACGTGCGAGATGATCAGGCCGATCTCGTCGATGTGGCCGGCGAACATCAGCGTGGGGCCGCCGTCGCCTTCGAGCACCGCGATGCGGTTGCCGAGCGCGTCCTTGGCATACTTGTCGGCCGACTTCTCGACATGGTCGTCGATGACCTTCTGGGCCGCGAACTCGTGGCCGGTCGGGGACTTCGCCTCGAGCAGTTCCTTCAGGAATTCAGGGTAACCGACGGGCTTGGCGGGCTTTTTGGACATGGGGGAGTTCTACCGGTCTTGGGGGGAAAGTCGAGCGAC
>VHCL01000163.1 GCA_016871725.1 Verrucomicrobiota bacterium | reverse complement strand
CAACCCGTCGCGCAGGCCGCGGGCGTCGAGCGAGGCCAGGAGCGCGAGGTCGTTGACCACGGCGGCGGGGACGGCGAAGGCGCCGGTGAAGTTCTTCTTCCCGAAGGTGTTGATGCCGTTCTTCACGCCCACGCCGGCGTCGCCCTGACCGAGGGTCGTGGTGGGCATGCGGACGAGACGCACGCCGCGATGGGC
The DNA here is from genome assembly GCA_016871725.1 of Verrucomicrobiota bacterium. GTDB lineage: Bacteria > Verrucomicrobiota > Verrucomicrobiia > Opitutales > UBA953 > UBA953. The sequence goes on along the minus strand of VHCL01000163.1, from coordinate 1,747 downwards.
GGTGGCCGCCGCGAAGCCGACGGCGTCGAGGAACGCGCCGCCGCCGATGGCGAGGACGTAGGAGTGGCGGCAGATCTTGTCCGCTTCGATGGCGGCCAGGGCGGCCTTGACGACGGCGGAATCCTTCTTGGCGGCCTCGCCGCCGGTGAGCACGAGCGGCGCGCGGGTGAAGTTCACGCCCATGGCCTGACCGTAGGCGGCGACCTCGGCGGCGAAGCCCGGACGGGACTGCGCCAGGCCGGCGTCGACGATCGGGATGACCTTGGCCCCGGCGAACAGGTCGGCGAGGACCCGGTTGCCCGACGCGAACGCGCCTTCGGTGAAGAAGATGCGATGGCGGTAGGTCACCGCGAATTCGAGGTCGAGGGAGTCGGACATGGCCCGGGGGAGGGTTAATCAGAATGAGTGAGACGCCGGAGGACAAGCCCAGTTCCCGGAAAACCCCGCCCTGACGGCAAAAACCCGCGTTTCCTCAGGTCGAGGGAATCTGCTTCCGCCAACGCAGGACCAGCCGCATGGCGAAAGGAGCCGTACCCACGGCGAGCAGGAGGAGGCAGCCGGCGTCGAAGAGCGCCTCCGGATGCACGCCCTTGCGCTTGAGGAGGACGAGCAGGCTGAGGAAGGCGACATGGCCGAGGGTCATCGCGTCGAGCAACGGCATCGCCGCCAGCCGGTCGGCCACGCGCGCGCCGACGCCGGCCGGCAAGGGGTGTCGACGGTTCGAACGGACCAGCCACCAGACGTAGACGCCGGACCACAGGAGCATCCACGGCCAGAAGAGCCCGACCGCCCAGAACATCGGCAACGGCGCGAGGAAGAGCAGGCCTTCGACCCAGCGGCCGGCCCCGCCGCCCGTCGCCTCGTGCCGCGCGACGAGCGTGATCGCGAACGTGAGCAGCCAGAGTCCGAACATGTGCGCGAGGAGGATCCAGTCGGCGTCGCCCATCGGGATCGGCAGCAGGTAGGGACGCTCGCCGGCGACGAGGAAGCCGAGCGGCGGCAGGCTCGCGCGGCAGAGCCCCATCACGGCCGGCGCCCAGCTCACGCCCTTGTGCCAGCGGTCGTAGACGAGCACGCAGAGCGCGAGGAAGAGCGCGACGACGGCCACGGTCTTGCGCAGCGGCGCGGGCGCGGCGAGGACGGTGAGCACGAAGCCGAGCGCGAGCGCGCCCCAACCGGCGCGGAGCGCGTCGCCGACGGCGATGAGGCCGGCGGGGATCGGCCGCGTCGAGCGACGCTCGGCGTCCCAGCGCGCGTCGAAGGCGTCGTTGAGGATCATGCCGCCCACGTAGGTCAACGAGACGCCGAGCAGGAGCAGGAGCAGGCCGCCCCAGCCGAGCGGGTCCGGCGCCTGGCCGGCGTATTCCGAACCCGGCGGGCGGAGGCGCAGGCCTTGGGCGAGCAGCCAGCCGGCGAGCACGTTGCTCCAGACCGTCGGCAGGTTCGAGCCACGGGTGAGGATCAGCCAGCCGCGCCGCTTCGGGTCCATCTCAGAGAGGCTTCACGCCGCGCCGCGCGAGCTCGGCGAGCGTCCAGCGATACTCCTCGGCGATCATGTCGGCGACGTCCGCCGCGCGGACCTCCGGCGGCAGGACCTCCCAGGTATACGTCTCGATCTCAAGTTCGCGGCAGACGCCCGGCGCCCGGGCGATGACGTCGAGCGCGGCCTTGAGGTGGTCGTTGGTCGTGGAGAGTTCGTCGGACAGGCGGTCGGCGTTGACCGGCACGTGGAAATGCACGCGGAGCT
>VHCL01000162.1 GCA_016871725.1 Verrucomicrobiota bacterium | reverse complement strand
GGCGTGATTGCCATCACGTCCGTGGGCGGACGGACGTCGGAAAGATCATTTACCTTATCCTGCTCGTCGCACGTGCCATGGCGAACGGCGGTCATGGCAATGACCGCCCTACCCGATACCGCTAGGACCGCACGTGGTGCTGTCCCTATCTCGAGGCCTTATCCTTCTTCTCCTGTTCCAGCGAAGCCTTGATGGCGTCGTTGAACGCCTTGGTACGCTCGGCCTCGGTCAGGGTCGCGGGCGCCTGCTGGGTCGCGTCGTAGCTGCCGCCTTCCCAGCGCAGGTTGCGGATCGCTGGCTCAGTGCCGCGCGTCCAGCCCTTGGGTGCTTTCATTTCCGGCGTCTTGAGTTCGGTCGGGACGTTAGGCGTGAAGCTGATTTCGGTGAGGGTGCTCCAATCGGCCAGCTTCCCCTTGGTCGCGCCGATCGGACGAAGCTCCGTCAGGTCGACTTCGACCGTAGCCCATCCGTCGGTGACCTTGAGTTCCTTGGCGACGGCGTATTCGGCCTTGGGGCCGGCGGCGAAGGCGCCCCATTCGTTGCTGGCGAATTTCACGGCGAGCCAGCTGGCCTCGCGGGCTTTGATCTCGAAGCGCAGCTTGGCGCCCTTCGGTCCGCGCCACTTGGGGTCCTTGACCTTGCGGGTGTGCGCGCTCCACAGCTCGGGGTTGCCCCAGTTGATCCGATACCAATCGCCCCAATCACCGCTGTCCGCGGCGAGCAGTCGCTCTGGCTGATCGCTCGCCTGCGCGCCCGCGGCCTTGAGTCTCGCCGAGGTCATCCAGGCTTCGCGCGAACTGAAGAAATAGGTATCCGAATTAGTCACGCCCGGGACGGTCGGTATCTTGCGGTATTCTTCTGGGGTCGCGTAGACGACGTTGGCGTAGGCGAACAGCGGCTGCTTCGGATCCATCAGCGGCGCCTCGGCGATCCAGCGTCCGTCGACCTGCTTGGCCTCGAGCCGCCGCCAGAAGCGAGTGAGCTCATGGACGTCCTGGCTGACGTAGATCCGGACGCTCTGGCAGGGCTTGGCAGTATCCGGCGTGACGACGATCTTCGGGACGCGGCCGGCTTCGATGGCGATGGCGGGCGTCGTGGGGATGAGTCCCGTCTTCCCCTTCAGGTGCGTCTCGAACCACAGGTGCTGGGTCAGCGTGCTGGCGTGGTCGTGGCGGTGGTTGAAGTGCGGCGACATGCTCAGGCGCAGGAGCGCGTCCGGCACTTCGCGCCAGTTCCACGCCATGTTGTCCATGTGCGCGTGGAAGTCGTTGGTCGGGGAGAACCAGAGCGTCGGTACGCTCAGGCGCGCGATGTAGGGGTTCTCCGAGGTCGTGGCCAAGGCGAGCGGGGTGGCCTTGGAGCGTTCGCCGCCGGGCATCTCGTCACGTGAGGCGGTCAGGTCGCCCGAGCCGCCGCACGAGGGGACTGCGGCCTTCACGCGCTGATCGATACCCGTGACCTGGGTGGTGAGGCGACCGCCCATCGAATGGCCGTAGACGCCGAGGCGGGCGGGGTCGACCTCCGGCTGTTGTTCGAGGAACGTCAGGCCGCGGCGGGCGGCGAGCGTGACCAGGAACCAGTTGTCATTGCGAGGCGAGTCCACCGCATCGAGCGTGAAGGCGTCGGGCTTGGTGCCGCCGGCGAAGTGATTGACCTGATTGCGCTGGGGCGGGTGGGTGGCGTCCAGCGCGCCCCAGTCGGTGTTCGGGCCGTCGTAGGTCTTGCCGTCGGCGAGGGTCATCTTGTTGCCACCCCAGTTGAGCGAGAGGCTCGCGTAGCCGCGTTTCGCATCCGTCACGGCGTTCGCGAGGTTCGCCGACTGACCACCGCCGTGGATGTGCATCAGGCCGGGCAGGGCGGTGGCGCCTTTCGGAAACGCGTAGAAGGCCGCGACCGTCGCGGGCTGCCCTTTGAAGACGCCTACGCGGTAGCGGATGATCCGGCAGACGATGCCGTCCTGTTCCCATTCCTTGGTCACTTCGGCTTCGATTGGTTCTTTGGCCGGATCAAAATCTCCCCAGAGCGCGTCGAGGTTCTGCGGTATCTGCCCGTCCTTGAGCGG
>VHCL01000161.1 GCA_016871725.1 Verrucomicrobiota bacterium | reverse complement strand
TGGGCATCTTCGTCAGGAACACGTGCGTGCCGACCTTCGTGTCGTAGGCCTTGCAGCAGCCGACCGTGTGGATCGCCTGGACCGGGATGCCGGCGGACTGGAAGAACTCCGGCGTGTAGGTGTGGGAGGCCGTGACGTTCGGGGCGAAGCCCGCGCGCTTGTCGAGCCAGTAGGCCTGGCCGAACTCGCCGATGATGCGGCGGTCGGCGGCGAGGTCGCCGAGGATGCGTTCGCGGACGTCGCCGATCGCGTGGGCCAGGGCGGCGCCGGCCTGCCAGTAGCAGTCGAGGACGGCGGCGTGGTCGAAGGTGAACGGCTCCCGGCCGGCGAAGCGGGTGAAGTCGAATTCCGCGGCCGCGAAGACGCCGGACTCGATGGCGCCCTTGTTGGCGCGCAGTTCGGCCTCGGTGAGCTTGGCGAAGAGCCCGGCCCACTTCTCGGGCGACAGCTTGCAGACATCGCGCACGATGGCGGCCGCCCGGTCGAGGCGGGCCGAGAGGCGGACGGCGTAGTCGGCCTTCGCGCCGAGGAACTCCGAGTAATGGATCTGGAACTGGCCGACCTCGTCGGCGTAGGCCGGCGTGATGCCGCGGCCGGTGGAGCCGCGGGCCTCGTGGCCGAGGACGTTCACGCGGTAGTCCTCCCAGGCCAGGTCGAGGACGCGGTGCGAGACGTCGCTGACCATGCAGCGCTCGTCGATGAGCAGGCGGGACAGCACCGGGATGCCGATCTTCTCGAGCGGGCGGGCCTCCCAGAGGGCCTTGCGCGGGTCGGCGACGACGCCCGCGCCGAGGGCGAGGCAGGCCACGTCGTGCTCGGCGACGCCGCCGGGCAGGAGGTTGAGCTTCAGGCCGGCGACGGTGTGGCCGGAGTTGGCGCCGCCGTTGACCTTGAGGACGGTGCCGACGACGTCGCGGCGGCCGGTGAGCGTCTGCAGTTCGCGGACGATCTCAGGGATGAGGCGGCCTTTGCCTTCGTCGCCCATGCTGATGCCGACGTCGGCGATGAGGTTGCTCTTAAAGGGGGTGAGGGCCATGGGCAGGGAAGGGGAGGCGGGCGGGCTGGGCCGTCCGCAAGCGGGGAAAGGCGGCGGGTGAGGTCAGGCCGTGGCGCCCTTCTGGCGTTCGTAGAAGTCGTTGATCTTCTTGGCGACGTCGCGGTAGCCCGAGTCGGCCATGTAGATGATCTTGTATTCGTCGACGGCTTCCTTGGCCTTGCCCATCTTCTCGAAGGTGTCGCCGAGGGCGTAGATGATCTCCTTCTTCAGGTCGTTCATCAGCTGCACTTCGCTCTTGGCCGTGGTGAGCTGCTCGACCGCGAGGTCGAACTTGCCGCCCTGCGAGAAGGCGCGGCCGATCGCGAGGAGGGCCGGCTGGCGGAACTTCGGGTTGCGCTGGGCGTACTGGAGCTGCTGGACGGCCTCGTCGAGGCGGTTCGCGGCGAGCAGGAGGGTGCCGAGTTCGTGGCGGTAGGAGAAGTCGTTCGGGTAGCGCTCGACGAGGGTGATGGAGGTCTTGAGGCGGAAGTCGGCGAGCTCGGCTTCGTTCTTGGCGAGCGCCTCCTTGCTGGCGGCGTCGGCGGGGCTGGCCGCGATGGCTTCGCGCAGCTGCTTGGAGATGCGTTCGTAGCGGCGGATGATCAGGTCGCTTTCCTGACGCTCGAGGGACGTGTCGGCCTTGCCCTGGCTCGTGAGGCGGCCGCGCTGGAGCCAGGCGATGGCGCTGTCGAGGTCTTCGGCGATGAGGAACATGCGCACGATCTCGCGGTAGAGGTCGAGGCTGTCCGGGGCGGCCTGGATCTTCTGGGCCAGTTCGCCGGCCTGCGCGAGCGCGGTGGCGGCGTCGGTGACGGTGCGGGAAGCCTGGTCGAGGCGCAGGGCTTCGTCCTTGTCCTTGAGCTTGGACTGGAAGTCGCCCTTGTCCTCCCAGTTGCCCTTCTTCATGGTCTTGCTGACGGAGGCCTTGCGGACGACTTCCTGGAGGTCGCCGTTGCCGGGGAAGAGCTTGAGGCCGCGGTCCGCCGCGGCGAGGGACTGGTCGTACTCGCCGCCCGCGATCCAGGCGTTGGCGAGGTCGACGAAGTGCTGGACCTGGCCGGGTTCGTTGGTCGCGAGTTCCTCGTAGGCGAACGCGGCGAGTTCGAAGA
>VHCL01000160.1 GCA_016871725.1 Verrucomicrobiota bacterium | reverse complement strand
CTTGAGGAGCTCGGCCTCGAGCGCGGTGTCGCGGAAGGCGCGGCCGTGTTCGTTGCCGGTCGTGGGCAGCGCGTCGTAGTAATGGGTCGAGGCCAGCTTGACGGCCTTCATGGTCGCTTCGGCGGAGGTACCGCCGATGACGAACGCGAGGTGATACGGCGGGCACGCGGCGGTGCCGAGCGACTGCATCTTCTCGGTCAGGAACTTGATGAGCGACTTCGGGTTCAGGACGGCCTTGGTCTCCTGGTAGAGATAGCACTTGTTGGCCGAACCGCCTCCCTTGGCGACGAAGAGGAACTCGAACTTCGAGCCTTTGACGGCGGCGATGTCGATCTGCGCGGGGAGATTGGTGCCGGTGTTCTTCTCGGCGTAGAGGTCGAGCGGGGCGAGCTGCGAGTAGCGGAGGTTGTTCTGGGCGTAGGCCTGGTAGACGCCGAGGGACAGCGCTTCGGCGTCGTCGCCGCCGGTCCAGACCTGCTGGCCCTTCTTGGCGGTGACCTGCGCCGTGCCGGTGTCCTGGCAGAACGGCAGCACGCCCTTGGCGGCGACCTCGGCGTTGCGGAGCATCGCAAGCGCGACGGCGCGGTCGTTGTCGCTGGCTTCCTGGTCCGCGAGGATGGCGGCGACCTGCTCGAGGTGCTCGGTGCGCAGATAGAAGTTGATATCGTGCAGCGCTTGGTTGGCGAGGAGGGTCAGGCCATCGGGCGCGACCTTGAGGATCGGCTTGCCGTCGAACTCGGCGACGGAGACGTGCTCCTTGGTGAGCAGGCGATACTTCGTGGTATCGGGGCCCAGCGGGAAAGGATCCTGGTAATGGAAGGAAGAGGCCATCGCCGACACGATGAGGGCCGGGGCAACGCCCGCAAACGGAAACAGGTCAGCGCGCAGGCATCGTCGCGGGCGGCCCGAGCCGCACGCCGGCCACCTCGGCCCCTTCGGGCAGGTCGACCGACACCAAGGCCAGGCCGACGTCACCGGCGGCGGAACGGACCACCCCGGCGACCTTGCCTTCAGGCGTCTTCAGCTCGAGGCCGACCGACACCGGGCCTTCGACCCGCCGCAGGATGCGGCGCAAGGAGCCCATCGACTGGATGCGCGCCATGACTTCCTGGCCGAGATAACAGCCCTTCGTATGACTCACCCAGGCGTCGAGGCCGCACTCCTGCGGGAACTCGTTGGCGCCGCAATCCGCGGGCACCGACGGCACGCCGGCGGCGAGGCGGGCGGCCTCCGGCTCGGCCAGGCCGCCCAGTTCGCCCGGCGGGGCGGCCCCCGCCGGAACGAGCACGTCCCAGGCGGCGACACCGAAGCGACGCGTCGGAAAAAGTTTGGCGTCGGCGAGGGTCGGCGCGGCGCCCCACGCGACGTAGCGCCCCCACAGGGCGGTCTCGTCGGTCGCGACGACATCATCCGCGATGACGTTGGCGGTCACGACGGCGATGAGCGCGTCGGCCGACAGGTGCGGACAGAGCAGCAGGAACGAGCCGTCGGCTTCCGCGGCAACGACGGTGTGCGCGAGCACCCGGCCCTTGCGATTCAGCCAGAGCGCGTCGGCCAGCGCGACGCCGCGCAGGTCCGCCGTGCACTGGCCCTGCAGGAAAGCCGCCGCGTCCTCGCCCGTGATGCGGACGACCGCGGCGTCGGCTGGGGCGAAGCGGGCGGACATCAGACGAGCGAAGCCCAGAGCCGGGAGACGGCCTGCAAAGCGAGGTTCGCGTAGACCGCGGCCATCACGTCGTCGAGCACGATGCCGAAACCTCCGGGCAGCTTTTCGAGCGCCTTGATGCCGAAAGGCTTCGTGATATCGAAGAGGCGGAAGAACAGGAAGCCGAGCAGGATGAAGACGAACGAAGTCGCCCCGCCGTAGACATGCGGATTGAAGAGGAAGACCAGCGGCATCGCGGCGAACTCGTCGAGGATGACCTCGGAGGGATCCTTCTTGCCGAGGAACGCGGCGGCCACGCCGCAGAGCAGGATCGCGGTCAGGACGACGAGCGCGTCGAAGATGAACTCATGCGGGCCGCCCTTCTGGTGCGCGAGACGGACGACGACCGCCCACCACAGCAGGCCGGCGGCGGAACCCCAGGTGCCCGGCGCCTTGAGGCGACCGAGCGGGCCGAGCGTCGCGATCTGGACGATCATGAGGCCAGGCCGGGCAGGTGCCGGCGGTGCCGGATGAGGTAGCTGAGGCCCGAGAACACGGTCAGCACGACGGACAGCCA
>VHCL01000159.1 GCA_016871725.1 Verrucomicrobiota bacterium | reverse complement strand
GTCTTCTCGGGCTCCAATTACGGCGACACCCGCGGGATGCATTACGAGTTCGGTTCCTATGGCGTGAAGAACTGGGGCAAGCATGGTCCGCTCACGAATCCGCATGCCTACGGATGGTTCGAACACATGGCGAACACCGGCGACAAGCGTCGCTTCCCGCAGGCCTTCGTGGTCTACGAAGGCGGCCTGCTCGGCGACGAGTACGAAGGCAAGGTCCTCGCCCCGAACTCGCTCGCGAACAAAGCATACGTCAGCCGGCTCGTGCCGCAGGGCTCGACCTTCCGCACCATCGACGAAGAAGACCTCATCGCCAGCAGCGACCGCTGGTTCCGCCCCGTCTGGACCGGCGTCGGACCCGACGGAGCGGTCACTCTGGCCGATTGGTATGACACCCGCCTCAGCCATGTGAACCCGGTAGACGATTGGGACAAGCAACGCGGCCGGCTCTACCGCATCCGGCCGGACAACGCCGGTCCGCTCCTCCCCCTAGGCAAGACGGGGACCGGATCCTTCGACCTCACCTCAGCGCCCGCGACGGAACTCCTCGCCCTGCTCTCCCACCGTAACGAATGGTTCCGCAAGCAGGCCGTCCTCGAGATCGGTTGGCGTCAGCTCAAGGAAACGATTCCGGCGCTCCGCGGCATGCTCGCGGGTCCGCACGCCTTGGAAGCCCTGTGGGCGCTCGACCTGCTCGGCGCCGTCGACGCGCCGCCCGTCACGCACGCCGACCCTTACGTGCGCCGCTGGGCCTGGAAGATGCTCGGCGAACGCAGGACCGCGCCCACCGCCGCCCAGATCAACGCGGCCAAGCAGGAGCCCCATGTCGAAGTCCGGGCCCAGATCCTGGCCTCGGCCAAGCGGATGCCGGCGGACGCCCTCCCGCTGCTCCACGCCGCGCTCGGAGCCGCCGATGATTCCGGACACATTCCCCTGCTCGCATGGTGGGCGCTGGAGGCACGACTCGGCACGCCCGCCGAACGGGCGGCGGCGGTGGCTTTCCTGCGCGCCGATCCGTCGTTCGTCGCCTCACCGGTCTTCCGCGACACCCTGGCCGAACGCATCGGCAAGCGCCTCGCCCGTGGCGCGCGCGCGGAATCCCTGGCCGACGCGGCCGAAGTCCTGGCGCTCTGCCCGGAACCCGCCGCGGAGAAGCTGCTGGGCGGCATCCTTTCGCATCTGGAGGCCGGCGATCTCCCTCCCATGCCGGCTTCGCTGCGCTCCGCCCTGGAAGCCCGGCAGACGAAGGACGGACGGCAGCCGATCCCGCTGGCCGCGCTTCGGTCCGGCGACAAGTCCGCCCTCGCGGCCGCCTTGAAAGAGCTGTCCGACAAGCGCACGCCGGTCCGCCGTCGCAACGAGCTCGCCGACGCGCTCTCGAACGCCCGTCGCGCCGAAGCCGTCGGACCGCTGCTCAAGTTGCTCATCGCTCCGGCGACCGAGGCGAAGAAACCCCTGCTCACCGCCCTCTCCCGCTACGACGACATCAGGCTGCCCAGGGCAATCATCGACAACTACGAGCGCTCCATCGCGGCCGACGACGGACTGCGCGACCTCGCGCTGCGCACGCTGGCCGACCGCAAGGCATGGGCGTCGCTGCTGATCGAGGCCGTCGAGGCCGGCAAGATCCTGGCTCCGCACATCACAGCCGACATCGCCCGCACCCTGCTTCGCCACGACATCCACGAGGTGAACGCCGCCGTGGAGCGGCTCTGGAAACCCCTGCTCGTGACAGGGCTCACTCCTGAGAAGGACCAGGAGGTCGCCCGACTACGCGCCGTGGCCCGCGCCGGAGAAGGCGACGCCGCCAAAGGACGGGCTCATTTCCTGGCCCGTTGCGCCAGCTGCCATCAGCTCAAGGGCGAAGGCGGCAAGGTGGGCCCCGAGCTGACCGGCTACGACCGTAGCAGCCTCGACTTCTGGGTGCTCAACATCGTCTACCCCAGCCTCGAAATCCGCGAAGGGTTCGGGGCCTATGACGTCCGCCTCAAGGACGGCACGATCGCCAACGGCATCCTCGAACGTCGCGAAGGCGGCGAGATCGTCCTGCGTGACCTCGCCGGCAACCGCACCAAGATCAAGGAGGACCAAGTCGCCTCGCTCATCGCCAGCCCGACCTCGGTCATGCCCGAGGGCCTGCTCGCAGGGATGTCGGACCAGGAACTGCGGGATTTCTTCGCCTATGTGATGAAGTAGTGAAGGCGAGGCCGCAAGGGGGCAAGCTGGCACGGGGACACGGGGACAAGGGTAACAGCCGAGAGGCA
>VHCL01000158.1 GCA_016871725.1 Verrucomicrobiota bacterium | reverse complement strand
AGGTACGAGAGGCTCGGAGGCTCAGAGGCTCGGTGGATCAGAATCCAAGCGAGTATCGAGTATGGAGTATTGAGTATAGGGAGAGGCAAAGAGACAGGTGGCGGGTGGCTGAAGTAATCGAGGACACGAGGACCGGTGGGCACGTGGGCCGGAGAGATCCGGGGGCGGGATGAACGATTCAGCCATCGATGCAGCCCTCTATGGTGAAAGGTGGCTATGTCGTGCCGCGGTTCCGACCCTACCTACAGACGCGAGGCAACTATGACGGCACGTCGTGCTACCCTACCTCGAGACAGCGGAGGTAATGTCATCGTCTACCTGCCTGAATGCACGGTTGATTCGGGTGGGACGGATATTAATCATCATCCTGTGCGATCGCCCCTCGTCGCTCTGATTGCTTGGTGTTCCACGGCAGCTCTGATGGCCGGCGTGGCGGAGGAGACTTATGTCCGCAGGGTGGCTCCTTTGTTGCAGGAGAAATGTCTCGGCTGTCACGGCAAGGATCCGGCCAAGATCAAGGGCGGTCTGGATCTGCGGACCTCGCAAGGATTGCTCAAAGGGGGCGAAAGCGGCCGACCCTCCGTGGTCGCGGGCAAGCCGGCCGAGAGCCCGCTGTTCTTGTCCGTGCAGCGCACGCATGAAGAGTGGGAGGCGATGCCGCCGAAGCAGGCCGAGAAACTTTCGGAAGAGCAGGTCGGTTGGCTGCGGGATTGGATCATCGGCGGAGCGCCGTTGCCGGATGAACAAACCGTCGCCGCCATCCTCAAGGAACGCAAAGCCGCCTGGGACGCCGAGGACGGCATGACCATGCCGTCCGGGGGAGGCCTCGGTCCATCGTGGGATGCGAGGCGCTATAAGCCTGACGCCATCTGGGCTTATCTGCCCGTCGTGCGTCCGTCGCCGCCGGGCGGGGGGCACCCCGTGGATGCTTTCCTGTCCGCCCGTCGTCCGGCCGGTCTGGTCGACGCCCCGGCCGCCGATCGGCGTACGCTCCTGCGGCGGGCTACTTTCGATCTGACGGGCCTGCCGCCCACCGAAGAAGAGATCGGCGCTTTTCTCGCCGACGGAGCTTCGGAAGAGGTGGCCTTCGCCCGGGTCGTCGATCGGCTGCTCGCCTCGCCGCACTATGGCGAACGGATGGCGCAGCACTGGCTGGACGTGGCGCGTTATGCGGACTCCTCGGGTTTCGCCAATGACTACGAGCGGGGCAACGCCTGGCGTTACCGGGATTACGTCGTCCGGGCTTTCAACGCGGACCTGCCTTACGATCGGTTCGTCCGCGAGCAGGTCGCCGGAGATGAACTGCATCCCGATGACCCCGAGAAATTGGTCGCCGTCGGCTTCCTGCGGATGGGGCCATGGGAACTCACCTCGATGGAAGTGCCGAAAGTCGCCCGCCAGCGCTTCCTGGACGACGTCACCAACGCCGTCGGCGAGACCTTCCTCGCCCAATCGCTCCAGTGCGCCCGTTGTCATGACCATAAGTTCGACCCGATCGCGACCCGGGATTACTATGCCGTCCAGGCGGTTTTCCGGACCACGCAGCTCGCCGAGCGTCCGGCGCCTTTCCTGCCCGTCGAAAACCTGACGGGCTTCGGTGAGCGGAAGCACCTCGATACCCTGAGGCAGGCGCATGAGGAGACTTTGCGGCGGCTGGACGCCAAGGCGCTCGCCGCCGCCGAGGCCTGGTATCGGGAAAAAGGCTTGGATCCCGCACCTTGGCGGGAAGCCCTCGCCAAGGCCAAGTCGGTGCGAGGGGGGCGCTTCAACGGTGCTCGGCAGTATCTGCTCCGCCAGCAAAAGCCGGAAGAGTCCTTTCCGCCGCGCATGCTGGGATGGACGCCGGAGGAGATCGGGCTCGAGCGCATCGCTTTGAAAGGAATCGAACGCCTCCGCTGGGAGTCGGAACGCTACGAACCCTATGCGCTCTCGGTCTATTCCGGGCGTACCCGCCAGGTCACCTCGGTGAACGCACCGCAACGGGTCCCGGATGATCGTCTGACCGCCGGCGAGTGGGAAGACGGCGTGATTCTCAATGGCGGTGACCCTTTCTCGGCCGGACCCAAGGTCTCGCCGGGAGTCCTGGGGGTGCTGAGCCAGGTCCCCGCACGGATTCCCGTGACGATCGAAGGACGCCGGGCGGCCTTCGCCGACTGGCTGACGCATCCCGATAACGCCTTGGCCTCCCGGGCGGTCGTCAACCGTGTGTGGCAGTGGCATTTCGGCCATGCCTTGGCCGGAAACCCCAATAATTTCGGTTCGACGGGG
>VHCL01000157.1 GCA_016871725.1 Verrucomicrobiota bacterium | reverse complement strand
GCAATACCCGAACGGCGGCTGGCCGCAGTTCTTCCCTCTGCGCAAAGGTTACTACGACCGCATCACGTTCAACGACGGCGCCATGGTGCGCGTGCTCGAATTCGTGCGTGAGGTCGGCCGCGACGAACGCTACGCCTTCGTCGACGCCAAGGTCCGGGAAGCCTGCCGCCAAGCCTTCGACCGCGGCGTCGCCTGCGTCCTGAAGTGCCAGATCGTCGTCGACGGGAAACCGGCCGTCTGGTGCGCCCAGCACGACGAGCAGACGTTCGCGCCGGCCAAGGCGCGCGCCTACGAGCTGCCTTCGTTCAGTGGCAGCGAATCCGTCGGCATCGTGCGACTGCTCATGAGCCTGGAGAACCCGTCGGACGAGATCCGCGCGGCGATCGAAGGCGCGGTGGCCTGGTTCGAGTCCCACCGCGTGAAAGGCCAGCGCCTCGAGACCACCAAGACCCTGCTCGGCGGCAAGGACTTGGTGATGGTCCCGGACCCGTCCGCGCCCGACCTCTGGGGACGTTTCTACGACCTCAAGACCGGCGCCCCTTTCGTGTGCGACCGCGACGGGATACCGAAACCCAAGCTGGCCGACCTCGGCCACGAGCGGCGCAATGGCTACAGCTGGTTCGGCGAATACGCCCGTGATCTGCTGGCCAAGGACTATCCCGCCTGGAAAAAGCGGTTGAAGTAATCCCCCAAGGGCCGCCGGGGAACTTTCGGCCACGGCTTGCAGTCTCAATCGAAAGCCCTCATAAAGAGGGCTCCCCCGATGTCTTTGCGACTGCTCAGCCTGTCTGCCTGCCTTTTGACCTTGTCCGGCGCCGCCCTCTCGGCTGCCTCCGATGACTTGGCGGAGAAGGCCGTGACCCTCCTCGACGAGCGTTGCTTCAAGTGCCACAGCCACTCCGCCGGCAAGAACAAGGGCGGGCTGGTCATGGACAGCCTCGCCGGTCTCACCACCGGCGGCGACGCCGGCGCGGCCCTCGTCCCCGGCGACCCCGACGCCAGCCTCTTCCTGAAGAACATCCTGTCGACGGACCCCGATGTGATGATGCCGCCTAAAGGCGAACGCCTGACCAAGGAAGAAGTGTCCTTGCTCCAGGCCTGGGTGAAGGCCGGCGCCGCCTGGCCCAAGAGCCGCACCAAAGTCCTCGCCTCGGGCCGCTACCTGCCTGGCACCATCGGCGAGAAAGAAAAAGCCTGGTGGGCCTACCAGCCGGTCAGGCGTGCCGAACTCCCGGCCGGCAAGGCCGCGCACCCGGTCGATCGGTTCATCGACGCGCGGCTCGCCCAGGAAGGCCTGACGCCCTCCGGCGAAGCCGAGCGCGCCGTGCTCATCCGCCGCGTGACCTTCGACCTGACCGGCCTGCCGCCCACGCCCGAGGAGGTCGCCGCCTTCGTCCAAGACCAGGACCCCGCGGCTTACGAGAAGCTCGTGGACCGCCTGCTCGCCTCTCCGGCCTACGGCCAGCGCATGGCCCGCGCCTGGCTCGACCTCGTGCGCTACGCCGATAGCGACGGCTTCCGCGCCGACGATTTCCGCCCCACCGCCTGGCGCTACCGCGACTACGTCATCAAGGCTTACAATGAGAACAAGCCTTACGACCGCTTCGTCCAGGAGCAGCTCGCCGGCGACGAACTCTTCCCCGGCGACCCGGACGCGCTCACCGCCCTCGGCTACCTCCACCACTGGATCTACGAATACAACAACCGCGACGCCCGGGGCCAGTGGGAGAACATCCTCAACGACGTCACCGACACCACCGGCGACGTCTTCCTCGGCGCCGGCATGCAGTGCGCGCGCTGCCACGACCACAAGTTCGACCCGATCCTGCAACGCGACTACTACGCGCTCCGCAGCTTCTTCAACAACATCATCCCCGTCGAAGACCGCGTCGCCTGGACCGGAGCGCAGGCCGACGAACACCGGCGGCGGCTGACGAAATGGGAGACGGAGACGAAGGCCATCCGCGACGAGATCGCCGCCCTCGAGCAGAAGTATCGCGACAACGCCGCCCGGAAAGCCGTCGAGATGTTCCCGGAGGACGTCCAGGCCATGGTCAACAAGCCGGAGGCGGAGCGGACGCCCTATGAGAAGCAGGTCGCCGCCCTCGCCTGGCGCCAGGTCGACCATGAATACGCCCGCCTCGACCGGCTCATCAAAGGGGAGGCCAGCGTGAAGCACGCCGACCTCAAGCGGAAGCTCGCCGAACACGACAAGCTCAAGCCGGCCGAGCCCCCTTACGTGCTGGCCGTCCGCGAGACCGGCGCCCAAGGCCTCGACGCGGTGATCCCGAAGAAGAACACCGTCGTCCCCCCGGCCTTCCTCACCGTC
>VHCL01000156.1 GCA_016871725.1 Verrucomicrobiota bacterium | reverse complement strand
GTCTGGTCGAGGCCCGCCTCGGCAAGCCGGCCACCGCGCCGCAGACGTGGCGGTTCAACAAGAACTTCATCCAATACGAGGAGCTGACCGGCTCGCACAAGAGCGCGTTTAACTTCCGCTACCTCAACCTCTACGAACAGCCCAACACCGATACGCGCCAGGGCGGCTACGGCCATATCGAGGACTTCAAGCAAGGCGTGCCGGTGGCCGGCCTTTACGACCTCGAGGTCGAGGCGGCCGCCCTGCACCGCGACACCCATTACGACCACGCCATCTTCGGCATCGATTTCTCGGAGCCGTTCATCCTCGGCGTCGTACCAGGCGACGTCACCAAGGGCCACATCCACTACCCGCAGGCCATCGAGCCGCTGCTCGCCACCGCCGTCGTGCCCGACAACACGCCGACCCGCCTCAAGTTCCGCGTCTGGCTCGAGGCCGGCCAGACCCCGCGTTTCATCTTCCCCAACGGACCGTACGAATCACGCGCCTCCGTGCTGGCGATCAACAAGCGTTACCCGAAGGAATTCTCGACCCCCGTGGGCTCCTCCGGCGTGGGCCGCGCGCACATCCTCCGGGAAGGCAAGCTTCCGCATATCCGCATCAGCGAGATCGTGGTCCAGGGCCCGATCGCCGAGCCCGCGGGCGGCGCCGAAGAGGTCGCCGTCTTCGGCCCGCAGGGCTTCCAGGCCGAGCGCGCGCTCGATCAGCTCTACGGCTTCGCGGCGAAGGCCTATCGTCGTCCGCTGCAGGACGCCGACCGCGCGCCGATCCGCGGCATGTTCGAACGGCGCGTCGCCGAAAAGGCCACCCCGCGCCAGGCGGCCCTCGACGCGGTGAAGCTCATCCTCTGCTCCCCTTCCTTCCTCTACCTGAGCGAGATCACGGAAAGCGGCGACCAGCGCCTGAAGCCGAACGACCTCGCCGCCCGCCTTTCCTACGCCCTCTGGGCCGTCCCGCCCGACGAAGCCCTGCGCGCCTCGGCCGCGTCGGGCAAGCTGACCGGCGACGCCGAGCTGAAGAAGCAGATCGACCGCCTGCTGGCCGACGATCGCCTCACGGGCTTCGTCGACGGCTTCCTCGACAGCTGGCTGAACCTGCGCGACCTCGGCGGCATGCCCCCGCCCCGCGAGACCAACCGGGCCTACTACGCGGAAGACCTCCCGACCTCGATGAAGACCGAGGCGCGCCTGTTCTTCCAGGACATGCTCAGGGAGAACCGCCCGGTGAACCAGTTCCTCCGCGCCGACCATGCCTTCGTCGACAAGAAGCTGGCCAAGCTCTATGGCCTGCCCGAACAGCAGACCCTCCGCCTCGCCGACGGTTTCCGGAAGGTCAGCCTCCAAGTCGATTCACATCGCGGCGGCCTGCTCGGCATGGCGGCCGTCCTGACCGTCAGCGCCAACGGCGTCGAGACCTCTCCCGTCACCCGCGGCGCCTGGGTCAGCGAGAACATCCTGGGCGTGAAGCCGCCGCCCCCGCCGGACGTCGTGCCCGCCATCGAGCCGGACGTCACCGGCGCGACCACCATCCGCCAGCGCCTGGCCAAGCACAGCACCGACCGCGCCTGCGCGGAGTGCCACCGCAAGATCGACCCGCTCGGCTTCAGCCTCGAATCCTTCGACCCGGTCGGCCGCTGGCGCGTGACCTACGCGAAGCCGAAGAAGGGACCGGCCCCGAAGATCGACACCACCGGGGAGTTCGCGTCCGGCGAGACCTATCAGGACTTCGCCGGCTTCCGCGACCTCCTCCACGAGAAGCGCGAAGAGCAGTTCACCCGCCACCTGATCCGTTCGCTCCTCGCCTACTCGACGGGACGCCTCATGGAGCCCGCCGACGAGTTCGCCGTCGACCGCATCTACGCCAAGGTGAAGCAGGAAGGCCTCGGCCTCCGCACCCTCGTGGCCGAGTGCCTGACCAGCGACGTCTTCCGCTCGCGCTGAGGCAGGCCAGCCGCGCCGACGGGCGACGGCCGTAGCCTCGGCGTGGGGCGACTGAGACCTTGCGAAACGTCGCCGCCCAGGTCATGTAAGGTCACCCCATGAAGAAGCTTGGTTCCGCCTGGCTCATCGCGACACTGCTCCCGCTGCTGGCCGCGGAATATCCGCCGCCCCGGATCGTCGGCACGCCCCCGGCGGACGCCGGTCGCGGGCTGGTGCGGGTGAACGAGAAGGAGATCCGCCACTACGACGGAGACCGGACCCGGCCCGGTTATCTCGTCAGCCGTGACAACGGCGAGACCTGGAACTACGAGAAAGCCACCCCTGGCTATCCGTTGAACTACGGAGGGATGAGCAAGGAAGCTCCGGCGTTCGCGCGGAACCCGCGCACGGGCGAATTCATCCGCGTGCAGCCCATCAAGGACCAT
>VHCL01000155.1 GCA_016871725.1 Verrucomicrobiota bacterium | reverse complement strand
GAGTTCGGCCCGAAGAAGACCCGCATCTTCAGCACCACGATCGGCCATAACAACGCCACCGTCGAAGACGCCCGCTATCTCGACCTCGTCGGCCGCGCCGTCCTCTGGTCCGCCGGCAAGCTCGAGGCCGACGGCAAGCCCTCCGCCGGCTTCGGCAAGTAAGCCCTCAGGCCTAGCCAAACCAAGCCCCGGTCCTCCGGGGTTTTTTGTGCCCGGGCGGCCCCCTTGCACCCGGGCAGGGTCAGCACCGCGTGCTGACCTAGTGACATCCTAGGTCACGACGCAGTCGTCACCCTACCTTGATAGAACTAGGTCGTGACGCGGTCCCGACCCTACCAAACACCCTTCCCTCCCCCATGCTTTTCCCATACTCCATACTCTATACTCTCCCCGTATGCGCCTCCTCCTCGCCCTGCTGACGATTGTCACTTCCTCCTTCGCCGCGGAAACCCTGCCGCTCTGGCCGGGCGATGCGCCCGAAGGCAACGGCAAGTTCTCCGACTCCTCGAAAGCCAAGATCACGGTCCACCTACCTGAGAAGCCGAACGGCGCGGCGATCGTGATCTGCCCCGGCGGCGGCTACGGCGGCTTGGTGACCAAGGGCGAAGGCCACGGCATCGCCGCCTGGCTCAACGCCCACGGCATCGCCGGCATCGTCCTCGAATACCGCCTGCCGGCCGGACGTCCCTACGTGCCGCTCCTCGACGCCCAGCGGGCCCTCCGCACGGTCCGCGCGAACGCTGCGCAATGGAAGATCGACCCGCAGAAGGTCGGCATCATCGGCTTCTCCGCCGGCGGACATCTGGCTTCGACGGCGACCGTCCACTTCGACGCGGGCGAAGGCAAGACCACCGACGCGATCGCCCGCGAGAGCAGCCGCCCCGACTTCTCGCTCCTGATCTACCCGGTCATCAGCATGGACGTCGGCGTCCACCGCGGCTCGAAGAAGAACCTGATGGGCGAGACGCCCGCGCCCGGGCTCCCGGAATATTTCTCGACGCACAAGCACGTGAAGGCCGGCACGCCGCCCGCCTTCCTCGCGCACGCGGTCGACGACAAGGTCGTCGACATCGAGAACAGCCGCATGTTCTTCGCCGCCCAGCAGAAGGCCGGCCTCCCGACCCGCCTCGTCGAACTGCCCAACGGCGGCCATGGCCTGAACGGCTACAAGGGCCCCTCTTGGGACAAGTGGCAGGCCGAATCCCTCGTCTGGCTCAAAGAAATCAAGGTCCTGCCCTGACCGCCGACATAAGGACTTCAAATCCGCCCGGAAACGCCTCATAACCCCTCCACCCATGAAATCCCTCCTCCTCGCCCTGCTCGCCACCGGCACCCTCTTCGCCGGCGAAAAGGCCACCCTCACCCTGGCCGACTTCACCGACCTGAACGGCGGCGCCCCCGCCGGCGGCTGGAAGACCGAAGAAGGCGGCGTCATCCGTCTCATCGCCCAGAAGGGCACCGGCGCGCTGATCTCCAAGAAGGAATACGTGAACTTCGAACTCACCTGGGAATGGCGCCTCGAAGCCAAGGGCAACAACGGCATCAAGTATTGGGTCACGAACATCAAGGACGCCAAGGGCAAGGGCGAGTGGCTCGGCATCGAATACCAGATGATCGACGACGACGGCCACCCCGACGGCCTCCGCGGCGGCAGCCACAACACCGGCTCGATCTACGACCTGATCGACTCCGCCAAGGACAAGGCCAAGAAGCCCATCGGCGAATGGAACCAGAGCCGCGTCGTGGTGAAGGACGGCAAGCTCGAGCACTATCTCAACGGCAAGCTGAGCGCTTCGGCTGACACGAAGTCCGAGGAATGGAAGGCCGCCCTCGCCAAGAGCAAGTTCAAGAACAAGAAGGGCTTCGGCCCCGGCCAGGGCAAGCTGATGCTCACCGAGCACGGCGACCCCTGCTGGTTCCGCAACATCGTCATCACCGAGCTCTGAGCCGACTCAGCGCGGTGAAGCAAGGGCGCCCTCAGGGCGCCCTTTTTCGTGCCCGCTCATGCGCCGAGCTTGATCCGCAGTCCGTCGTAGCAAAGGCCGACCTTGGGATGCGTCTTCCGGAGCTGCTCCGTATACGTCGCGTAATCGACCTGGTAGGTCATGTGCGTGAGCAAGGCCCGCTGGGCGCGCAGGTCATGCGCGGCCTGGCAGGCCTGATCGACGGTCATGTGCGTCGGGTGCGGATTCGGACGGAGTCCGTCGAGGATCGCCAGGTCGGCGTGTTCGCCGAGCTCGAGGGACTTATCGGTCATCGCCCGGCAGTCCGTATAATAGGCGAACTTCCGACCCGTCGAAGGCTCCTCGAAGACGAGGCCCAACGTGGACTCATTGCCGTGCGGCAGGAGCGTCGAACGGATGATGCCGCCGCCGGGCAGGATCAGCTTCGACGGCATGAGGTTCAGTCCCAGCGAGACGTAGCCCGAGGCCGCCGGCTTCCCGA
>VHCL01000154.1 GCA_016871725.1 Verrucomicrobiota bacterium | reverse complement strand
AGCCTACTGAAAATTGCGGATGCCCCTCGATCCTCTTCTCCAATTCCCCGCGCTCAGCCTCGCTGATTCCTTCCGGGAATTTGGCCGATGAGCGCCGCCACTTTTCCAGCCAATCCTTGGTGAGGAGCGCGTAGCGGCAGGGCAGGGCGTAGCCGGGCGTGAGCGCGACGATGGTCTCCTTCTTCACGCCGGTGCCGGTGCCGATGGCCACGTGGAAGCCGGCGTTGAGCAGGGCCACGCGTACGGCGGTCGAGGCCGAGTAGGTGAAGAGTTCCGCGGGCTTCCGCGGGTCGCAGAGAGCGATGAGCCGTTGGAACTGTCCGAGCGTCCAGCACGCGGTGTCCGTCTTGTGCGAGAAGAAGTCGAAGAAGATCAGGTCGGGCTTGGCCGAGGCCTGGGTCACGGTCTGCCAGAAGTCGCCCACGCGCAGTTCCCAGCTCAGGCCGGCGAACTGGCGCGACGTCCACTCCTGCCGCGCGAGGATGGCGTCCGGTCCGGAGTGACGGAGATACTCGAAGCGGTTCTTGTGAGTCAGGGCGAGCTTGAGCGAGTCTAGGTCGTTCTCGAAGCTGATGACGCGCATGCGGCGGACCGGGCCCTTGGCGGCTTCGGCCTCGTAGCACTGGATGGCGGCCATGGCGTTCGCGGCGGCGCCCAGGCCGATGTCCCAGACGATCAGCGGGTCGACCTCCTCCGGCTGCTTGCCGGCGGGCAGGGCCAGCCGGCCGGCGAGGTCGGATTGGTCGACGTACAGCGCCTTGGCCTCGACCATCGGCGGGGTATGCGAATGCATGATCTCGCCCGAGGAGATCTGACGGATGCTCGCGAAGCCTTCCTCGGCGATATGGACCTCGTAGTCACCCAAGGTGCGCGGACGGCGTTCCTTGCCGATCTTCGGCGGGACGGCGGGGTTGTCCATGTCCTCGATCTGCAGGATCTGCCGGCGCTCGTGGTAATACGCCAGGAAGGTGTCATCGAGGATGCTCTGCCGGATCTCCCGCATCATCTGATGGTAGAAGAAGATGTTGTGCTGGCCGAGCAACGTCCACCCCAGCGGCTCCTGGGTCTTGGTGAGGTGATGCAGGTAGCCGCGCGAATACTTGGCGCAGACGGGGCACCGGCACTTCGGGTCGAGCTTCTCCTCCGAGAACTTGTAGATCGAGCGACGCAGCTGCAGGATGCCGCGCGAGGTGTAGGCGGTGCCGAACTGGGCGACCTTGTTCGGGATGATGCAGTCGAACATGTCGACCCCGCGGTGCACGGCTTCAAGCAGGTCCAACGGGGTCCCGACGCCCATCAGATAGCGCGGCTTGTCCGCCGGGAGCATCGCCGCGGCGATCTCGCACGTGTCCTCCCGCTCGCTCTTGCCTTCCCCGACCGCGAGGCCGCCGATGGCGAAGCCGTCGAAGGGCAGCTGGATCAGGCCGTCGGCGCTTTCCTTGCGCAGGTCGGGGTAGAGCGCGCCTTGGACGATCGCGAACATCGATTGGGGCGAATCACCGCGGGCCTTGAGGCTGCGGATGGCCCAGCGGTGGGTGATGTCCAGCGCGGCCTTGGCCGTGGCCTTGTCGGCCGTGGACGGGATGCACTGGTCCAGCACCATCATGATGTCGCTGCCGATGGCGACCTGGGTGCCGATGCTCGTCTCGGGGCTGAGCAGGTAGGTCTTGCCGTCCACGTAGCTGCGGAATTCGGCGCCTTCCTCCTTCATGTTACGGGCGTGCGGAAGGGAGAAGATCTGGAAGCCGCCGGAGTCGGTGAGGAAGGATTTCTCCCAGCCGGTGAACTGATGGATGCCGCCGAAGCTCCGGAAGACCTCGGGACCCGGACGCAGGAGCAGGTGATAGGTGTTCGCCAGCAGGATCTGGGAGCCGGAATCGAGCAGGGTGTCGAACGTCTGCGCCTTGACCGTCGCCTGGGTGCCCACGGGCATGAACAGCGGGGTCTTCACCTCGTTGTGCAGCGTGCGGAACGTCGCCGCCCGGGCGCGCGAACCGGTCGCCGTCGCCTCGAGTCTGAAATTCAGCCGGCTGGTGGACATCGCGGCCCATCTCGGGGGAAACGACCAAAAGTGTAAAGGGGCAAAGCACGAGGGCCCGCGACGAGAGTATGGAGTATTGAGTATGGAGTATCGGCGAAGGTCAGGGTAGGGCTGGCCATCCTTGGCCGGCCGCTGCCTCGACGGGTAGGGTTGAGCACCCTCGCTCAACCGCCCGCGCATGGGGTCTGACTTCGTCCGGAATTCTGGACGTGTCTGACCCCATCAGCGCCCGCAACCCGCCTCTTTGCCTCTCCCTTTACTCGATACTCCAAATCCCATACTCGCGAATTTTCCTATACTCGATACTCGATACTCCATACTCTGACCCACCCCCATGAACTCCCTCCTCCCTCTCTTCCTCGCCGCCGCGGCCTTCGCCGCGCCGACCATCCCGGCCGAATCGATCGCCAAGAAAGGCGAA
>VHCL01000153.1 GCA_016871725.1 Verrucomicrobiota bacterium | reverse complement strand
CGCCAACCAGATCGGCCTCATCCCCTTCCCCGAAAGCCCCTCAAACATGAAGTTCGGCGGCGTCGACGGCACCACCCTCTTCGTCACCGCCCGCACCGGCGCCTACCTGGTCAAGTCCAAGACCCCCGGCGAAGGATTTGGCAAGTGAGCGATAGATGATAAGCGATGGATGATGAGAGATGATTAAAGACGGAGCCTGACCAAATACACCCACCTTCGATCTCCCCATTACTCATCGTTCATCTTCCATCCTTCATCATCCCCCGTCTTCATCATCCATCATTAATCCTCCATCTGTGATCTTTCCTACCATGAAGCTTCTCCGCCTCCTTCCCCTCCTGGCCGCGGCTTCGCTTTCCGCCGCGTCCGTGTCGACCTTCGCCGGCACCGGCGAGAAAGGCTACTCCGGCGACGGCGGTCCCGCCACGTCCGCCAAGATGGACAACCCCTTCGGCGTGGTCCGCGGACCGGACGGCGCGATCTGGTATTGCGAATACACCGGCCAGCGCATCCGCCGCATCGACAAGGACGGCAAGATCACGCTGATCGCGGGCACGGGGAAGGCCGGCTACTCCGGCGACGGCGGCCCCGCCACGGCGGCCACCTTCAATCTCCCTCACGAGCTCCGTTTCGGCCCGAAGCGCGGCAACCTCTTCGTCGTCGACATGCAGAACCACGCGGTCCGCAAGATCGACGTCAAGACCGGCGTCATCACGACGGTCGTCGGTACGGGCAAGCCGGGCTACTCCGGCGACGGCGGCCCCGCTGACCAGGCCCTCCTGCGCAATCCGCACAGCATCCAGTTCGACGCGAACGGCGACCTGTTCATCTGCGACATCGGCAACAACGTGATCCGCAAGGTCGACATGAAGACCAAGCGCATCAGCACCATCGCCGGCACCGGCAAGGCCGGCCCCACGCCCGACGGCGCCCCGGTCAAGGGCACGCCGCTCAAGGGCCCGCGCTCGATCGACTTCGACGCCGCCGGCAACCTCTGGGTCTGCACCCGCGAAGGCAACCAGGTCTTCAAGCTCGACCTCAAGAACGACAAGATCACGCACGTCGCCGGCACGGGCAAGAAGGGCTTCACCGGCAACGGCGGCCCCGCCAAGCTCGCCACCCTCAGCGGACCGAAGGGCGTCGCCGTCGACGTCCAAGGCAATGCCTGGCTGGTCGACACGGAATCCCACTCGATCCGCATGGTCGACGCCAAGACCGGCAACCTCGAGCTCAAGATCGGCACCGGCGCCAAGCA
Organism: Verrucomicrobiota bacterium; assembly: GCA_016871725.1. Taxonomy (GTDB): domain Bacteria; phylum Verrucomicrobiota; class Verrucomicrobiia; order Opitutales; family UBA953; genus UBA953. The sequence continues at coordinate 1,265 of VHCL01000153.1, read as the reverse complement.
CGACGGACCCGACGGCGACCCGCTCAAGTGCGGCCTCGCCCGTCCGCATGGCATCTGGGTCGACAAGGACGGCAGCGTCTTCGTCGGAGACTCCGAGAACCATCGCGTCCGCGTCCTGCGGCCCTGAGCGATGGCCTCCCGGCGCGTCTTCCTCCGGCAGGCCCTCGCGGCCGGCGTCTGGTATGGCGCGGTCGGCAGGTCCTTCGCACAGGCATCATCGCCGGAGGTCCTCGGCCAAGGTGACTTCAGATATCGCGTCGTGCCCGGCTGGGGCGTACTCGACGAAAAGACCCCGGTCAATGACTGCCACGGCCTCGCCCGCACGCTCGACGGACACATCGTCCTGCTGACCAATCACGTCGCCAATAACGTCATCTTCTACGACGAAGCCGGCAAACTGGCGAACAAGTGGACCGGCACGAAGTTCCCCGGCGCGCACGGTCTCTCACTCGCGCCATATCGAAATAAAGCCACCCTCTTCATCACTGACCTCAGTCTGCATACGGTGACCCGGTTCGCTCTCTCGGGCGAACAGCTCGGCGAATGGCGCCTGCCTGCGAATACCGGCAAATACGCCAAGGCATCGGAATATCGCCCGTCATGGACGCTCCACCGGGCCGACGGCGAGTTCTACGTCCTCGACGGCTACGGCAAGGACTACATCTTGCACTACGCCGCGGATGGCTCGTTCAAGCGGCTACTCGGCGGCCCGGAAGGCGGCATCGTCCACTGGGGCCCGCACGGCGGGATGATCGACACCGACCCACGTCCGGAGGCCGACAGCGCCGAGGCCATGCTCATCGCGATGAGTGACCAGCAACACCTCCTCCGCCTTGACCTCGACGGCAAGAAGCTCGGCCAGACCGACCTCCCCGGCGGCAACCCCCGCCAGATCCGCCGTTTCGGCCAGCACTACGTCGTGGCCCATCTCGCCGACAACTGGCCCAAGGACCGCAACAGCCGCGGCTTCCTTTCCATCCTCGATCGCGATCTGCGGGTCGTCTCGAACATCGCCGGCTCCGCGCCCGTCTATGACGCCTCGGGTAAGCTCCTGACGATGAAGCACACCGCCGACGTGTTCCTGCACCCCCACGACGTCCTGGCGAACCCCGATGGCTCGCTGGTCGTCGCGCAGTTCGCGTCCGGCCGGACCTACCCGCTCAAGCTCGAGCGGCTCTGAGCCGGCTCAGTGCTTCCAGTTGAGGCTCAGGCCGAAGGAGTCCTGATCCATCTGCAAGGACAACGGGAAGCCGGGGTTGCCGGAG
>VHCL01000152.1 GCA_016871725.1 Verrucomicrobiota bacterium | reverse complement strand
GCCTTCCAGCAGCGCCTGCTCGACCGTGGCGTGCACACGGCCATCCATTACCCGATCGCCCCGCACCATCAGCAGGCGTATGCGCAGTCTCTCGGCCATCTGAAGCTCCCGCTCACCGAAGCCCTGCACCGCGAAGTCGTTTCTTTGCCGGTAAGCCCCGTGATGACCGACGCGCAGGTCGCGCATGTGATCGCGACGGTGAATGTATGACGACGAGTTGATCGGTTGATCAGTTGGCCGGAGGGCCACGCCAGCGAGAGGCTTAGTTGACCAGTGGCCCGGAGGCTCAGAAGTTAAGGCAGGGATAGCGCAACGTGCTGTCCTGAGTGATGTTCTCTCGGGGAGGATGCGGTCGTGATTAAGCCCCTGCCCATTCAAGGTGTCAGCGGTTGGCGGTTTGCGGCTATGAATACATCAAAGCGGCTAGGTCGGCACGCAGTGCCGACCCTACCTCGATGCATTTCTGGCCAACTCGCGTTGGGTCGTTCTGATCAACCGAGCCTCTGGGCCTCCGGGCCTCTTCAGTCAGCCCCTCACCGCATCCCACAACCCATACCCGAGCCGGCTGATCTCTTTCTTCGCGCGGGAGAGAAAGAGTTTCACCGATTTTCCGAGCGGCCGGCGTTTAGGCCGGTCCTGGTAGCCGATGGTGCTGGTCGTATGCGCGACCGGGGCGAGCACGACGGGCATCGGTCGGACGCCGCGGGTGCGTAGGCCGGTCTCCCAAGGACGATCCAGGGCGTGGTCGACTTGTTCCGAGATAGGGCGCATCGACTTGAGCAAGGTCTCGGCGGCCCGGCGGTTGACGACGTAGGCGGCGGAGGAGGTCGTGCGGGTCAGGTGGGCGACGAGGCGATGCCCGCCGGCGAGGGTGCGTTTCGTCACGGGCATCCCGGAGTGGAAGTTGAAGAGTTTGACGAGGTCCCAGTCATCCTTCTCCGCCAAGGAACGCAGGACCTCGGCGCAGGCGGGCAGGACTTCGACGTCGTCCTCGAGGATCACGCACCAAGGGGCGTCCGTCCGCAGGAAGGTCTCCATGGCCTTGAGGTGGCTCAGGTAGCAGCCGACCTCACCGGGCCTGGGCTCGTCCTGCCGGTTCCGCCACGCATAGGTCCGCATGTCCACGTGGCTCCGCCAGTCGGGCAGTTCCTTGCCGATGACCGCGGGGACGCGCTCGAACGAGAGGCCGAGGGCGGCGAGGTTGACGCGCACCGACTCCAGGCGTTCCGCGTCTCGGTCGAGGTTGATGACGTAGATCAGCGGTGACATCCCGGCGGCATATGGTTGCGACCTGGAGCACGGTTTCAATCCCATAGGCAGGTGCTTTTGATTCGTCACTTCGCCGCCGCACGGTTATCCCACGCTCCAAGGATGAAGATTCTGCACCTCTCCAAGATGGACACCGGCGGCGGGGCGGCCGATGGGTTCGTGCGGATCCATCAGGCCCTCTTGGGCCAAGGCGTGGATTCCGTGGCTTATGTCCTGAAGCGGAAGCGCCGGGACGTCCCGGCGATGGTGGACGCCCGCCGTCTGCTCAATCCCCTCCAGAAGATGGCCTGGGGGCTAGGCCGTGTCCTCGCCAAGGCGAACCGCTTCGGCGCCAAGGTCGAGGGCGTCTACGATTTCGACGAGGAAGCGTATTTCCCGGCCGCGCCGATCATCCGAGACGCCCGCGCGCGGGCCGCGCAGTGGGACCTCGTCCTCGTCCATTGGTCCGGCGGCTTCGTCCGTCCGGAAGCCGTCTGCGAGATCGCCCAGGCTCTCGGCGCCCGCGTGGCCTTATGGCAGGTCGACATGGCGCACGCCACTGGCGGCTGCCATTCCAACCTCGGCTGCCCGAAATATCAGACCGGCTGCGGCGCGTGCCCGCTGCTGTCTTCCTCCGATCCGCAGGATGTCTCGGCCCTGCAGGCCGGCCGCCGCGCCCGTCTCTGGAAGGAGCTCGGCGCCGTGGTGCTGGCGCCCAGCGGCTGGTCCGCCCGCCAGGCGAAGGAGAGCTTCACCTTAGGCGGACTCGAACTCCGTACCTTCCCGATCCCGCTCGACCTCGCGGTGCTCCGCCCGGCCGACATGGTTCCCGCCCGCCAAGCGCTGGGTCTGCCCGTCGAAGGCCGCATCGTCCTCGTCCGGGCGCTCGACCCTGGACTGGCCTACAAAGGCTTCGGCCTGTTCCTCGAGTCGCTGAAGCAACTCGATGCCCAAGGCGTGGCCTTGCATGTCGCCGTGATCGGCGACCGCGGCTTCCTGCCGGGCGGCCTCCGCCACGTGACCTTCACCGAACTGGGCCCGCAGCGCGGCGACGCCGCCTTGGCCCGCGCTTACCAGGCGGCCGACTTCTTCGTGAGTCCGTCGACCAACGAGACCGGCCCGATGATGGCCGGCGAGGCGATGGCCTGCGGGCGTCCGCTCATCGCGTATCCGATCGGCATCGCGCCCGACCTCGTCGACCAAGGACGGAACGGCACGCTCGTCGAGCCGGTCGGCGATGTCGCCGCCCTCGCCGCGGCGATCCGCACCTACG
>VHCL01000151.1 GCA_016871725.1 Verrucomicrobiota bacterium | reverse complement strand
GACCGGCCGACGCTTCACCCTGACCAAGGATTACCCCGAGCTCTACGCCGCGGCCAAGCAGCGGCTGACGGAGCTAGGCGTCTTCCGGCCGACGTCGGTCTACCGGATGTTCGTCGATGACGAGCAGCGCGCCAAGGGGTTGAAGCGGACCGAGTGCCGCAGCTGCCAGCCGTTCATCGAACGCGTGACTTCCGCGCCGGGTGAGCTCGACGCCGGCCTGACCGATGCGTTCGGCGGCGCGCTCATGAACGGCGCCTGGGTCGACCTGCCGAAACTCCTCGCGGACGTCCGGGCCGAACTGCTCGCCGCCGGTAGCCTGACCGAAGCATCCTTCGATCCGGCGGAGGCCGTGACCGACGCCGAGGGCGTCACCTGGCGGCACGTCCGCGCGGGAGCGCTCGTCTATTGCGATGGCTATAAGTCCGCTCAACGCGGCCCGTTCAAGTATCTCCCTTGGCAACCGGCCAAGGGCGAGGCGCTGACGCTGCGCGCCTCCGTCGACACCAAGCCCTTCATTCTCAACCGGGAAGGCTGGGCCTTGCCGCTGGGGCAGGGCGTCTGGCGCACCGGTACCAACTGGCAGTGGGATCAGCTGGATGAGACGCCGACCGAGCCGCAGAAGGAGAAACTCATCCGACGTTTCCGGAGTTATTTCGGGCAGGAGGTCGCGGTCGAGGTCACGGCGCACATCGCCGGCGTCCGTCCCTGTACTTCGGACAGCCATCCCTTCATGGGCACGCACCCGACCGAGCCCCGCACGCACCTGTTCGGCGGACTCGGCCCGCGCGGGACCGTCTGGGCACCGCTCATGGCGGACGAAATGGCCGCCTACCTCTGTGACGGCACGCCTCTTCGCCCGGAGTGTAATCTTTCCCGCTTCGCCCCTGCTGGCTAGGGTTGCCTCGGGGTAGGGACAGCACCACGCACTGTCCTAATCTGTCTCGTACCCTTGGACTGCTGCGTGCCTCATCCATTCAGCCCTCCATGCAGGCCTCAATTCAGTCCTCCACTCAGCGCACCGCTTACTTCTTCTTCGCCTTCTTAGCCTTGGCCGGCTTCGCCGCGGCCTTGGCGACCAGGAAGTCGACCGCGAGCAGGTAGCCTTCGAAGCCCAGTCCGGTGATCACGCCTTCGCAGGCGGAGGCGGTGACGGACTTATGGCGGAATTCCTCGCGCTTGTAGATGTTCGAGATGTGCACCTCGACGGCGCGCATGCCGCTGCCGGCGATGGAATCGCGGAGGGCGACGGAGACATGGGTGTGGCCTCCCGGATTGATCACCAGGAACTTCACGCCCTTGTCGGCCCACTTCGCGATCGTATCGATGATCTCGCCTTCGTGATTGGACTGGAAGAAACGGGTCTTCGCGCCGGCGGCCTTGGCGTGCTTCTCGATCAGTTTCTCGAGGTCGGCGAGCGTCTGGGTGCCGTAGACCTCCGGCTCGCGCTTGCCGAGTCGGTCGAGGTTGGGTCCGTTGATGACGCCGATTTCCATGAGGTAGGTTAGTAAGCGTCCGGGCGGCGGGGGGCAAGAGGGGAAGATGCGAGGGATGGGTAGGGTCGCAATGTCGTTTGCGACCTAGCCTTGATCCCAATCCTTGGTCCACACATAGGGCCAGACGGCGCCTGCAGGAAGCAGGCCAGCTCGCCGGGGGTTCATCAGGATATATGCCCACTTCTCGCGAAACGAGGCGGGGTTCCGGATGCGGTGGTCGAAGAAGTTCTTTTGCCAGGAGCAGTTTAATCGCGTGGCAAGGCCTCGCTTGAAAAGCCTGCCCGTAGCGCGGATGCCCGCATGTGACGGTATGACGGCGACCAGGTGGAGATGGTCCGGCATGGACAGGATGAGCAGGGGTGACCAACGCCCTTGTCGTTCTTGATGAAGCGCCTCTTCGACGATGTTTCCCCATGCGTGATCCGTGGCGAATTGGTTCAGCCTGCGTGGTTGTCCGCAGAAGGTCAGAAAGATGGCATCCCTTTCATCGACCCATCCGGGACGATCATGTGACAAGCGCTTCCTGATCTGGAAATCCATCCCCCGATGCTCATCGGTCCGGGTTGCGACGCGATTCCTAGGATGTCTCAGGGGCGGGTGGGGAGGATTCACTAGGTCGCAAACGACATTGCGACCCTACCCGGCGACGATACGGCGACCCTGCCTCATGATGACATTGCGAGTCCGGTCTTTCGAGGGCGTCGGGGCGTCTTGGACATCGGGTACGAAAAAGGGCGGCTCCGCGTGGAGCCGCCCTTGGTTCTGACCGCCTGAAGCCTTACTTCAGGATCTGGCGGAGGACGTAGGGCAGGATGCCGCCGTGGCGGTAGTATTCGCCTTCGATCGCGGTATCGATGCGGGCGACGAGCGGGGCCTTGTCGACCGTGCCGTTGGCGCGGCGGATGACGAGCGTGACCGGGGTCTTCGGCTTGATCGGGCTGGAGAGGCCTTCGAGGTCGAACGTCTCGGAGCCGTCGAGGTTGTAGGAGGCGGCGTTCTTGCCGTCGGCGAACTCGAGGGGCAGGACGCCCATGCCGATGAGGTTGGAGCGGTGGATGCGCTCGAAGGATTGCGCCACCACGGCGCGG
>VHCL01000150.1 GCA_016871725.1 Verrucomicrobiota bacterium | reverse complement strand
CTTCGGGGCGTCGTCGGCCAAGGGGCGATCAGCTGTTCGGGGACGCCGGCGTCGACCTTCTCGCCCGGCGCGTCGTAGGAGCCCCGATTCAGCACGAACGCCTGGCGAGGCGTCGGCATTTCTTCCATGACCATCGTGGTCGGGAGGGTGCGGACGAAGGCGAGGCGCTCGGTCCAGAGGGTGTCGCGTTCGGTCTGCAGGGCTTGGAGACGTCCCGTGTGACGGCGGGCCATGCTCAGGTCAGCCGCGGTGCGTTGTTCGGGGGAAAGCTTATCAGCCGACTGCAGCCAGAAGGCGTGGCGTATCTGCGCGGGTTTGAGGACGGAGGGATAGGTGCGGAAGCCGCTGACCTCGCCGTCGAAGGGCTTGGCCTTGCCGTCGGCTCCGAGGAGCCAGTCGCGCTTGGCGGGGGCGCCGGAGACGCCGTCATGCCGGATCTGCGTGGGGACTTCCTCGCCGTCGATGAAGAGCGCGATGGTCGCGGCGTCCTCCTTCCCTCGGATGTGCACGGCGACCTGGTGCCAGAATCCGGGGCGGATCTTGGCGCCGACCGTACGGACGATCGTCGCGTAGGCCGGATAACGTTGGCTGGCGGCCCATTCGACTTCGTCGCCGACGAGGCGGAGTTCGCGGCCGTTGCCGTAGCCCACGCCGGCCGGGTTGCCGGAGCGGTCCAAGGCGTTGATGATCGGGGCGTCAGGCGACGCCGTCTTCGCCTTGAACCAGACCGAGAGCGTCGTACCCCGTTTGGCGTCCACGTCGGCATCCTTGGCGAGCAGGCGGGCTTCGGCCGGCTTGGCCGGCTTCGGGGATTTCGGCGCCAGTCGGGCGTCCTCAGCGGTCAGGCGCGCGCGCAGGTCGGCCGGGATCGCCGCAAGGGATGCCTGCGCGGCCAGCGAGCCGTCCAACGCCTTCAGGCGCCGCTCCATCTCGCGGAGCTTGGCCTCCTGTTCGGCGGTGGGCGTGACGAGCAATGGCACCGCGTTGGCGATCCGGCCGTCTTCGCCGTATTCGTGCACATTGTTGAAGAACGCGAACATCCGGTAGTAATCCTTCTGCGTGATCGGGTCGTATTTGTGATCGTGGCAGCGGGCGCATTCGGTCGTGAGGCCGAGCAGAGCGGTGCTGGTCGTGCGGACACGGTCGGCGACGTATTCGACGCGATACTCCTCATCGATGATGCCGCCTTCGGAGTTGATGACGTGGTTACGGTTGAAGGCCGTGGCCAGCCTCTGGGCGTCCGTCGGATTCGGCAGCAGGTCGCCGGCGAGCTGTTCGGTGACGAACTGGCTGAAGGGTGCGTTCTGGTTGAAGGACTCGATGACCCAGTCGCGCCAGCGCCACATCGAGCGGGCGGAGTCGTTGTTGAAGCCGTGGGTGTCGGCGTAGCGCGCGACGTCGAGCCACTCCTGCGCGAGCCGTTCCCCGAAGCGGGGCGAGTCCAGGAGGCGCCGGGCGGCCGCCAGATAGGCGAGGTCGCCGCGCCGGCCGACGTCCTGCTCGAAGGCGGCGATCTCGGCCGGGGTGGGCGGCAGGCCGGTCAGATCGAAGGAGGCGCGGCGCAGCCAGGCGGAAGGCTTGGCTTCAGGCGAGGGCTTCAGTTGCTCGGCCTCGAGCTTCGCGAGGACGAAGCGGTCGAAAGGCTGGCGGGCCCAGCGCGGGTCGGCGACTTTAGGCGCGGGGGCTTTCTCGGGCGGGACGAAGGCCCAGTGTTTCTCGTAAGGCGCGCCTTGGGCGATCCAGCGGCGGATGAGTTCGATCTGGGCCCGGCTCACCTTGCGGTTGGATTCGGGCGGAGGCATCTGCTCATCGGCGTCGTGCGAGAGCAGGCGCTTGAGGATTTCGCTCTGTTCCGGCTTGCCCGGGACGATCGCGATGACGCCCTCGTGGGCCTTGACGGCCTCCTCGCGCACGTCGAGCCGCAGGCCGGCTTCGCGGTGCTTCGGGTCCTGGCCGTGGCAGTAGAAGCAGTTCTCCGAGAGGATCGGCCGGATGTCGCGGTTGAAACGAATGTCCTCGGCGGCGAGGCCCGACAGCGAAGCGAGGAGTAAAGCGAGCGAGCGAGGCATGGGCATGGGCTAACTAGAGTATGGAGTGTCGAGTATGGAGTATCGGGTATCTGGATTGGCCTATCTCGTTTGTGTGGGAAGGAACGGGTGAGCATTCTTGCCCTGACTTAATTTCGATAATCGATACTCAATACTCTATACCCTATGCTCTCGTCTTCACGCGATTATCTCGCGGACGACGTGCCCATGGACGTCCGTGAGACGGTAGTCGCGGCCTTGGAAGCGGTAGGTAAGGCGTTCGTGGTCGAAGCCGAGGAGGTGCATGATGGTGGCCTGCAGGTCGTGGACGTGGACCTTGTCCTTCACGCCGGCGAAGCCCATCTCGTCGGTCTCGCCGAACTGGAAGCCGCCCTTCACGCCGCCGCCGGCCATCATGATCGTGAAGCAGTCCGGGTAGTGGTCGCGGCCGAGCACCTCGCCCTTGGACGTACGGCCCTCGCGGAAAGGCGTCCGGCCGAATTCGCCGCCCCAGACGACGAGCGTGTCGTCGAGCAGACCGCGATCCTTGAGGTCGTTGA
>VHCL01000149.1 GCA_016871725.1 Verrucomicrobiota bacterium | reverse complement strand
GTGGCCTTGCCGGAGACGTCCTGCTGGACGGCGATGAGGGCGGGGACGCCCTTGCCTTCGACGTACTGGGCGCGGACGACGTGGCCCGGGCCCTTGGGGGCGACCATGGCGATGTCGACGTTCTTGAGGGGCTTGATCAGCTTGTAGTGGATCGAGAGGCCGTGGATGAAGAGGACGGTCTTGCCGCCCTTGCCGAGGTTCGGGGCGATGTCCTTCTCCCAGACGGAGGCCTGCTTCATGTCCGGGATGCCGACGAGCATGACGTCGGCGCGACGGACGGCCTCGGCGGTCTCATAGACCTTGAAACCCTTCTTCTTCGCGGCGGCGGCGGACTTGGAACCCTTGTACAGGCCCACGATGACGTTGAGTCCGCTGTCGCGGAGGTTCATCGCGTGGGAATGTCCCTGGGAACCGAAGCCGAGGACGGCGAGGGTCTTGTTCTTGAGGAAGCCGAGATCGGCGTCCTTGTCGGTGTACACTTTGGCAGGCATGGTGTTTGGTGGAAAAGGTTACTTCTTGACGGCCTTCTTGAGGCCGCGGGGCAAGGCGACGGCGCCGGTGCGGGCGGAGGCGAGGATGCCGTAAGGGCTGATAAGCTCGAGGAAGGCGCCGATCTTGTTCTCGTTGCCGGTGAATTCGATGACGAGGGAGTCGTGCGCGACGTCGACGACCTTGGCGCGGAAGAGCGCGGCGATCTCGATGATCTCGGTGCGGGTCTTGGTGTCGCACTTCACCTTGCAGAGGATGAGCTCGCGGGCGACGTGTTCGACCTCCTCGCGGGAGAAGTCCTGGACGGTGATGACGTTGATCAGCTTATCGAGGGCCTTGACGCAGCGGTCGAGGGCGGCGTCGTCGGCGATGACGGTCGCGGTGATGCGCGAGTAGGCCGGGTCGTGGGTCGGGCCGACGTTGAGGGTCTCGATGTTGAATCCGCGACCGGAGAGCATGCCGGCGACGCGGGCCAGGACGCCGAACTTGTTTTCGACGAGGGCGGAGAGCGTGTGCTTCTTCTTGGGGGGCGTCATGGCGACTGGAGAGTGATGATGGAAGGGGTGGACGGAGAGGGACTCGAACCCACGACATTCTGCGTGTAAAGCAGACGCTCTAACCAGCTGAGCTATCCATCCAGAGGAAGGGTTGGTATAGGGATACCCCCCGCCTTTTGTCCACTATGAAAACCGCCCCGCGGGCTTGCTCCGGGCCCGTTCGGCCCGCAATCTGCGGGCAAATGGACCCTGTCCGCCGTCGACGCATCCTGGAGGCTCTCCAGGCCCTCGCCCAGCCGGGCCTCCCCAAGGACGGCCTTTTGGCCTGCATGCGGGTGCTCGACGCGGAAGTGGCGGCCCCCGATTCGGGCCTGCCGGGCGACCTCGATCACTACCTCCGCCGCCGTTCCTACGAGAAGGCGCTGGTCTATCTCCAGGGCGGCACGCCGGGCGCGGGGACCTGCGGACGCGGCGCATGAGCGGCAATCCTTTCGATAAGCTGGACGGCCAGGACCTGCCCCCCGGCCCGCCCCCGAAGCCGGTCGTGCCCGCCGCCAAGGCGAAGCCGAAACTCGGCAAGGTTATCCTGCAATACGAGCGTGCCGGCCGCGGCGGCAAGGAGGTCACGATCCTGAAGGGTCTCTGGATCGAGTCGCAGGAGATGCGCCTGCGCGAGGCGCTGCTCAAGGAACTCAAGCGCGCCCTCGGCACCGGTGGCGCCCTCGAGGGTCGCGAGATCGTGCTGCAAGGCGACCGCCGTGACACGGCGAAGGCCTGGCTGCTGAAGGAAGGTTTCACGACCAACCTCTGAGCCGCAAAACCACTCGCCTCCGGCCGCCGCGTCGGTAGGGTGGGGACGTGCCCGACCTGCAGCCCGATCTCATCCGCCTCGACGGCGACTTCGCGCCCGTGCGTCGCGTGGTCGAGCTGCTGCGTGACGCCGGCGGCCGCCCGCTGCTGGTCGGCGGCTGCGTGCGCGACGCGCTGATGAAGGTGCCGGTCCTCGACGTCGACGTAGAGGTCTACGGCCTCGGCACGCGCCAGGTCGAAGCGGCCCTGCGCAAGGAATTCGGCATCATCACGGTCGGCGCGGCCTTCGGCGTGACGAAGCTCAAGGACTACCCGGTCGACGTCTCGGTGCCCCGTCGCGAGAATCGCACGGGCGCCAAGCATACGGATTTCGACGTGCAAGCCGACCCGACGATGACGCCGAAGGACGCCGCGGAGCGCCGCGACTTCACGCTCAACGCGATCATGTGGGACCCGTTCACGGGCGAGATCCTTGACCCGTGGGGCGGCGTGGCCGACCTCAAGGCCAATCGCCTCCGGCACGTCTCGGCTAAGTTCGCCGAGGACCCGCTCCGCGTCCTCCGCGCGATGCAGTTCGCCGCCCGCTTCGAATTCTCGGTCGCCCCGGAGACGATCGCGCTCTGCGCCACGCTCACCCAGGTCGACCTCCCGCCGGAGCGTCTGATGGAGGAGTGGACAAAACTCCTGCTCCGCGGCCGTAAACCGTCCGTGGGCCTGAATGTCCTGAGGGACTGCGGTTGGACGAAGTTCTATCCGGAGCTGCACGCGATGATCGGCGTGCCCCAGGATCCGGAATGGCATCCCGAGGGCGACGTCTGGAACCACACCCTCGCGTGCCTCGACGCCTTCGCGGAGCTTCGCCTCGGCG
>VHCL01000148.1 GCA_016871725.1 Verrucomicrobiota bacterium | reverse complement strand
GCCGCCCCAGACGACGAGCGTGTCGTCGAGCAGACCGCGATCCTTGAGGTCGTTGATGAGCGCCATCACGGGCTTGTCGGTCGCGGCCATCTTGGCGGTCAGGCCGTCGCGGATGTCTTCCTTGGGGTTCGTGCCGTGGAAGTCCCAGCCCCAGTCGAAGAGGTGGACGAAGCGCACGCCTTTCTCGACCAGTCGGCGGGCGAGGAGGCAGTTGTTGGCGAAACTCGCCTGACCCGGCTGGGCGCCGTAGGCCTCGAGCGTCGCGGGCTTCTCCTTCGAGATATCCATGACCTCGGGCACGCTGGCCTGCATGCGGAAGGCGAGTTCGTACTGGGCGATGCGGGTGACCGTCTCGGCGTGGCCGAGTTCGTCCTGCTGGCGCTGGTTGAGCGCGTTGAGGGCGTCGAGCGTGGCGCGACGCAGGTCGCGGGTCATGCCGGGCGGGTCGTTGGCGAAGAGCACGGGGTCGCCCTTGCTGCGGCACTGCACGCCTTGGTAGACGGATGGAATGAAGCCCGAGCCCCAGCAGCCTTGGCCGCCGCTGGGCTGGACGCCGTTGGAGATCATCGTGACGAAGCCCGGGAGGTCCTGGTTCTCGGTGCCGAGTCCGTAGGTGGCCCAGGAGCCGAGCGACGGACGTCCCTGGCGGTTATGACCCGTGAACAGCAGTAACTCCGCCGGGGCGTGGTTGAACTGGTCGGTGTGCATCGCCTTCACGAGCGTGACGTCGTCGGCGATCTTGTGGAAGTTCGGGACGGCGTCGCTCATCCAGAGGCCGCCCTTGCCGTACTGCTTGAACGTGCGCGGGGAGCCCATGAGCTTCGGCACGCCGGTCGTGAACGCGAAGGTGCGGCCCTTGAGGAAGGAGTCCGGGCAGTTCTCGGCGTTGCGCTTCACCAGCTCGGGCTTGTGGTCGAAGATGTCCAGGTTGGGCGGGCCACCCGACATATGCAGGTAGATCACGCGCTTGGCCTTGGCCTTGTAGTGCGGCTGACGCGGGGCGAGCGGGTTGGCAGGCGCGGAAGGCGCGCCGAGGAGGTCGGCCTGCATCGCGTGCAGGGCGATGGCGCCGAGGCTGAACTGGCCGACGCTGCTCAGGAAGGTGCGGCGGGTCTGGAGGCTGAGCTGGGCTTCGCGGAGGGGATGCATCTATGAAAGGGCTAGGGCTAGGGTCAGGGGCAGGGGTAGGTTGTCGTGCTTCAGCGGCGCATGAGGAATTCGTCGAGGTTCATGATGACGCTGCTGACGGCGGTCCAGGCGGCGAGGGCGGGTAGGTCCGTGCCTTTGTCAGCCGGGCCCAGCGGCTGGGTGGCCATCTGCTCGGCGAGCTTGGCGTCGGCGCGGTATTCCTTGAGCGAACGGGCGAGCAGCGTCTGGAGCGTGGTGAGCTCGGCGGCGTCGGGTTCACGGGCGAGGCAGAGCGCATAGGCGCGGCGGAGGCGGGCTTCGTCCGTGGCGGCTTCCTTCATCAGGCGACGCGCGAAGGCTTGGCTGGCCTCGATGAAGACCGGGTCGTTCAGCGTCACGAAAGCCTGGAGGGGCGTGTTCGAGCGGTCGCGCCTGATCACGCACGTCTCACGATTGGGCGCGTCGAACGTCGCGAAGCTGGGGTAGGGCGTGCTGCGACGGGTGTCGGTGTAGACGCTGCGGCGGTGGCGATCTTCGCCGGAGCTGGTCTGCCAGTCACCCGAGCCGCCGAAGGCGATGCTCAGGCCCATGTTCGGGCGCATGGGGCGCACGGGGGGGCCGAACATCTTGGCGCTGAGCAGCCCGCTCACGGCGAGCGCCTGGTCGCGGAGCATCTCGCCGGAGGGACGGAAGCGCGGCCCACGGGCGACGAACCGGTTGTCGGGGTCCTGCTCGTTGAGGTGCGCGGCGCTGGCCGAGGCCTGACGGTAGGCGCGCGTGTTCAGCAGCAGGGCGAGCATCTTCTTGGTGTCCCAGCCGCTCTCGACGAATTCCGCGGCCAGCCAGTCCAGGAGCTCCGGATGCAACGGCAGGTCTCCTTGGCTGCCGAACTCTTCGCTGGAGCGGACGATGCCCACGCCGAAGACCGACTCCCAGAGGCGGTTCATGGTCACGCGGGCGGTGAGGGGATTGTCGCGGCTGACGATCCAGCGGGCGAGGCCGAGGCGGTTCTTGGGGTAGCTGGCTTCCCAGCGGGCGAGGCTCGGGGGCACGCCTTCGCCGACTTCGTCGCCGAGGGCCTGCCAGTTGCCGCGGAGCTGCACGAAGGTCTTGCGGCGCTTGTCCGCCGGAAGGTCCTGCATGATCGGCACGGTCACCGGGGCGCTCTGGGCGATCTGGCGCTTGAGGTCGTCGGCGAGGGCGCGCTGGGCCTTCGTCGCCGGCGAGACGTTACGGACGTAGTGCTGACGCAGGAGGTTGTCCTGGGCCTTGGTGCGTTTTTCCTTCGGGGCGTCGAGGGCGGCCTTGAGGGGTTTGTCCGCAAGGTTCGGCTTCTTGGCGAGCCACTCGTCGAAGCCGGCCAGCCAGGCCGGGTCGGTCTTCTTGAGGGCCGCTTCGGCCGCGGCGCTCTCCTTCATCCACAGTTCCCGCCGCGCCTTCACGCCGGGCGGATAGATCTCGTGGAGCGGGGCTTCGTCTTTCTTGTCGCTGTCGGCGCTCTGGTTGAGGAAGGCGTAAGATTGGAAGTATTCCGTGATGGTGATCGGATCGTGCTTGTGGGTGTGGCACTGCGCGCAGGCCATGGTG
>VHCL01000147.1 GCA_016871725.1 Verrucomicrobiota bacterium | reverse complement strand
TGGCCTGGTTCTGGCCGGGAAGGAAGGCGGAGTCCCAGTTCTTCTGGCCGTTGGACGGCAGGCCGCGGATGTCGGGCAGCACGACGAAGGTCGGGAGGTTGTCGTTGAGCGAGCCGAGGCCGTAGCTCACCCAGGCGCCGACGCTCGGGTAGCCGGGAATCAGGAAGCCGGTCGACTGCAGGAGGGTGGCCTGGCTGTGAACGCCGGAACGGCCGACGATGTCGTGCACGAAGGCGATGTCATCCACGACGTCGCCGATGGGCGCGACGATATCGCTGAGCATCTTGCCCGACCGGCCATAGGGCTTGAACTTCCACGGCGATGCGAAGGTCGATCCCGGGCTGCTCTGGAAGAGTTCGACGGCTTCGCCCGGATCCCACTTCTCGCCGTGCTTCTTCTCGAGCAGGGGTTTGTAGTCCCACATGTCGACGTGGCTGGCGGCGCCGGCCATGAAGAGCTGGACGACGCGCTTGGCCTTGGCCGGGGCGTGTAAGACCCCGCCGGTGGGCGTGGCGGCGAGGAGTGATTCCTGTCCGAGCAGGCTGGCGAGGGCGATGCCCCCGAGTCCGCCGCCTGAGCAGAAGAGGAAGTCACGACGGTTCATCGCGGTGACGCCAGACTGACGATGATAGGGGGAGTCGTTCATGGTCAGTCGACGAAGTTGAATTCGTTCAGGTTGTAGATGAGCCGGCAGAGGTTCGTGAGCCCGTGTTCGCGGACATACTCCGACATCGCTTCGGCTTCCTTCGCGGAAGGCGGCCGCCCAAGCGCCAGGCGGAAGGCCAGGTCGATCTGGGCGGGCGGGGCGGAGGCCTCCTTGGCCACGCGGGCCGCGAAGTGCTTGGCCATGGCGACCGTCAGGCGGTTGTTGCGCATGGCGAGCGCCTGCAGGGCGTTGACGGTCTCGTTGCGGCTGGCGACCGACATCGAGGGGTCGGCGCAGTCCAGCACGGTCAGGAAGGGCTGCGGCTGGGAGCGGACGATGAATCGATAGACCGAGCGTCGGTGGGATTTCGGGTCCTCGACGTCATGCTGGTCGTATTCGTAGTGCGGCGAATGCTGCGGCTTATCGATGACGAAGTCCTGGAAGCCCGGGCCGCCCATCGTGAGGTCGAGCTTGCCGGCCACCGCGAGCACCGAGTCGCTCACCGCCTCGGCCTCGAGCTTGCGGCGGTTCATGCGCCACAGGAAGGCGTTGCTCGTGTCGATCTTCTCGTTCGCGGAATCGCCCAGCGACGTCCGACGGTAGGCCGCGCTGGTGACGATGAGGCGATGGAGCTGCTTGAGCGACTGGCCGCCGTCGCGGAATTCGACCGCCAGCCAGTCGAGGAGCTCGGGGTGCGTGGGCTGGCTGCCCATGCGTCCGAAGTCGTTCGGCGTGTCGCTCAGGCCCCGGCCGAAGTGGTAATGCCAGACGCGATTGACGATGACGCGCCAGGTGAGCGGATTGCGGTCGTCGGTGATCCACTTCGCCAAGGCGACCCGTCGGGCGCCTTCCGGGGCGTCGGCGGGCAGGTCGAACCGGGAGCCCAGCTCCTTGGTGAAGGGAAGGGTGCCCGGGCCGACTTCCTTGTCGGGCTGCTGGACGTCGCCGCGCTTCAGCACGAAGATCGGACGCGGCTTGCCGCCATTGGCTCCGGTGCCCACGAAGGAGCCGGCACCCTTATGGATCGTGCCGACATACGCGACCTGCGGGACGGGCAGGGTGGCGAGTTCCTTGGCGACCTTGGAGCGGGCGGCGGCGAGTTCGGCGAGGCGGGTCAGGTCGGTCGCGGCGACCTTGTTCGAACCCTTGCGGATCTCCGTGCGCTCGCGCTCAAGCTGGGCGATGCGGGCGTCGTCGCGTTCGGTCTTGGGGCCGTAGAAATACCCGTCGGTCAGGTTGAGGCGTCCCCAGCGCGGGCCGGCCTCGATGCTGTCGAATGAGGTCACTTTGGCGCCCAAGGCGACATTGCGGCCCTTGGGGTCGATGGCCTGGAGTTCGGCCAGGGCGAAGATGTAGTCATTTCTGCGTGCGGCCAGCTTGGTGGCCGTCACGCGCAGGTAGCGTCCCTTCAGTCCTTTCAGGGAGAAGCGCTGCGGCTTCACGCCGGGATTGGGCACATCGTCGCCAGTGAAGTCAGCGATGGTGGTCACCCCTTGGACGAATTTCGAGTCGTCGGACAGCTCGACCTTGTATCGGAGCGGGAAGCCGAAGCCTGCGCCGATGTTGTTATAGGTGTCGTGGCAGCCCGTCAGGATGACCTCGGTGAGTTCGCGGGCGACGCCGAGGTCGACCTGCGCCCACTTCGTGACGGACTGCTCCTTGGAGATCGCGCTGTGGAAGCCGTACTCCGGTCGCTCGACGGCGGCGGTGCCCTGCTTCAGTTCGTCGATGAGCTTGCCGATGAGCGTCACCCGGCGGGTGTCGACCGTCGCGATCCGCTCGTTGACGGCCTTGATCTCGCTGTCGAGACGGGTGCGCTCGGCGACCAGCGGGGCGCGTCGCTTCGCCGCCTCCGGGTCGACGTCGAAGGTCTTGTCAGCCCGGTCGAGGGCCGCGAAGACGGCCTGCAGTCGGTAGTAATCTTCCTGCTTAACCGGGTCGAACTTGTGGTGGTGGCAGCGGGCGCACTGCGCGGTCGTCGCCAGGAAGGCTCCGGTCGTGTTGGAGACCATGTCGTCGCGGTCGAGGGCGCGGGCGATCTTCCCGTCGAGCTTGGTCTCGGGGAGTTCGGCGTGGCCGATATGATCCCATGGACCGGCCGAGATGAACCCTTGGGCCACGTGGCCATCGAGGGTG
>VHCL01000146.1 GCA_016871725.1 Verrucomicrobiota bacterium | reverse complement strand
GGTCTTATTTGACGAACGAGTAGTCGGTCGGCTTGAGGAACTCGGACTTCACGCCGTCCTTGATCGTCAGCGAGCCGCCGGCCTTCTGTTCGGAAGCACCCTTGGCGGCGATCCAGGCCGGGTCGGCGCGGAAGGCGCCGAAGCTGGCCTTGGCGGCGTCTTCGGACTTGTGGGTCAGGAGGTAGATCAGCGTGTTGTCGGCGACGAGCTTGCTCTTCGCGCCCTTCTGGTCGGCGGCGAGGTTCCAGTAGGTCACGTTGGTCATGCCATGCTTCTCGAAGAGCTTCAGCGTGTGGTCGCGGAAGCGGGCGTTGAGGTCGGGCAGGCGGCCGGCTTCGGTCGTATAGGTGCGGAGCTCGAAGACGCCGACGCCGTAGTTCTTGGCTTCGGCGAGCGCCGAGTAGTCGGTCGCGGTCAGGAAGGCGTTCTCGATGCGGGCGACCAGCACGCCGTTCTTATGGGACTCCTCGTAAGCCTTCTTCCAGGCCGGGTCGTTCATGAAGCCTTTCCAGGAGGCGTCACGGGCGGCCTTGTCGGGATAGGCGAGGAAGTAGACCAGCTTACGCTCGGGGTTCTCGCCGACCGGGACGAAGTATCCGAGATTGGTCATGCCGTGCTTGGTGAAGAGCGCCGTGGTATGGTCGCGGAAGCGGGCGTGGAGGGCGTCGAGCTTGCCTTCGGCGGCGTAGTAGACGCGCATCTCGAAGAGGCGCGTATCGGCGGCGGACGCCGGGGTGGCGGTCGCGGCCAGCAGGCCGAAGGTGAGGAGGGAGAGCAGGGATTTCATGTTATTTGAGGAATTGGGAAAGGTTGTCGCGGGTGATGAGCTGGAAGGGGATCATGGTTTCTTTGGGGCAGGGCTGCTTCTTGGCGAGCAGGAGCGCGGCGTCGACCGAGCCCTTGCCCTGGCCGACCGCGTCCTGGAAGACCGTCGCGTCGAGGCGGCCTTCCTTCACCGCCGTGAGCGCCTGCGCGATGGCGTCGATGCCGATGACCGTGACATCCTTCTTCAGGCCGGCGCGCTCGAGGGCGAGGAGGGCGCCCATCGCCATCTCGTCGTTATGGGCGAAGACCGCCGAGAACTTACCTTTGTGCGCTTGGATCCAGTTCTCCGTGATCGCCAAGGCCTTGGCGCGGTCCCATGAGGCCGTCTGGTGGTCGACCAGCTTGAGCCCCGGATACTTCGCGAAGATCTCCTTGGCGCCGGCTTCGCGCTGCAGCTGGGCCGAAGTGCCCATGATGCCGTGGAGCATCAGGACGCCGCCCTGGCCGTTGAGCTTCTTGGCGATGGCTTCCATCGCGATGCGGCCGGCCTCGAAGTCGTTGGAACCGATATAGGCGTCGCCGGCCGACTTCGTGGTCTGGTTGACCAGCACCAACGGGATGCCCGCGGCCTTGATGCGGTCGACGGCCGGGGTGCTGGCCTCGAGTTCGCAGGGGTTGAGGATGATCGCGTCGACCTTCTGGGCGATGAAGTTCTCGACCTGACTGAACTGCTTCTGGACGTCCGATTGGGCGTCGACCATGACGAGCTTCACGCCCGGCTTCGTCTTGGCGTAGTCGACGATGGCCTCGGAAAGCTTGGCCGTATACTCGGCGGACAGGTCGCGGGACGAGAAGCCGATGAGGACCTCACCCTCCTTGCGGGTTTCGGCTTTCTTGCAGCCGGTCAGGAAGCCGGCGGACAGGGCGAGGGCGCCGACGGCCAGGAAGGCCGCCGCGACGGTGCGAGGGGTAAGGCGCATCCCCGACTTTTACGAACGCGCCTGACGTCGGTCGAGCCAAACCGCACCCACGATGATGACGCCCTTGATGACGGCCTGGTAATACGACGAAACCCCCTGCAAATCCAAGCCGTTGTTGATGACCCCGATCAACAGCACGCCCAGCAAGGTGCCGGTGATCGTGCCGACCCCGCCGGCGAGGCTGGTGCCGCCGATGACCACCGCCGCGATGGCGTCCAGCTCGTACGCCTGACCGGCGTTGGGCTGCCCGGTGGTGATACGGGCGGCCAGGACGACCCCGGCCAGGCCCGTGAGGAGCCCGCAGAGACCGTAGGCGAAGAGTTTCACGCGTTCGACCGGGACGCCCGCCGCACGGGCGGCGTGCTCGTTGCCGCCCACGGCGTAGATATGTCGGCCCAGGCGGAAGTGCCGGAGGAAGAACCAGGCGAGCAGGGCGACGCCCGTGAAGCAGAGCACCGGGATGGGCAGGCCGTAGAAGTCGCCGGCGAGCGCGGTGAGTTCGTCCGACATGTTCGCGACCGGGCGGCCGCCGCTGACGATGAGCGCCAGGCCACGGGCGATGGTCATCATCCCCAGCGTGACGATGAACGGGGCCACGCCGCCGCGGGTCACGAGCACGCCGTTGACGAGTCCGCAGGCCGCGCCGGTGAGCAGACCGACCGCGATCGGGAGGACGACCGGATGCTCGCCGGGATGGGCGAAGGTGGCGCAGGCGACGCCGCTGAGGGCGACCACGGAGCCGAGGGAAAGATCGACGCCGGCGGTGAGCAGGACGAAGGTCACGCCGACGGCGAGGATGCCGTTGATGGAGACCTGGCGGGCGACGTTGGTGAGGTTGGCGACGCTCAGGAACGTGTCGGTGGTGAGCGTCAGACCGAGGCCGACGAGCAGGATGACGAAGAGCAGCCCGAAGCGATGAAGCAGGTTACGGTCGAGGATCGGCATGACGTGATAAAGGCATGGCGTGACGGAGCACGGTTTCTTGGTCGGCCCGGGCGGCGTCGAGCGTGGCGGCGACGGAGCCGCGGCGCAGGACGATGATGCGATGGGCCAGGGAAAGGACTTCGGGGAGTTCGGAGGAGACCAAGACCACCCCCTTGCCGGCGCGG
>VHCL01000145.1 GCA_016871725.1 Verrucomicrobiota bacterium | reverse complement strand
GTCGAATCGACCCTGAAGCTGTTGCCCGGAGCCGGGCACGGCGGCAAGGAGTTCGATTCCCCGGAGTCGCGGGCGCTGATCCAGTCCTTCCTGGACAGGCACCTGAAGCGCTAGCCACGCCTTACTTCGCGGCCTTCTTCTTGCCCTTCTTGTTCAGGCCGGGTTCGGGGCCGTCGTTATCGCCGCCGCCGGAGCCCCAGAGGGGCTTCACGTTGGCCTGGTTCCATTCGTCCCAGCGGGCCTGCAGTTCTTTGACTTTCTCCGGCCGCTCGGCGGCCAGGTCCTTGTCCTCGTGCAGGTCGTTGGCCAGGTCATACAGCTTCGCGGCCGAGACCGGGGCCTTCTTCCCGGCGTTGGTGTCGGCGTTGGTGTCGTAGCGGACGAGCTTCCAGTCGCCGACGCGGACGGCCATCTGTTCGCCGAAACGCCAGTAGAGCGCGTCATGCGGGGCGGTCTGGCTCTGGCCGGTCAGGTAAGGGAGCAGGTTCGCGCCTTCGATCTTCGCGGCGGCTTCCGGGGTCGCGCCGGCCGCGGCCAGGGCCGTGGCGTGGAGGTCGAGCTGCGAGACCATCGGCTGGTAGACGGCGGGCTTGAGTCGCGCCGGCCAGGAGACGAGGAAGGGTACGCGGATGCCGCCCTCCAGGGTGGTGCGCTTCGAACCGCGGAGGGGGCCGTTGGACGAACCGTTCACGGTCACGCCGTTCATGGTCGGGCCGCCGTTGTCGCTGATGAAGGTGACGAGGGTGTTCTCATATTGGCCGCTGTCCTTCAGGGCCTGGATGACCCGGCCGATGTTGTCGTCCATCGCCGACATCATCGCGGCGTAGGTGCGGCGCGTCTTGTCCTTGATGCCGGCGAACTTCGCCAGGCGCTCCGAGGTCGCGTCCATGGGCGTGTGCACGGCGTTGAAGGCGAGGTAGAGCATCCACGGCTTGCCTTTGTGGCGGTTGACGTAGGCGGCCGCCTCGCGTCCGAACGCGTCGGTGGCGTAATCCATCTCCTTCACCGGTTCGTTTCCGCGGAGGAAGCCCGCCGCGTCGAAATAACTGTGGGCGCCGGCGAGGAAGCCGAAGAATTCGCCGAACCCGCGGCTGGGCGGGGTCTGCGCCGGAAGCGAGCCGAGATGCCACTTTCCGACCATCCCGGTCGCGTAGCCGGCCGCTTTCAGCCGGTCGGGCAGGGTCGTCTCGGTCAGCGGCAGGCCGTTCTTGCCGGCAGGATTGAATTCATGGCCGAAGCGGGACTGGTGACGGCCGGTCAGGAGCGCGGCGCGGGTCGGCGAGCAGTAAGGGCCGGTGACGTAGCCGTTGGTGAAACGGACCCCGGAGGCGGCCAGGGCGTCGAGGTGAGGCGTCGGGATGTCCTTGCATCCATGGAAGCCGACGTCGGCGTAACCCATGTCGTCTCCGACGATGATCAGGATGTTCGGCCGCTCGGCGCCGGGGAGGCCGACGGCGAGGAGCAGGAGGGCGAGCAGGGGGCGCATCGTCTCTTCAACCCCTCGGCGGTCCGGAGGTTGCGGGTGATGGGAGATTTACACGGGATTCCGGATGGTTAACCTGTGGCCATGGATCGCCCCTTCCTGCTCGGACTGCTCTGCCTAGGTCTGGCTTCGCTCGTCGTCGCCGCGCCTTTCGACCAGCGCCCGTTCGAAGTCCCGGGCAACCGGACCGTGCTGACCATGGCGCCGGCGCCCGCCAATCCGCGCAACTCGGAGGGGGCTTTCGCGACCCTCCGGAACGGCCGGATCATCTTCATCTATACCGCTTATTACGGAGGGCGGGGCGAGGACCACGGTCCGGCCCGCCTCGCGCAGATCCACTCGGATGACCAGGGTCTGTCCTGGAGCGCGCCGCGGACCGTCGTCGAGAACGAAGGCCGTTATAATGTCATGAGCGTCTCGTTGCTCCGCGCGGCCAGCGGCAAGCTGCACCTGACCTACCTCGTGAAGAACGATTGGCTGGACTGCCGGCCGTACCTGCGGACCTCTGACGACGACGGCCTGACCTGGTCGGCTCCGCGGCTCATCCTGCCGGCTCCCGGCTACTTCGTCGTCAACAACGACCGGCTCATCCAGACCGCCAAGGGCAGGTTGCTCCTGCCGCTGGCGTTCCATCGTTCGCGCGGCCAGGATCCGCTCAGCAGCCGCTCCTTCGATTCCCGGGCCACCGCCCACTGGATCTATTCCGATGACGACGGCCAGAAATGGCAGGAGGCCGCGACCTGGTGGGCGATGCCGATCCGTTCCGGGAGCGGCCTCCAGGAACCGGGTGTCGTCGAAAGGGCCGACGGCACGCTGTTCTCCTGGGCGCGGACCGACGGCGGCTTCCAATACGGCTTGGCTTCGACGGATGGCGGCAAGAACTGGAGCGCGCCGACGCCGACCACGTTGGCTTCGCCGGTCTCCCCCGCCAGCATCAAGAGGATCCCGGGGTCGGACGAACTCCTGGCGATCTACAATGACCACTCCGGACGGTTCCCGTTCCCGAAGGGCAGGCGGAGCCCGTTGGTCGCCGCGATCTCGAAGGACGGCGGGGCCACCTGGGGCCGGCCCAAGCTGCTCGAAGGCGATCCCGACGGATGGTATTGCTACACGGCCATCCATTTCGTCGGCGACGACGTGCTTTTCGGTTACTGCGCGGGGGACGGCGCGCAGAAGACCTACCTCAACGTCCTGCGGATCCGGAAGACCTCGCTGGCCTGGCTCCGTGCGGAGTGATCAGTCGGCCAGCTGCGCGATCAGCTTGAGCGTCTCGGTCGGCGTCCGATGCGTCTTCGCGGCGTTGTGCAGGCCGGGAGGCAGGGCGTCGACGGCCATGGCCTTGAGTTCCTCGAGGCGGGCGCAGAGCTTGTCGAGGCACGCCTCAGCCTGCTGGGCGTCGGCCCAGACGTCGTAGATGGTCACCAGTTCGCCTGGCTTCTCGCCGTC
>VHCL01000144.1 GCA_016871725.1 Verrucomicrobiota bacterium | reverse complement strand
GCGCGGCAAGCGCGCCCGCGGCGAGGTGCTCTCCATCGCCCTGGCCAACGACGGCCAGCACCAGGACACCGGCGCGAAGATGATCCACGCGGCCGACGACACGACCTCGAACATCATCGCGAAGTCGATCTCCGTGGGCGAAGGCCGTTCGACCTACCGCGGCCTGGTCCACATCCCGAAGACCCTCTCGAACTGCCGTAACAACACCGAGTGCGACGCCCTGCTCATCAACGAGCACAGCCGTACCGACACCTACCCGGCGATCTCCGTGCGCGGCCGCAAGAACTCGGTCCAGCACGAGGCCAGCGTCTCCAAGGTCTCGGCCGAGCAGATCTTCTACATGATGCAGCGCGGCCTCTCCGAAGGCGAGGCGATGTCCCTCGCCGTGAACGGCTTCGTCAACGACCTGGTGAAGGAATTCCCGATGGAATACTCCGTCGAGCTGAAGCGCCTCATCGAGCTGCAGATGGAAGGGTCCGTCGGATGAGCGCCGTCGCCACCGCCCCCGCCGGCGTCCTCGACGTCGCCCGGCAGTCCGCCGAGACCGCGCAGTTCCGTGCGCAGGATTGGTTCGCCGTGCTCCGCCAGCAGGGCTGGCATACGTTCCAGTCGCTGCCGATGCCCACGCGCGCCGACGAGAAGTGGCGTTTCTCCGACGCCCGCACGCTCTCGCTCGAGGGCTACGCCCCTGCGCCGGCCCCGACGCCCGCCCAGACGGCCGACCTGATCGCGCGCTCGCGCCTGATCTCCGACGCCGCCGGCCTCATCGTCCACGTCGACGGCCATTGCGTGCTGAAGCCGACGCTCGCGCCCGAGCTCGTCGCCCAAGGCGTGGTCTTCGAATCCCTCGAGGACGCCGTCCGCAATCGCCCCGCCCTGCTCCAGGAACACCTCCTGAAGCACCCCGTGCTCCTCGGCGGCGACAAGTTCGCCGCGCTCCATCGCGCCTGGCTCCGCGCCGGCTACGTCCTCCACGTCCCCAAGGGCGTCGAGGTGAAGCAGCCCTTCGTCTCCGTCACCTGGACGCTCACCGACGGCGTCGCGGTCTTCCCGCACGCGCTCGTCATCGCCGGCGAACGCGCCTCGGCCGACATCCACGACTTCCATCTCGCCGCCAAGCCCGACCAGCGCGCGCTCGCGATCTCGGCCGTCGACATCCACGCCGGCACGGGCTCGCAGGTCCGCCGCCTCGCCGTCCAGGCCTGGGGCTCCGCCACGCAGTCGTTCCAGATCGACAACACCTGCGGCGGCCGCGACGCGCTCATCAGCTCCGTCAACGCCGCCGTCGGCTCGCGCCGCGCGCGGCTCGAGAACACCGTGCGCATCGACGGCCCCGGCGCCGATGTCCGCCTCTACGGCATCTCCGTCGCGTCCGGCGAACAGGAGTTCGACCAGCGCACGCTCCAGGTCCATGCGGCCGGCAACGCCAAGTCCGACCTCCTCTTCAAGAACGCCCTGCTCGGCAAGGCGCGCACGATCTTCTCGGGCCTCATCAAGGTCGCCCCGGACGCCCAGCGCACCGACGCCTACCAGACGAACCGCAACCTGCTGCTCTCGCCGGACGCCGAGGCGGACTCCCTGCCCGGCCTGGAGATCGAAGCCAACGACGTGAAGTGCTCGCACGGCGCGACGACCGGCCAGATCGACCCCGCCGAACTCTTCTACCTGCGCGCCCGCGGCATCCCGCTGTCGGTGGCCCAGGAGCTGCTCGCGCAGGGCTTCCTCGAGGAAGTCCTCGCCAAGGTCGGCCACGAAGAAGCCGCCGCCGCGGTGCGCGAGATGCTCCGCCTCAAATTCCACCAAGCCTGAACATGAGCGACGATACCACCGGCCAGCGCCACACGCCCAGCCCCCACGACCGCGTCCTCGCGCGCGACGTGCAGGCGACCGTGATCCCCGCCGGCGAACCCGCCGTGCTCCCCGCGGGCACCAAGGTCACCATCACCCACCGCCTCGGCGGCAACTTCACCGTCGTCTGCGACACGGGCATGTTCCGCATCAAGGGCGCCGACGCCGACGCCCTCGGGGAGCAGCCGCCGTCCGATGCCACGGAGAACGAGGGCAAGACCGACGCCTACGGTTCCGTCGGCACCGCCGAACACCCGGGCCACACGGGCAAGCCTTCCGACGAAGCCGTCTGGGACAGCCTCAAGAAGGTCTTCGACCCCGAGATCCCCGTGAACATCGTCGACCTCGGCCTGGTCTATTCGCTCAAGGTCGAGCCCCTGGATAATTCGCCCGACCGCCACAGCGTGGTCGTCGCCATGACCCTGACCGCACCCGGTTGCGGCATGGGCCCCGTCATCGCCGAAGACGCCCGCAACCGCGTCCTCGCCGTCCCGGGCATCAACCAGGCCCGCGTCGACATCGTCTGGGACCCGCCGTGGACCCAGTCCATGATCTCCGAGGACGGCAAGATGCAGCTCGGGTTGATCTGAGCGCTTACGCGCCGTTGATCAGTTGAACCGTTGGCCAGTTGGCCAGAGGTGAGACATGCCCCGAAGAAAAGCGGGAGGTTAGGAACACGCGGCCATGCTCCCCGGGGCAAGTCGTAGCCGTGCCCCTACCCCTCGGCCACCATTCGGCGGCCGTGCACCCCCTATACCCAATACTCCATACTCGATACTCGAGGCGCAGCTCTCTGCCCACTTGCCCTCGGGGCGTTTTTCCCAAGCCTGCGGGAACCCCACCGCCTCCCCAAGGTCACCCTCCCATGGCTTACTCCCCTGTCCGTCTCCTTTCCCTCCTCGGCGCCGCCCTGCTGGCCGCCGCCCCGGCCGCCCGCGCCGCCGAGGGCAAGCCCGAGGACGTCCGCTTCCAGACCGAGACGCTGCTCACCGGCCTCCCGCAGCCGATGCACCTCGAGTTCGCGGCCGACGGCCGCCTCTGGTTCAACGAATACGGCGGCGCCCTCAAGGTCTACGACCCGAAGACCAAGCGCGTGAAGCTCGTCGCTGAGATGGAGATCTTC
>VHCL01000143.1 GCA_016871725.1 Verrucomicrobiota bacterium | reverse complement strand
CCAAGCATGTCCGCGTCCCGCAGCGCATCCTGCATGCCGTGCCGGACAACCTCGCCTTCGAGCAGGCCTGCCTGACCGAGCCTTGCTGCGTCGCCTACAACGCCGTGGTGAAGAACGCCCGCATCGAACCCGGCGACCGCGTGATCGTCCTCGGACCCGGCACGATCGGCATCCTCTGCGCCGCCATGGCGAAGCAGTGCGGCGCGCAGGTGGCAGTGGTCGGACTCCCGCAGGACGCCCATCGCCTCGCCATCGCGAAGCAGTATGGCTGCGAGGTCATCATCGGCGACGCCAAGGCCTGGGCCCAGCAGCGCGACGGACTCGGCTGCGACGGCGTGATCGACGCCGCCGGCGCTTCCGCGACCTTGAAGATCGCCTTGGATCTCGTCCGTCCGGCGGGCTGGATCAGCAAGGTCGGCTGGGGTCCGCAGCCGCTCGGCTTCAACCTCGACCCCCTCGTGCAGAAGAACGTGACCCTGCAGGGCAGCTTCAGCCACAACTGGCCCATCTGGGAGCGCGTCATCGCCCTCATGGCCAGCGGCCAGTTCGACGTCCGTCCGATCATCGGCGGCGTCTGGCCCATCACCGACTGGCACACCGCCTTCGAGAAGATGCACAAGGGCGAAGTCGTGAAATCCGTCCTCAAGCCCGTCTGAGCATGCGCCTCCAGGACAAAGTCATCCTTGTCACCGGCAGCACGACCGGCATCGGCAAGGCCATCGCCAAGCGCTGCGTGCGCGAAGGCGCCAAGGTCGTCATCCACGGGCTGGAGCGAGAACTCGCCGAAGCGACCCTCGCCGAGATCGGCAAGGCCAACGGCGTCGTCCATATCGAGGACCTGACCTCGCCGGGCTGCCCGCAGCGTCTGGTCGACCTCGCGGTGAAGACCTTCGGTAAGCTCGACGGCGTGGTGAACAACGCCGCGCTGGTCGCCCAGGGCAATATCCAGACCACCGACGCGGCCTTCTTCCACAAGATGCTCGCGGTGAACACCGTGGTCCCGTTCCTGCTCATCCAGACCGCCTTGCCCCACCTGACGAAATCCCGTGGCGCGGTGCTCAATATCGGTAGCGTCAACGCCTACTCCGGCGAACCCAACCTCCTGCCCTACAGCGTCTCCAAGGGCGCCCTGACGACCCTGACCCGCAACCTCGGCGACACCCTCCACCGCCTCAACGGCGTGCGCGTGAACCAGATCAACCCGGGCTGGGTGCTCACGGAGAACGAAGCCCAGCGGAAGAAGGACCACGGCCTCAAGGCCGACTGGTATGCCGACCTCCCCCGCGTCTATGCGCCGGCCGGCCGCCTCATCTCGCCCGACGAGATCGCCGCGGCCGCCATCTATTGGCTCGCCGACGAAGCCGGCCCGATCAGCGGATCGGTCGTCGAACTGGAACAGCATCCCTTCATCGGCCGTAATCCGCCGAAGGATCCCGAAACCCTGCCGGGACAGAAAGCCTGACCATGCCGAAGATCGCCGCCTTCCCGAAGGCCTACATGCACGCCCTCTGCAAGGACGGCACCATGAAGCTGTCCGAGTGGTTTTCTCTCGCCGCCACGCTCGACGTCCAGGGCCTGGAATTCTACGCCGGCTTCCTCGAGATGGCCGACGCCTCGAACTGGCCGGTCTTCCGCCGCCAGGTCGCGGACCTAGGGATGTCCATCCCGATGCTCTGCTGCTCGCCCGACTTCACGCATCCGGACAAGGCCTTCCGCGACGCCGAGATCGCCAAGCAGAAGCGCTGGATCGACATGACCCAGGCGCTGGGCGGCTCCTACTGCCGCGTGCTCAGCGGCCAGCGTCGCCCGGAGCTCTCCGACGCCGAAGGCGTGCGTCTGGCGGCCGATAGCATCAGCGCCTGCATCCCGTACGCCAAGGAACACGGCGTGACGCTCATCCTCGAGAACCACTACAAGGACGACTTCTGGCTGTATCCCGAGTTCGCCCAGAAGATGGACGTCTTCTGCGCGCTGGTGGACGCCCTGCCCTCCGACGGCTTCGGCGTGAACTACGACCCCAGCAACGCCTACATCGCCGGCGACGACCCCATCGAGCTGCTCAAACGCGTCTCGCATCGCGTCGTCACCATGCACGCCTCGGATCGCTACCTCATCGAAGGCACCCTCGATGACCTCCGGAAGGAAGAAGGCGGCGCCGCCGGCTACGCCAAGCGCCTCCGCCACGGCGAGATCGGCAAGGGACTCAACGACTACGACGCCATCTTCACCGAGCTCAGGCGCGTCGGCTTCGACGGCTGGATCAGCATCGAGGACGGCGTCGACGGCATCGACCAGCTCCGTCGCAGCGCCGACTTCCTCAAGCGTAAGACCGCCCGATATTGGGGCTGAGATTTCATCATGAAAACCATCAAGACTGACGTATTGGTCTGCGGAGGCGGCTGCGCCGGCTCCGCGGCCGCCCTCGCCGCCGCCCGCTCCGGCGCGAAGACGCTCCTCATCGAGCGAGCCGGGTTCGCCGGCGGCATCATCACCGCGGTCGGCCTGCCCTACTTCGACGGCCTGATCGACAAGCCGACCGGCCGCTTCGTCGTCCGGGGCATCGCGCTCGAGTTCCTCCGCGAGCTCGGCCTCGCCAAGCCCGACGCCAAACGCATCGACGACCTGCCGGCCCACCTCATCACGAAGTATTGGGGCTCGGTCTACATCCCGAACACCGACGAGTTCAAACTGCTCATGGACGGACTCATCCGACGCCACTCCGAGCACCTGAGCGTCCTTTACCACTCGCTGGTCTGCGACGTCGAGACCAAGGGCGGACGCATCAGCGCCGTCATCGTCGCCAACAAGGACGGACTCGTCCGCATCGAAGCCCGCCAGGTGATCGATTCCACCGGCGACGCCGACGTCGCGCATTGGGCCGGATGCCCTTCGGAGAAGAACCCGGAGATGATGCCGCTGACGATGCACTTCCGCATCGGCAACGTCACCCCGAGCAAGGAGATGGGCCCGGCCGCCAAGCAGGCGCTCGTCGACGCCCA
>VHCL01000142.1 GCA_016871725.1 Verrucomicrobiota bacterium | reverse complement strand
TATTGCCCGCAACCCGCCACCTGGGGCTGCCACCTGAAGCGTGTGTATTCCCAACCGCTAACCGCCAGCCGCAAACCGCTTATCTGTCCCTACCTCTTGCCCGGTGCCGCCGCTTCCGTCACGAGGACGGACGTGTTCTTGCCGTGCCCGGAGTAGAGCGCGAGGTAGTGGGTGTCTCCGATGAAGGTGGCGTTGATGTTGCCGGCTTCAGTCGGGTCTTCGCTGCCGACGGCGATCGCCTCGGAGACGGGCCAGGCGAGCGGGCGATCGAAGATGAAGTGCGGGTCGACGATGCGACGACGGAGCACGCCGCCCTTGCCGCGCTGGTAGTAATAATTGCTGACCAGGCCGGTCTTGGCGTCGAGCACGAGGGTGGGGGTTGAGCCCATGACTTCCCCGATATTGGTCTGGGAGCGCTTCCAGGTGACACCATAGTCGGTGGAGGTCAGCTGGTGCTGGGCGCGGGCCGTGGTGCCGCCGCCCCAGACTTCACAACGTCCGATCGCGAGGATCTTGCCCTCGCCGAGGTGGACCGCCGAAGGCTCGGTCGGCCATTCGGCCTTGCTCAGGCCGGACTCGATGGTCGTCTGCTTCCAGGTGGCCCCATCATCCGTACTGGTGAGCGTGCCCCAGGCGTGGTCATTGCCTTCGGCGTAGCCGCCGGAGAACCATAGGCAGATCAGGCCGACCTTCGGCACAGTGAAGATGTCCGTGATCTGGACGGGCGCCGGGGAAAGTTTCGGGGTGACGACCAGCTTAAAGTTCACGCCATCGGTGGTGCGGTAAAGGTCTTGGTGCCATTCTTTGCCGACGCGGCGGATCCAGAAGAGCGCCGCGCCCTTGGAGTCGAGGCCCTTGCCCACCGCGACTTCGCCGAAGCCGGGCGTGTCGGCCACCACGGTCTCGGGCGTCCAGGTGCGGCCGCGGTCGGAGGAGGTGCGCGCATAGGCCTTTCGGCTGTCTTCGTGGATGGTGTGCCCGGAGCCGCGGCTATAGACGCAGACCAGCTTGTCGCCGATCGCTTGCATCATCGGCCAGGAGTTATAGCCCGGGCTGTCTTCGACGACGAAGGGCTTCGGGGTCGCGGCGAGCGGCGTCACTTTCACCAAGGCCAGTCCGGCGGGACGCACGAAGGTGTTGGCCGGGTCTTTCGGCTCCCTCTGGATGCGCACGCTGAGCGGGGCGCCCGGGATGACGCTCCGGTAGGATTCGAGCACGATGGTGCGGGTGACGAAAGGCTTCGTCGGCACGGGGGTGCGGATCGGGTTGCCGAGGTATCGGGCCGAGAGCGGCTGACCCTCGATCATTTGTCCCAAATGGACGCGGTAGACGTCTTCCATGCCGGCTTCCTTCGCGGGTTCATCGGTCGTCACGACGATCTCGACCTTCACCGCCGCACAATCAGCGGGTAGGGCGACGAGGCCGGCGACAGACTGTCCTTCCGTGCCGCCGGAAAGCGACCACACCGGCAGATAAGTCGATCCGTCGGTCATGTTGACCAACGACGGTTTCCCCGTGGCGATGGAGAGCTGGCTGGCCGTGAGCACGATCGGGTCATGTCCTGCGCCCATGCCTTGGGCAACCGCGGTCAGGAGGAAGAGCAACGGGCGAATGGCTTTCATGGGGCGAGAGGAGTGTCGGCTTGCAGGGCCTAATGGCAAGCCAACGGACTTCGCTGAAATTCAAGTCAAGGGGAGGCTGGAAACCAGTCGGATACAGTAAAGATATTTTCAGGTCTCGGGTCTCGGCCATCGGGCATCTGGTTCAGGTGTTCAGGTTCGGGTGCAGGTCCCGGGGCTGATACCTGTCCCCGTACCCGCAGCCGAGACCTGAGACCTGACGTTGCATTTCCTAGCCGCTAACCGCCAACCGCTATCCGCTAATACCTACTTTACCACCTTCACCACCGCCGGATGGGCGAGCGAGTTCCAGCAGGCATCGAAGAGTTTGGCGTCGGGTTCGCCGTCGGTGACGATGAATCGGTAGCGGGTGACGTAGGCTTTGCCGGGCTCGATGGAGAAGGCGCCCAGCTTCTGGGGGACGATCGAGAAGTAGGGCATGTCCGGATGCAGACGCAGGGGCATCGGGAAGCGGAAGTTGTCAGGGAAGCCCAGCACGGCGGTGCCGGAGATCCCGGCTTCGGTCTTGCCGCCCAAGTAACACCAGCGGACGCGGGTGCCATCGCCT
Organism: Verrucomicrobiota bacterium; assembly: GCA_016871725.1. Lineage (GTDB taxonomy): Bacteria > Verrucomicrobiota > Verrucomicrobiia > Opitutales > UBA953 > UBA953. Next base: position 865 of record VHCL01000142.1, on the reverse strand, counting down.
TTCTTGCGGTCGGTGACGCCCTCGGACGTCAGGAAGCGGGCGCCGTCCTTGCCGTCCCATTCGTCCGGTCCGCGCAGGCCGAAGCTGCCGTAGTGATATTCGGGCAGCTCGAGCGGGTCTTTCGTCGCGCACGTCTGGGTGGTTTTCAGGTCGAAGACGTGTAGAGCCTTAGGGGCGCCAGTCACCGCATAAGCTCGGACTGACCAGCGGTCGATGAGCGCATCGATCGGGGCGGGGCCGCTCAGGTCGGTCATAAGCAGTACGGCGTCGAAGCCGCCATGGACTTCGCCGGCCCAGGTCCGCCCGATGGCCCGCAGCTGCTCTTCGCCTTTCTTCGACTGCATGTTCCAGAAGTCGGTGGCGCGCCCTTGGAACACCGCCTTGGTGAAGGGCGTCCAGATGCCGTGATGGTGGGCATGGTTAGACGGGTAGTCGCCCGTAACGATCGCGCCGGAGGGGGAGCGGACCGGGTGCAGGTAGCCGGCGCGAAGAATCTCATCCTTGATGTCGGCGCGAGGCTTCTTCGTCTTATCCGTCCGGAAGTTAAGCACCTCGGCTCCGGCTGCGCTGAGCACCATGCCGTCGGCCCCGGGGCGGAGGCGGACGGTTTCGCCGCCGGCGCCGCCGGTCTTCGATAGGTTCAGGGTCAGAGATTCGCCGGCCCGAAGGAAGCCGACCACGATGCAGGCCTTGCCGTCGTCATGGACCTGGACTGGCAGGCTCGTGCCATCGGCCTTCGCGGCACGCGTGGGTCTGGCGGCGTCCTCCGGCAGGACGAACTCCGCGACCAGCGCGGCGCGATCGACGGGCGCCGGCGCGATGGTGATCGTCTGGGCGTTCAGGCCAAGCGTGAGGAGCAGGGTTG
>VHCL01000141.1 GCA_016871725.1 Verrucomicrobiota bacterium | reverse complement strand
GACGAGCTCCGCGACCTGGATCTACGACGAACCCCAGCACACGCAGGACTTCTGGGCCATCCGCCGGTTCGGGGAGGAATTCTGGAAGGCCGCCGCGCCTTACGGCGACGTCCGCACGGCCTTCCGCATCGACATCTCTCGTCCCGAGTGGCAACGCGACCTCCTCGACGGCGTCACGAACGTCGACGTGGTGGCCGGGGTGCTCCGCGAGTACCCGCAGCGCGTGATCGGCCGTAATCGCCGCGACGGCAAGCTGACCTACATGTACGGGAGCGTGAACAAGCTCGGCCAGCCGCTCGTCATCAACGCCGCCTGGTGCGCCGAGAGCTGGGCCCTGGGCGCCGACGGCGTCGTGCCCTGGCAGACGATCGGCACGAAGGATTCCTTCACGAAGCCCGACGACCTCGCGGTGTTCTATCCGGGACCCGACGGCCCGCAGCCAAGCCTGCGCCTAAAGGCCTTCCGCGCCGGCCAGCAACTGGCCGAATACCTCGCCATCTACACGGCGGTCACCGGCCAGGACCGAGACGCCGTCGGCGCCGCCGTGCTGCAGCTCCCAGGCATGCGCGCTGGCACCGTCCGTACCTACGCCGACGACGCCGGCAGCTCGGCCTTCGGCGACGGCGCCGCCCGCTCGGTGGCCGAACTCCGTCTGCGCCTCGGCGCCTGGCTCGACGCGCAGGCCCCCGCTCCGCGCGCCCGCTGGCACGACCCGCGCCCCCGCGCCCAGGATCCGAGCCGCATCAGGCCGATCACCGCGCTGCCGGCCCCGACCGACAAGTAAAAGTTTGGAACATTGGGAGGCCAAGGATTACCTATCCCTATGGTCACCCCGTCCATCCAATCCTTAGGCCTAACTATAGGCTTATGCTTTCTTGGGCTGGGCGAAGTTTCCGCCGCCGTGTACTTCGAGTCGGAGGTGAAGCCGATCTTCGTAAAGCACTGCGTCGAGTGCCACGGGCCGAAGAAACAGAAGAGCGATTTCCGGCTGGATGACCGCGAGGTCGCCCTCCACGGCGGCGACAGCCACGCGCCGAACATCATCCCGGGCAAGCCCGGCGAGAGTCCGCTCATCAGGTTCGTGACGACGGAGGACAAGGAGACGCGCATGCCGCCAAAGGGAGCACGGCTCAGCGGCGCCGAGGTCGATGTCCTGAAACGCTGGATCGCCGAAGGCGCGGTCTGGCCGGAATCCGCCTCCCTGAAAAAGGCCGACCCTATGGACTGGTGGTCATTGAAGCCCCTGACCAAGCCCGCCTTGCCCTCCGGCGATGCGGCCCACCCCGTCGACCGGTTCATCCTGGCGAAGCTCCGGGAGAAAGGCCTGCGGCCCTCAGGCGTCGCCGACGCCCGCACGATCCTCCGTAGGCTCAACTTCGACCTGATCGGCCTGCCGCCCACACCGGAAGAGCTCGATGCCTTCGAGCAAGAGGCCGCCCAGGACCTGCCCGCGGCCATCGGCCGGGCCGCCGACCGACTGCTGGCCTCGCCACGCTACGGTGAGCGCTGGGGTCGCCACTGGCTCGACAAGGACAAGCTCCGGCCCAACGCCTGGCCCTACCGCGACTACGTCATCCGCGCCTTCAACGAGGACAAGCCCTACGCCCGCTTCGTCGAGGAGCAGCTGGCCGGCGACACGCTGTACCCCGACACCCTCGATGGCCACGTGGCCCAAGGGTTCATCTCGGCCGGCCCCTGGGATTTCATCGGCCACGCCGAACTTCCCGAGACCAAGCTCGACGGAAAGATCGCCCGAGCCCTCGACCGCGACGACATGGTCGCCAACACGACCGGAGCCTTCCTGGCGACGACCGCGCAGTGCGCCCGCTGCCACAACCACAAGTTCGACCCCGTGAAGCAGGAAGATTACTACCGCCTGCAGGCCGTCTTCGCGGCCCTGGACCGGGCCGACAAGACTTTCGACGTCGACCCCGTCGCGGCGAAGCGACGCGCCCCGCTGGTCGCCGAGCGCACCCGTCTCGACGGCGAGATCAAGGCCGTCAACGAACGGATCGCGACGGTCGACACCCGCCGGGTGACGCTCATCGGCAAGCTCATCGACGAACTGAAGCAGGGCACCGCCGCCGTCGAGCGCCCGGAGTACGGCTACCACAGCGCGATCTCCAAGGAGCAGTCCGCCACGAAATGGGCGCAGGTCGATCTCGGCGTCGCCCGCGAACTCACCGAGGTCATCCTGACGGGCTGCCACGACACCTATAACAACATCGGCGCCGGCTTCGGCTTCCCGCTCCGATACAAGGTCGAGCTGTCCGACGACGCGAAATTCGTCCAAGGGGTGACCACCATCGCCGACTTCACCGGTGCCGACGTCCCGAACCCCGGCGTGAAGCCGCAGCGATTACCTCTGAAAGGACTGAAGGGACGCTACCTGCGTGTGACGGCCACCAAACTCGCCCTTCGTAGGAACGACTACATCTTCGCCGTGGCCGAACTCCAGGCCATCGACCCCAAGGGCCGCAATGTCGCCTTGGGCGCCAACGTGACCTCACTCGACAGCATCGAGGCCGGCCCGCGCTGGGGAAGGCTCAACCTAACCGACGGATATTTCTACGGCCCCAAGACCGAACGCGACGGCGCCCGCATCGCCCAGCTTGAGCGCGAGCGCACGGAGATCCGCAAGGGTTCGAACAAGGTCGCCGCGACCGACCTGACCCGCCTCGCCGAGCTCACCGCCGCCCGCTCCAAGGTCGCCAAGGAACTCGCCGCCCTGCCTGCCCCGCAGGTCGCGTACGTCGGCACTATCCACAAGGGCACCGGCTCCTTCGTGGGCACCGGCGCCAATGGCGGCAAGCCGCGCCCGATCTTCGTGCTGAAGCGCGGCGACGTCCAGCAGCCCGACAAGGAAGTCGGCCCGGGCACCCTGCCCTTCACCACGGAGCCGGGCTCCCGGTTCGACCTGCCCGCCGACGCCCCGGAAGGCGCCCGACGGGTGGCCTTGGCGAAGTGGATCACAGATGATCGCAATCCGCTCACTTGGCGCGTCATCGTCAACCGCGTCTGGCATTACCACTTCGGCCGGGGCCTGAGCGATACGCCGAACGACTTCGGACGCATGGGCAGCCAGCCCACGCACCCCGAGCTCCTCGACTGGCTG
>VHCL01000140.1 GCA_016871725.1 Verrucomicrobiota bacterium | reverse complement strand
CGGACCCTGTATGCCTTCTGGCGTCGCTCCATCGCGCCCACCTTCCTTTTCGACTCCGCGCAGCGACGCTCGTGCGAGGTCCGGACCAGCCGTACCAACACCCCGCTGCAGGCGCTCACCCTGCAGAACGACACGACCTACCTCGAAGCCTCGCAGGCCATCGCCGCGGAACTCCTGCGGGAGGGCGGCGACGCCACCCGAATCCAGTCGCTTTTCCGTCGGGTGCTCTCCCGCGAAGCCAACGACCAGGAAGCCGCCCTCCTCGGCCGCACGCTCATGAAGGCGCGGGATCATTATCGTGCCCAGCCGGACGCCGCCGCCCGCTTCCTCAAGGTCGGCCAGCGCACCCCGCACCCATGCCGCCGGCGCCGACCTCGCCGAGCTCGCCGCCTGGACCGTGGTCGCGAGCCTCACCCTCAACCTCGATGAGGCGATCACCCACGAATGAGAGTATGGAGTATCGAGTATCGAGTATAGGGTAATCCAAGAAACCATCTCTGTCATCTGCCATCTTCTTCAAATGTCCTCTCTCTCCCGTCGTTCCTTCCTCGCCAGCGGCATCGCCGCGTTGGCCGCACCGCGCGTGCTCGCCCAAGCCGGGGCGACGCCTGCGCATCATGGCGCGATCGTCGGGCACGGCGACTTCCGCTACCGGGTGGACAAGCTCTGGTGCCAGGCCGACAAGGCCAAGCATCCGGTCCGGGACTGCCATGAGATGGTCCAGGCCGGCGACGGCCGGCTCTACCTCATCACCAACCACAAGCAGAACAACATCCTCGTCTTCGACACCGACGGCAAGGTCGTCGACGCCTGGAGCATCGGCATGGGCGCCGGCCATGGCCTCAGTCTCGAGCGAGGAGCTGACGGCAAGGAGCACCTCTGGCTCGTGGACAGCGGCGGTCGGGTCGTGAAGACCACGCTCAAGGGCGAGATCGTGCTCGAACTCCCCCATGCGCAGAAGTGCGGCGCCTACTCGGACAAGGAACCTTACGCCCCGACCGAAGCCGTGGCCGCGCCCAACGGGGACGTCTACGTCGCGGACGGCTACGGCTCGCAGTTCATCCTGCGGTTCGACCGGCACGGCCGATACCTCAGCAAGTTCGGTGGCAAGAGCACCCAGCCCACGAACCCCGGTAAGTTCATGCAGGCCCACGGCGTGGCCATCGACGCGCGCGGCGGCGAGCCCCTGCTCGTCTGCACCGAGCGCGTGCGCAATGAGTTCAACTGGTTCACCCTGGACGGCAAGCACGTGAAAGGCGTCTACCTGCATGGCGCCTACGTGAGCCGACCCGTCATCGCGGGCCGGCACCTCTACTCCGGCGTCTGCTTCGGCGCCAAGCCCGACGACCCTCGCATGTGGCAGGGCCGCGGCTTCGTCACCATCCTCGACGAAGCCGGCCGGGTCGTCTCGAACCCCGGCGGCAAGGAGCCGACCTACGTCGACGGCCGCCTCCAGCTGATGCTGCAGGATCAGCCCGTCTTCAACAACTGCCACGACGTGTGCGTCGACACGCGCGGCGACCTTTACGTCTGCCAGTGGGCCAGCGGCGGCGTCTACCCTTATAAACTGCACCGACTCGCATGAGCCCTGACCCTCTCGACCCTTCGCGCCGCTACTTCCTCGGCCAGTGCACCGGGCTCTCGCTCGGCGCCATGGCGCTCTCGACGCTCGTCGGCCGGGCCCTGGCCGCGGACGGGGCCGGCAAGCCGGGACTGCCGCACCTCCCGCACTTCGCGGCCAAGGCCAAGCGCGTCATCTTCCTCACCCAATCGGGCGGTCCTTCGCAGATCGAACTCTTCGACGAGAAGCCGGGCCTCGCGGCGCTCGCCGGCACCGAGCTGCCGGAATCCGTGCGCCGCGGCCAGCGTCTGACCACCATGACCTCGGGCCAGAAGCAGCTGATCAAGCCCGCGGCCACGAAGTTCCAGCGTTGCGGACAGAGCGGCCAGAACATCGGCGAATGGCTGCCCCACCTCCGGACCGTGGCGGACGACCTGTGCGTCATCCGGTCGATGCACACCGACCAGATCAACCATGCGCCGGCCATGACGCAGTTCCTGACCGGCAACCAGATCCCCGGCCGGCCGAGCCTAGGCGCGTGGGCAAGCTACGGCCTCGGCAGCGAGAACCGCAACCTCCCGGACTACCTCGTCCTGCTCTCCAAGATGCAGCGCCCGAGCGACCAGCCCTTGTACGATCACTATTGGGGCAGCGGCTTCCTGCCGTCGCGCTACCAAGGCGTCAAACTGCGCAGCGCCAAGGACCCCGTGCTCTACCTCCGCGACCCCGACGGCCTGCCGCGGGAGCTCCGCCGCGAGATGCTGGACACCTTGGGCGCGCTGAACCAGCAGGCCTTGGCTCGTTCGGGCGACCCCGAGATCTCCACCCGCATCCGTCAGTACGAGATGGCCTTCCGCATGCAGGCCAGCGTGCCGGAGCTCACCGACCTCAGCGACGAGAAGGACGAAGTCTTCGAACTGTACGGGCCGGATTCACGGCGCCCCGGCAGCTACGCCTCGAACTGCATCCTCGCCCGTCGCCTGATCGAGCGCGGCGTCCGTTTCGTCCAGCTCTTCCACCCGGATTGGGATCACCACAGCCGCCTCACCTCCTGGTGCACCGCGCGTTGCCGGGACACCGACCAGCCCAGCGCCGCCTTGGTCAAGGACCTCAAGCGGCGAGGCCTGCTCGAGGACACCCTCGTCATCTGGGGCGGCGAATTCGGCCGCGGCGTCGCCGGCCAGGGCAAGTGGGACAGCCCGGAGGCCGGTCGCGACCACCACCCACGCTGCTTCACCCTATGGATGGCCGGAGGCGGCGTGAAGGCCGGGACCAGCTACGGCGAGACCGACGACTTCAGCTACAACGTGGCCAAGGATCCCGTGCACGTGCACGACCTGCACGCCACCATCCTGCACCTCATGGGCATCCATCACGAGCGCTTCACGTATCGTCACCAGGGACTCGATTTCCGCCTGACCGGAGTCGAGCCGGCGAAGGTGGTGAAGGGAATTATCTCGTAAGCGCGGCGCGAAGCGTCGTCATATTAGTTAGTTGATCGGTTGAACAGTTGGTCGGTTGGCCAGGGATACAAAACTAGAGGACCGAAGGCTCAGAGGCTCGGTTGTACAGAAGATACGAGA
>VHCL01000139.1 GCA_016871725.1 Verrucomicrobiota bacterium | reverse complement strand
AGCTCTCGGCTCGTTCGTCGAAGCGCATGGGGTCAGGGGGCGAGGAACTCGCGCAGGTCGTGCCCGAGTCCTTCCACAGTCTGGCAGCCGACGACGGCTTGGCAAACGCCCTCGGCGTTCAGGAGCGTATCCCGGTCCCCCACATAGGCCTCCCAACCGGGGTTGAGCCCCTGACGTCCGTAGGTGATCAGCGAGATGCCCGCGGGCTGGGCGAGGATGTCGAGGCCGGCCCGCAGGTATTCCTGCTCATAGGGCAAGGCGTCACCGACCATGGGCGCGAGGCCGGCGCGCTTCCGGAAATCGGCCAAGGCCGCCGGGGCGTCGGTGTCGAGCCAGCGGCGGAGCCACTTCACCTGGGTCTCCGAGTGCTTGCCGCACTTGCCGTGCTCGGAGCAGAAGGACGTGAACGGGGCGAAGAGCAGCACCTTGGCCGGGAACTTCACCCCGCGGGCGCCGGCCTCGAGCACGAGGTGCGCGCCGAGCGACCACGCGATGATCGCGTCGCAGCCGGTCAGGTTCTCGGCGGCGCCCATGACGGGCGGGTAGATGAGGTGCTCGGCGTCGGGCGCATGCGCCACGGCGAGGGCCTTCATCTCTTCGAGCGAGACGCCCCAGCCGCCGATCCAGCCGATCTTCATGGCGAGACGCCCTTCAAGGCGGAGACAAAGGAGGAAAGCACGGCGGGAGAAATTCCTCGGCGGAGCGAGATGCGGATGCGGCCGGTGCGCACAGGCACCGTGGGCGGACGGATGGCGGAGACCATGAAGCCGGCCGCGCGCAGGGCGGTGGCGTATCGCAGGGTGACGTCCGAGTCGCCCAGGATGAGCGGGATGATCGGCGAATCGCCCGTGGGCACCGCGAACCCGGCTTCGACGAGTCCGTCGCGCCAAGCCTGCGAGAGCGCGTGGAGTTCGCCTCGTTCACCGGACATGTCTCGCACGCGCCCGATGGCGGCGAGGGCGGCGGCGGCGCAGGACGGCGCGAGGTAGGTCGAATAGACGAACTCACCGGCGAAATTGATCAGGGCGTCGCGGACCTCCGGCGCGTGCGAGAGCACGTAGGCGCCCTGCGAGCCGAGGCCCTTGCCCAGCGTGCCGACCACGATGTCGGCGGCGGCGGGCACGCCGCGGGCTTCCTGGAGACCCGTGCCCGTCGCGCCATACCAGCCCGTGGCGTGGGCTTCGTCCAGCACCCAGCAGAAACCGAAACGCTTCCGCAGCGCGGCCAGCCGCGGCAGGTCCGGGCTGTCGCCGTCCATCGAATAGACGCTCTCCGTCACGACGAAGATCACGCCGTCGAGGGCGGGCTCTTCGTGGAGCATGAGCTCGAGCGCGTCGAGGTCGTTGTGGGCGAAGCGACGCAGGCGGGCGCCGGAAGCGAGGATGCCGTCGAGCATGCTCGCGTGGACGAGCCGGTCGGCGAGGACGACGTCGCCCTTCTTCGGCAGCCCGCCGAGGACGGCGGAGTTGGCCGCGAAGCCGGTGTTCATCACGAGGGCGTGCGCGTAGCCCTGCCAGGCGGCGAGGGTCCGCTCAAGCTGCTGGTGGATCTCGGTGTAACCGGTGACGAGCGGCGAGGCCGCGGCCGAGGCGCCCCATTCCTGCAAGGCGGCCATGCCGGCGGCGATGACCGCCGGATCGCGCGAGAGGCCGAGGTAATCGTTGTCGGCCAGGTTGACGCGCGAGTCGTCCGCGGCCCGGGCCGTCAGCTTGCGGCGCAGCGACGACCCTTCGCGCTGGGCGAGGGACTGACGCAGGCGCTGCAGCAGGGCTTCGTTCACCGCGGCAGGAAGTGGAAGCGGGCGGACTTGAGGCCGCGGCCGGACTCACCGAGCAACGGGATCCAGGAAGCCTGCAGGCCGGCGCGATTGCTCGCGGCGACCTCCTTCGAAGGCTTCTTGATCGCGTTGAGCCAGACGCCGATGGGGCCGTCGTAACGGCGACGCAGGTAGGCAATGGAAAGGCGGGCCTGGTTGATCGCGCCGAGCCGGTCTTCGACGACGACGATGGCGACCGTCGGCTTGATCGCCGCGGCGAAGTCCGCCCAGTCCTGGCCCTTCGGATCGAGCGGTACGGCGACGCCGCCGGCGCCTTCGACGACGCGGCACGGGGCCGGCGGGAGGGCGCGGTAGAGCTTCAGGAGCGTGGCCAGGTCGACCTTCTTACGGGCCTGCTTGGCTGCGGCGAGCGGGGCGATGGGACGCGGGAGCGAGATGAGCGTATGCGGTTCGGCCCAGTCGCCGGCCGCCTTCGGGGCGTCGGACGGACGGCCGAAGCCGGCGCCGGATTCCACAGGCTTGATGACCTGCGTGAAACCGTCGCGGGCGAGGCGGCGCGCGAGCAGGCCGGCGACGTGGGTCTTGCCCACGCCGGTGTCGCTGCCGGTGACGAAGACGACGGCCATGTCACTTGCAGCCGCAGCCGCCGGTACCGCAGGATTCTTCGGCCGCGTGGGCGGCGGCGAATTCGGCGACGCTCGGCCACTCGGCCGGCTTGGCGTCCGCCGGGGCGATCTCGCCGCGATGGATGCGGCGCGCTTCGTCCGGATGCATCGGGTGCAGGCCGAGACGCTTCATGAGGTTCATGTCCTCCTCGATGTCGGGATTGCCCGTGGTGAGGAGCTTCTCGCCGAGGAAGATCGAATTGGCGCCGGCGAGGTAGCAGAGGGCCTGCGTCTCGTCGTTCATGCTGGCGCGGCCGGCGGAGAGGCGGACCATCGCCTTCGGCATCAGGATGCGGGCGACCGCGACCGTGCGGACGAACTCGATGGTGTCGACGAACTTGCGGCCGGCGAGCGGCGTGCCTTCGACGGCGACGAGGGCGTTGATCGGCACGGAGTCCGGCTGGGGATCGAGCTGGGCGAGCTCGACGAGCATCTTCAGGCGGTCGTCCACCGTCTCACCCATGCCGATGATGCCGCCGGAGCAGACCTCGAGGCCCGCCTTGCGGACGTTCGAGAGGGTCTGGAGACGGTCGTCGTAGGTGCGGGTGGTGATGATCTTGGAGTAATGCTCGCGCGAGGTATCGAGGTTGTGGTTATAGACGTCGCAGCCGGCCTGCTTGAGGCGGGCGGCCTGCTGTTCGCTGACCATCCCGAGGGTGCAGCAGACTTCGAGGCCGAGCTCCTTCACGCCGGCGACGGTGTTCAGGACGCT
>VHCL01000138.1 GCA_016871725.1 Verrucomicrobiota bacterium | reverse complement strand
TCCTGATCGTACCCCTTTTCCTTGGCCATGACCCAGATCTGCGGGCTCAGCCGGTGCTTCTCGAAAAGCCGGAAGGCCTCGTCGTGCGTCGACCAGAACGCGAAGAAATCCAGCCCGTGCTTCTTATAAGCCAGGATCTCGGCTTCGAACTCGGCGACATGTTCCTTACGCCAGTCGTAGGCGACCTTGGTCAGTCCCGTCTTCGCGACCATCGCGGCCCGCTGCTCAGGCGTCCGCTTCTGATTGTCGAACGGCACGATGCACCAAGCCACCAGGTTCTTGGTCTCGTAAATCGGCTCGGCCGCCGGCAAGGCCAGCAGGGTCAGCAGGAACGCACAGAGCAGTCTCATCGGGGTGACCTTATGACAACCCTTGGACCCAAAGGTTACCAGCCTTTCCACCCTCCGGTCACCTGAAAGGATACACCAACTCAAAGGGGGACCGGAATGTTACCTGCGGCCTAAGGTAGGGATCACCGGCCCGGTCATCCTCGGGCGTGCGGGCCGCACGCCCCTACCTTATGAACCTCATCCAACTATCCGGTCTCCCGATGCTGCCCCCTTTGAGTTCTGCCTCCCCTATACTCCATACTCCATACTCCATACTCGATACTCTATCTACCCACATGCCTCATCACCGCCTTGGTCATGCCGTCACGGGCGGCCTGCGAATGGCTGTGCCCGCTGGGGATGTCGTCGTAGATCTCCTTGGGAATCGGTAGCTGATTGTAGGCGGCGTAGACGCTCGTCGGCGGGCAGACCGTGTCGATGAAGCCGACGGTGAAGTAGGCTCCCTTCGCCTTGGTGCGCGCGGCGAAGTTCACGCAGTCGACGTAACGAGAGGCCTCGAGGACGGCGGCGTCAGGCTTGCCACCTTCGACGGGGACGATCTTGGGCCAGCCGGCGATGCGACCGACCAGCATGCCGCTGTGATCGCAGCCCGCCGGCACGCCGGCGGCGAAGAAGGTGACGCGTCCGTCGATGCCCGCGGCGGCGATGGCCTGGAATCCGCCCTGACTGGTCCCCGAGACGACCACGTGCTTGCCGTCCCATTCGGGCTGCGCGGTGAGGACGTCGATCGCCCGCACGAGCCGCAGCATCATGCCGGTGAAATAGCCCTTCTCCCGGTCCTGACGGTTCTCATAGCGGTAGCCCTTCATCGGGCCGGCATAAAGGTCGGCATAGAACTGCTTGGGCTTCCCGTTCGGCAGGCCATGGGCGTTCATGTCCATGGCGATGAAACCCCTGCTCGCCCAGCTGGCCGAACCGCCGAGCGAACTGTCGTTCACGCCCGCGCCATGCACGGTCAGGATGATGGGCAGGCTCTTGGGCTTGGCACCGGCCGGTTTCGCCAGGTAGGCGGAAATCGGCAGGCCCAGCGCCGGCGCGGTGACGTCGAAGGACTCGACGCCCGGAAGCGGCGCCTTCACCGGACGGATCGTCGGCGCGACCGGGACGGCCGCGAGCTTCCGCTTCATGCCTTCCCAGAAAGCGTCGAAATCCTCCGGCACCGGCAGGCTACGCGGGATCTTGGTCGGCTCGATGGCGGCCCCGGCCATGGCCGAGACGGCCAGGGGCTTGCTGCGCGCATCAAGACGATGCGCGGTGACCTTCAGCTGCAGGAAGCCTGGCTCGCTCAACGAACCGCCGACGGTGGCCTTGCCGTCGACGACCGGCGCGAAGCCCTTCTGCTCCGTCGGCAGTCCGTCCTTCACGATGACCCAGTCGATCAGGCCGCCGGCGACGGGCTTGCCCTTTTCTTCGACGGCGACGGTGAACGTGACCTTCTCGCCGACTTGGTAGGTGGCGTCAGCCCGCTCGGCCCGGGCGGAGACCTTGAAGGCCGGCGCAGCCGCGACCTGGCTCGGGGCTTGGGCGAACAGCGGGGCGCACAGCAGCGCGACGACGAGGGGTAGCAGTCGGTTCATATGATTCCTATGACCCCGCCCTTCCTCTTCGTCAAACCCTTGCGCCATCCCCGATACTCCATACTCAATACTCCATACTCGATGAAACTCGTCTTCCTCTCCCTCCTCTCGCTCTCCGCCTCCGCCGCCGACTACTTCCCGCCGTCCGATGCCCAAGGCGGCTGGCGCACCCCGAAGGACGCCGCCGAGTCCCGCGCCCTCGCTGGCATGGACATGGCTAAGCTCGAACAAGCCTACCGCGCCGTCGAGCGCTCCAATACCGAAAACGGCGGACTGGTCGTGATCTCGAAAGGCTACCTGGTCTTCGAAAAGTATTTCGGCAAGGCCCGCCGCAACGCCAACCCCGACATGGCCTCCACGGGCAAAGGCTTCACGAGCATCGCCTGCGGGGTGATGCTGCAGGAGTATAAGTCCAAGCTGCCCCAAGGGCTCGACACCAAGGTCTATACGCCGGAACTCCTGCCCGAGGCGTTCCCCCTGCGCGACCCGCGCGAGGCCGACATCCGCCTCGGCCACCTGCTCTGCATGACCTCAGGCCACAACGGCGAAGGCGCCACGCCGTCCGGCGTCATCCGCGGCACGGCCCAGCCGCTCAAGCCCTCCAAGGGACAGGATATCCGTGACGTCGACGGCTCTTCTCTGCGCGTGCCGCTCTGGACGGCCCCCGGCGAAGGCTATTCCTATTCGTCCCCGGCGCCGCACATCGCCTCGATGGTACTCCGCCGCGTGACGGGCAAGGAACTGCCGGCCTACATCGAAGAGAAATTCGCCCGGCCGATGGGCTGGGGTCCCTGGGGCTACTGTCTCTACCGCGGTGACGTGACGATGGCCCACGCCAACGGCGCCGGCTCGATCGCCCTCCGCGCCACCGACGCCGCCCGCTTCGGCTACTGCCTCGCGCAGGGCGGCCGCTGGCAAGACCAGCAGCTCATCCCGGCCGACTATATCAAGCTCTGCCAGCAGACCCTGCCCTACAACCCGCACTTCCCCTTCAGCCTGCAGTTCGAACATAACCAGGCCGGCCAGATCGTCGGCGCCCCGCGCGATGCGTTCTACAAGACCGGCGCGGGCGGGTTCTGCCTCTACGTCGTGCCTTCCCTCGACCTGGTCATCTACAAGCTCGGCGGCAAGGACGGCCAGTGGAACCCCGACCTGACGCGCATCCCGCAGCCAGCCGACAGCCTCGGCACGCATACGACCCCGCCGATCCCGCCCAAGAACGGCGCCTACGAGAACTACAGCAT
>VHCL01000137.1 GCA_016871725.1 Verrucomicrobiota bacterium | reverse complement strand
AGGAAGATTACCGGCCGACTTTGACGTCACCGTAGGCGTGGACCTTCTGGCAGATGAGGCGCAGGGAGGACTCGAGGTCGCCCGAGGCGGTCTTGAAGGCGTCGGCGTCGATGGTGAGCGGAGCGCCGAGGACGACGAGCGGGGCGCCGTATTCCGGGCAACGGACGGCCTGCTCGAGGGTGAGGCCGCCGACGGCCTGGACAGGCACGTTGACGGCTTGGACGACCTCGCGAAGCTGGTCCAGCGGGCTGGGCATGCGGAGGCCGCGGGCGGCGATGCCCCGGCGTTCGTCGTAGCCGATATGGTGGATGACGAAATCGCAGCCGAGGTCTTCGCAGAGCTTGGCGCCGGCGACCATGTCGGGGCAGCCGAGGTTGTCGCCCATGACCTTGGCGCCGTGGTCGCGGCCGGCCTGGACGATCACCTTCAAGGTCTCCTCATGGGCGCGGGCCATCACGACCACGTGGGTGGCGCCCGCCTTGGCCATCATCTCCGCCTCGAGGTAGCCGCCGTCCATCGTCTTGAGGTCGGCCACGATGGGCGTCGTCGGGAAGGCCTTCCTCAGCGCCCTCACCCCGTGCAGCCCCTCGGCCAGGATCAGCGGGGTGCCGGCCTCGAGCCAGTCCACCCCCGCCCGCAGGGCCATCGATGCGGTCTTGAGGGCCTCGTCGATATTCGTGAGGTCTAGGGAGATTTGGACAATCGGCCGCATGGGGATGATCCGAGATTGCCGATTGAAACCTTGGGAGCAAATCGGTTTTAGATAATAGTGATAGGTGTTTAGCCTATACCAAGCCTTGGGCGCCCCCGATTAAACTCCAGACGACAACTTTATGCCAAAAACGACACACGACCGCGAGGAGCTCCTGCGACGCCAGCGCGAATACCTGCGCGAGGTGGTCATCGACGTGGAGACCATGGCGATCTTCGACTCGTTGCCCGGCTTCCTTTGTTTCCTCAAGAACCGCGCCGGCGAGCATCTGTATGCGAGCGGACTGTGGACGACCCGTCACGGGTTCCGCGAGGCCTGGGAGATGCTGTTCAAGACGGACCAAGACCTGACTCCCGGGGCGATGGCGGACTCTTACGTCGCCGACGACGAGATCGTGTATCGGACCGGACAGCCCCTGCTCGACAAGATCGAGATCTGCCTCGACGCGGTCGGCCTGCCCGACTGGCACGTCACGAGCAAGTATCCCGTGCGTAACCGTAAGGGCGAGATCATCGGGATCCTCGGGATCTCCCGGGTCTGCATGGGTCAGGCGCCCGTGGCTTCGCTCAACGTGAAGATCGGTCCGGCGACCCGGATGCTGCAGGAGAACCTGCTCGAATACCCGTCGGCGCAGGTACTAGCCGACGCGTGCGGGCTTTCCGTGCGCCAGCTGCAGCGCCGTTTCACCGATGCGCTCGGACTTTCGCCTCGCGACTACTGGATGAAGTGCCGGATCCGGGCGGCCTGCGAAAGCATCATCAAGGGTGAGGAGAAGCTGGGCGCCTTGTCCGCGCGCCTCGGCTTCTGCGACCAGAGCAGCTTCACCGCGCAGTTCCGCAAGCATACCGGGGTCACGCCGACCGCCTTCGCCCGAGGGCGCAAGGCCGACGTCTGAGTCAGAGCGGACGGAGGATGCAGCGGCAGGGCGCGCCGTCGCCTTGGGCGATGCGGATCGGCAGGCAGATCATCTCGTAGCGGCCGGGCTCGGCCTTGGCTAGGTTCAGTCCTTCGATGATCCAGACCTTCTTGCCCAGCAGGATGTGGTGGGTGGGGACGGCGTCCTTATAGAAGCCGCCGACGCTGAAGTAGTCGATGCCTACGGTACGGACGCCCTTTTTCACGAGGAAGCGTGCGGCCTCCTGGGAGACGTAGACGAAATCCTTGTCGAATGATTTCTTCTTCCAGCTCACCTGCGAGTTGCGGGTCCGGAAGAGGATGCGCTCGCCTTTCTTGAGCCGTAGTTTCGCCAGTTCAGCCGGTTTCACCGATTCACGGTCCTTGATCTCGACCACGCGGCAGGGGCCGATGACGGCATCGAAGGGTAGGTCATCCATCGTGCCGAGGCCCTTGAGGAAGTGCCACGGGGAGTCCATGTGAGTGCCCGCGTGGGTGTTGAGGTTGAAGACCGACACGTTGCAGACGTCACCCTTGGCCAGCGACGCGTGCGGCTTGATGACCGTGGGCGGGTTGCCCGGCCAGCCGTGCATGCCGTTCGCGAACGGGATGGTGACGTCGATCCACGGGGATTTGCGGGAAGCCATGGGGGGAAGATGGAGGATGAGGGAGGGATGATAAAGGTGAAAGCGGTTAGCGGCTGGCGGTTAGCGGTTAGATTTATGCACAACTCAAGGGCAGGCCGGGAACCGGAATTATTGCGGCGGCCAAATGCCCCAGCCGGTCATCCTGTCTCCAGTTTCCCTTGGATTATTATTGCCCGCAACCCGCCACCTGGGGCTGCCACCTGAAGCGTGTGTATTCCCAACCGCTAACCGCCAGCCGCAAACCGCTTATCTGTCCCTACCTCTTGCCGGGTGCCGCCGCTTCCGTCACGAGGACGGAGGTGTTCTTTCCGTGTCCCGAGTAGAGCGCGAGGTAATGGGTGTCGCCGATGAAGGTGGCGTTGATGTTGCCGGCTTCGGTCGGATCTTCGCTGCCGACGGCGATCGCCTCGGAGACGGGCCATTGGAGCGGGCGATCGAAGATGAAGTCCGGATCGACGACACGACGACGGAGCACGCCGCCCCTGCCACGTTGGTAGTAGTAATTGCTGACCAGGCCGGTCTTGGCGTCGAGCACGAGGGTAGGCGTCGAGCCCATGACCTCGCCGATGTTCGTCTGGGAGCGCTTCCAGGTCGCGCCGTAGTCGGTGGAGGTCAGCTGGTGCTGGGCGCGGGCCGTGGTGCCTCCGCCCCAGACTTCACAACGTCCGATGGCGAGGATCTTGCCCTCGCCGAGGTGGACCGCCGAAGGCTCAGTGGGCCATTGGGCCTTGCTCAGGCCGGACTCGACCGTGGTCTGTTTCCAGGTGGCCCCATCATCCGTGCTCGTGAGCGTGCCCCAGGCATGGTCATTGCCTTCGGCGTAGCCGCCTGAGAACCACAGGCACATCAGGCCGACCTTCGGCACGGCGAAGATGTCGGTGATCTGGACGGGCGCAGGGGAAAGCTTCGGGGTGACGATCAGCTTGAAGTTCACGCCATCGGTGGTGCGGTAGAGGTCCTGCAGCCATTCTTTGCCGACGCGGCGAATCCAGAAGAGCGCCGCACCCTTGGAGTCGAG
>VHCL01000136.1 GCA_016871725.1 Verrucomicrobiota bacterium | reverse complement strand
CATCCCCGAGGGGCTTCAGCTCAGCGCCGAACTCCGGCCAGACATAACCGACGACCCCGCCCAAGATGATGCCGATCAGGACCTGGACATAAAGATGGCGGAGCAGGCGCATGGGGTTACCGGCAAGATGCAGCATGAATGCTGAGGGATAAAGGATGAAAACCCCCTTTGCCTCGGGTAGGGTCGCAGTGGGGTCTGGCTTCATCTCGCGCAGCGATGACGTGCCTGACCCCGTCTGCGCGGCCTCGAGGTAGGGACAGCACCACGTTCTGACCTAGTTGCCTCTGTCTTGGGTAGGGATGACCGGCCCGGTCATCCGCGGGCGCGCGGGCCGCGCGCCCCTACCTGGCTGGATAACTGCGTCGATGACAGAGGGCTGAATCGATGACAGAATAGAGGACTGGATGGAGGTCTGCGTTGAGGGCTGAATGGAGGACTGAATTGATATTCCCGCACCTTCCACCCGAAACGGTGCATCCCCCTATACTCAAACCTCCATACTCGATACTCTCTTGCGCCACTTTTGCACCTTTGCACAGGAGCTCCGCTCCGATTTGCACCTTTGCACGGCAATTATGCCTCTGGCGCAAGCGTGCCCCCTCTTGGCGCTTTGCGCCAAGTCACTTGTTCGGCTCCGCCGGCGCTCCGAAAAGTCCGCCCCTCGCCATCGTGACGATCTTGAAGTCGCCGCCGGAGGCTGAGACGCAGCGGCGGTAGATCTCCTGCGGCTCCCGCGACGTCGAATAAAGGTAAAGCCGCGGTGCTTTCCGATCCTGCGCTTGGGCGAAGCCCCGGATCCAGCGCTGCTCCCAGGCTTTCTCGGCTTCGGTCCGTAGGTCGGTCGGCGGACGCAGGTCGGCGTCGAAGACGATGGTGGGTTTCACTTCGCCGACCGTGCGCCACTGGATGACGCCGTCTTCGAAGTCCGAGAAGACGACGATGGCATCGTATTGTTTCTGGTTGAGCATGGCTTCGAGCCAGGCCCCGACGCCGCCGATGCGGAAGAGGGCGTCCTTGCTGCCGAACATGTTCCGCCCTGCGGGGCTCAGCTTAGCAGGGTCCGTCGCCGGTGAATCCCGCCGGCCGCCGCGTCGGTCCATGTAGATCTGGTCCACGGTCGGGACCACCAGTTTCTGGTTCGGCCGGGCGCCAAGCACCTCGCCGTCCTGGATGAAATTGAAGACGCCGAAGTAGCGGTAGACGTCGGCGCTTGGGAACTGGTCCTTGATCTGCTTCTCGACGGCGGCGAAATAAGGATTCATCGACGGCGAGCTGTCGAAATAGACGGCGATGTTCGCGCCGGAGATCTTCATGCCCATGACGGCCCTCCCGGTGAAGTTCTTGCCGCCCTTGCCCAAGCCCACGCTGCCGCCGACCCCTCCGCCCGCGCCGCCCCCGAAGCCTTTGGACGACGCCGACAGCGCCCCGAGCGCGGCCCGGTTCAGGTCGGGCATCTCGGGCAGGGCGATCTGCGCGGTGGCGCTCTTGCTGGTGATCTTGCTCGCGCTCTTGGTCAGGCTCTTGGGCGTGTTCGGCTTCGCCTTGGCCTTGGCTTGGACGGCCCGATCGCCGCCCGTGCCCCCGCCCGCGCCGGTCGCGAAAGCGTTAGGCTCTCTCTTCTGGATCACGGCGACCGAGACCACCCACGCGGTCGCGAGGAAGAGCAGGCCGCCGTGGATCAGCAGCGAGACCATCAGGCCTTGTCCGCCGAACTTGAACCACCTTCGCGCCCAGGCCGACATTCCCGAGCCGACTTTACGCGGCTCTGGTTCCGGCGCAGGCGTGGCGGCCGCCGAAACCACGTCCGCCGGTGGCGGCGGAGGCGGCGGGGCGGCGGGCGTGCGCGGACGCAGGCGGGGTGGCTGGGGCGGGGTGTGATCCACGACGAAGCCAAAGACTTATATCATCCTTACCCCGAAGGGAAGGTTATCCAGATCGGGCCAGAGCCAGGGCTTGGGCTAGGGCCAGTTATGATTGAAGCGGGGTAGGGGCAGCACCGCGTGCTGACCTAGTTGCCGCAGCCTTGGGTAGGGTCGGGACCGCGTCACGACATGGCTGTTGCTCATGATTCTCAGGTCGCGGGACGCTGCGTCGGGTAGGGACGCGTCGGCGACGCGTCCGCTAGCGCAGTGGGGTCTGGCTTCATCTCGCTTAGCGATGATGTGCCTGACCCCGTCTGCGCGCATCCCGCGGTCGCGACACGGCCGCGCCCCTACCTCGGTACGGCTATGTCGTGACGCGGTCCCGACCCTACCCATTCATCGTGCCCCCTCGCGGGCCGATGGCCCGCGCTCAATACTTCCGCCAGATCAACCCCACCAACAGCATCAGCACGATGCCTCCGACCAGGCAGAAGCCGCCCCACTGCAGGCTGGTCACGGCCTTGGCGAAGTCGGTGAACAACGAGGTCAGGACGTCGGTGATGAGGTTCAGGACGTCGCTGACGACCGGGATGTAGGTCTTCTTTTCGAAGCTGATCGCCAGCGAGCCGAGGGTGCCGATCGCCGCGAGCGCGGTCACGGCCAGCCAGCCGGTGCGGCCGAGCAGGGCGCAGGCCACGGCTGCGCCGGCGATGACGACGAGCAGGGTCACGCGGGTCGGCGAGACGTCGCCCAGGTAGGCGGTCATGAGCAGGGCCTTGGCCAGCGGCCCGGTCGCCCCGAGCACGAGCAAGACCGCCGATAGAATGCCGAGTGTCCGCGCCATCGGGGATGAATTCATGCGCAGAGCGTAAATCACTCTATCCCCCCTGAACAGCCTAATGCATCGAGGTAGGGGCAGCACCGCGTGCTGACCTAGTTGCATCCATTCTCCTATACTCCATACTCTTGTGACCCATTTCAGGTGACGGGTGACGGCCACGGTTGTCGGCCTATCGGGAGTCAGCCGTTCAGCCTTCAGCCGCCGGAAGCCGGGCGCCAGCCCCTCCAGTCCTCGTGCCCTCCAGTCCTCGTGTCCTCGTTGTGCGCCCCTTTACTCAATACTCCATACTCGATACTCTCGTATCCTCTGGTCCACCGAGCCTCCAGTTTTGTATTCCTGGCCAACCGGCCAACGGATCAACTCGTGTGCCTCATGCCCTCCGGTCCTCGTGTCCTCGTTGTGTGCCCCTATACTCAATACTCCATACTCGATACTCACACGGAAAACTGTGCATGCCCCTCGATCCTCTTCTCCAATTCCCCGCGCTCAGCCTCGCTGATTCCTTCCGGGAATTTGGCCGATGAGCGCCGCCACTTTTCCAGCCAATCCTTGGTGAGGAGCGCGTAGCGGCAGGGCAG
>VHCL01000135.1 GCA_016871725.1 Verrucomicrobiota bacterium | reverse complement strand
TTCCTGGAATGCGATAGCGGGCGATGCCGTTGAGCTTCGGCGGGAAGACCTCGGACTTTTCGAGCAAGGGCTCGGCGGCAGAAAGTGCCGAGACGATGAGCAGTGAGAGGAGGGTGGCGAGGTTCATGTGAAGGTCGGGTTCAGCCCTCGCGTGAAGGTCTTCCACGTCCAGACCGCATCGCCGCCGATGCCTTAGGCTTGTGTGCGGTCACGAAGGTGGCGGGGGTGGCTCGTTTGAAACGATTGTTGTCCTCGATGGGTGGGTTTCAAGAGGAAAGGAAGGGTGACTCCGGTGGCGGAGAGGCGCCGAGTCACCGTTTGTCGAAGGTGTCGATGAGGCCGTAGGTGCGTTCGTTGATGCGTTTCATCGAGTCGAGCAGCGGCGTGTAGGGTTCATAGCGGTAATTCACGATTCCCTTGTTGGCGTCCCGGTTGGAAGGATCGGACTTGGTGTCGGTCGGGTCGTTGTCCTGGTATCGGAACCAGTGCCAGCCGACGCATACCTTGGATTGCATCAGCCCGAGGGTGAAGTTCTCGTAGAAGAGTCCGCGGTCGCGCTGGGTCTTGACGAGCCAGCCGGCGCCGCTGGTGTTCCCGAGGCCGGAATCCATGCCCTTGGCATACCACTCCGTGATGAGGACCGGCTTACCGGACGCTTCCGCCCACATGTTCAGCCGCTCCGGATTCGGGGTCCAGGCGTTGTAGTAGTTCACCGAGACCACGTCCACGTGCTTGCCGGCCGCCCGGAACACTTCCGGGTAACGCACGTCGCTGCCGTAGAAACGGGAGCCGAGGTAGAGATGGTGCGGGTCGTTGCGCTTGATGGCGGCGGCGACGATCCGGAAATAGCGTTCGACCATGAACTCATGGAAGGCGGGGAGGTCCGCCGGGACGATGTCTCGCGCGGTGGCGGCCACGCCGTGCCGGTCGCGCAGCCACTTGAGGGCGGCCTGATGCCCATGATCGGTAGCCGGCAGGGCGAGGTAGTTCTTCAGCGCTTCCGCCCGGAAGGGCAGCTCATTGTCGGAGAAATGCCCGAGCAGTAACGGATCGTCCTTGTCCGCCGCCAACTGCTTGGCGTGTTCCTCGCAGAAGGCCTCGAACTCCGGGTCGAAGACGAAGACGCAGTCGCCGGGGTAGCCCATGTGACCGGATTTCTGGAAAGTGCCGCCGCGCTTCTTGCCGTAGCTCTGCATGAAGTTCCAGATACGGGTGTAGACGAGCGGTTGCGGCGCCGTGCGAAACGGTTCCGTCTCCGCGAAGCCTCCGAGGCCGTTGAAGCCGTGGGCGCGTAGGAGGTCGGTGGTCTGCGCGGACCATCCCGCGTCCGTGCCGAACTTTGCTTTCCAGGCGGCCTTGGCGCCGTCCGAGCTCAGTTTCTTGACGCCCGCGATGCCCCGATGGACGAACAGGCCACCCTCCGGGTCTACCAGCCACCAGCGTCCGTCGAGCTTGGCCGCATGGAAGAAGCCCGTGGCCTTCTCTTTGCGCGACGCCATGCCGCCGAAACGGGTCAGGTCGGCGTCGGGGCGGATTTTTTCCGCCGCGGGCAGGTCATCCAGGGTCCGCGTGGGCTTCGCGACCCACTTGCTGCCCGGCTTCGAAGCGACCTCGACCGTCCGGGATGAATCTTGCGCGAAGCTCGTCGTTACCAGCGACGCGAGCAGCAGGCCGGCGAGGGCCGACAGTCGGGTCGAATTCCGGAGCGTGCGAACGACGGTGGGGGTGGGTTGCATGGGGCGACTTTCTCGGAAAGCCGTGAAGACGCCAAACAAATCAAGGACGCCGCCTCCTTACTTTGCCTGCTGTTTCAGGAACTCGACCAGCTCCGGGCAGGCGAAGAAAGACGGGCCGACCTTATGGCCTTCGCCCGGGACGATCTTGACCGTGAACTTGCCCCCGAGGGCTTCATAGCGGGCCTTGAGGAGCAGGGTGTTGTCTTGGTGCGGGACGACCACGTCGTTGTCGCCATGCACGGCGAACATCGGGACCTTGGCGGCGGCCAGGCCGGCGAGATTATCGGGCGGATTGAACTCCTTGAGGCGGGTCGTGAGTTCGGCTTCGGTCAGGCCGAAGTCCGCGAGGGTCTGAGGCTTGGAGTTCTTGAGCGGCCAGCTGGCGAGGTTGCAGACGGGGTAGATGCCGATCCATGCCTTCACCTTGTCGGGATTCCGGAACGCCCAGGTGAGCGTCATCATCCCGCCGCGGCTCTGGCCGAGCAGGATGGGCTTGGGCGAGTAGCCGCGCCTGACCATCTCGTCGTAGAACTTGGTGAACTGGGCCGCGCTCTTAGGGGCGCCCCGGACCTCGCCGAGGTCGCAGCCCGCGATGGCGATGCCGGCCTGCTGGCAGGCGTCGGCGTAAAGCTTGTGCTGCACGATCGAGACGCCGCCCTTGAGCGCGGGAGCATACCAGAGCCAGGGCTTTCCCTCGGCCGGCTTGGCCGCCGGGTGGATCACGGCCTTATGCCCGTCGACCTCGAAGGTCTCGGCCGCGAAGAGGCCGAAGGGCAGGAGGGTGGCGAGCAGGGTAGCGAGGAAGGTGAAGAGTCTCATTCGATGAAGATCAGGGCGTTGCTGTTGAGCAGGGCGCGGCAGAAGGCGGGCTTGCCGTGCCGGGCGAGGAGTTTCTCGGCGGCGGCCCTTTCGGTGGCCGTGGGCGGTCGCTGGAGAGCGATAGAATAGGCCTGGGCGATCGGATCAGGTCCGTCGAGCCGGGCGGCGAAGGCCTTGGCCATGTCTAGGGTGAAGCCGTTGTTGAGCAGGGTGAGGGCCTGCAGCGGCGAGGTGGTGTTGGCGCGCTTGGGCGCGGCGAAGGCGATGTCGGGCAGGTCGAAGTCGTTGAGGACGTCGACCACGCTGGCGCGGGCGTTCTGGTGATAGACCGAGCGGCGGTAGGTCTCCGGGCCAGGCGCGTCGAGCGGGATGTAGGTGGAGACGTTGTTCGCAAGGTAACGATACAGGCGGAAGCCGGGGCCTCCCATAGGCTCAAGCTTCAGCTGCCCGGCGGTCGCGAGCAGGGTGTCGCGGATCTCCTCGGCGCGCAGTCGGCGCGGCGGGAAGCGCCAGAGCAGGCGGGCGTCCTTGTCGACCTTGGCAGAGGCTTCGTTGTGATCGGCCGACTGCAGGTAGGTCTGCGAGAGAACGATTTCGCGATGCAAGGCCTTGAGCTTCCAGCCGTGCTGGACCAGGCGCTGGGCGAGGAAGTCGAGTAGCTCGGGGTGTGTCGGCTTGCTGCCCATGAAGCCGAAGTCGCTCGGGGTGTCCACGATTCCTGTGCCGAAGTGGTAATGCCAGAGGCGATTGGCCAAGACGCGGGCAGTGATGGGATTGTCGCGGGTGATCCATTCGG
>VHCL01000134.1 GCA_016871725.1 Verrucomicrobiota bacterium | reverse complement strand
CCCGGCTCGCGGACCGGGTCCGCGCCGAGTGGCCCGAAGCACTGCAGTCACGTTGCGGCGTCGGCATCGCGCACACCCGCTGGGCGACGCACGGGGCGCCGACCGAAGCCAACGCCCACCCGCATGCCGACGCCACGGGGCGCATCCGTCTCGTCCACAACGGCATCATCGAGAACTATCGGGCGATCCGCGCCAAGCTGGAGGGCAAGGGCCACGTCTTCGCTTCCGAGACCGACACCGAAGCCGTCGCCCGGCTCGTCGGCGAGTATTACAAAGGCGACCTCCGCAAGGCCGTCATCAGCGCGCTCCGGCAGGTCGAAGGCGCCTACGGAATCGCCGTCGTCTCGGCCGACGAGCCGGGCAGGATCGTCGTGGCCCGCAAGGGCAGCCCGCTCGTGATCG
The DNA here is from genome assembly GCA_016871725.1 of Verrucomicrobiota bacterium. GTDB lineage: Bacteria > Verrucomicrobiota > Verrucomicrobiia > Opitutales > UBA953 > UBA953. The sequence goes on along the minus strand of VHCL01000134.1, from coordinate 3,056 downwards.
GGATCGGCGTAGGCGAATGCCTGATCGCCTCCGACCCTTCGGCCCTCATCGCGCACACCCGCCGGGTCATCTACCTCGACGACGGGGACGTCGCCTTGGTCACCGCGGATTCCGTCGACATCACGGACCTGGACCATGCGCCCATGGGTCGGGACGTCGCCGAGCTGGCGTTCGAGGTCGGCGCCGTGGAGAAGGGCGGCTACGAACACTTCATGCTCAAGGAGATCCATGAGCAGCCGGAGTCGGTCCGGAACGCCTTGCGCGGCCGGCTGGACCTCCTGAACGGCACCGCCGTGCTTTCGGGCATGGGCGCCACCGCCCGGGAACTCCTCGACCTGCAGCGCGTCGTCATGGTCGGCTGCGGCACCTCGCTGCACGCCGGCATGGTCGGCGATTTCGCCTTCGAGGAGCTCGCCGCGCTGCAGGCCGAGGTCCAGCCCGCCGCCGAGTTCCGTTACCGTAATCCCTTGGTCGACGGGCGGGACCTCGTCGTGGCCATCTCGCAGTCGGGCGAGACCGCCGACACGCTGGCCGCCGTCCGGGAGGCCAAGGACAAAGGCGCGATGATCATGGGCCTCGTCAACGTCGTCGGCTCGACCATCGCCCGGGAGACCGGGCGGGGCGTCTACCTGCACGCCGGCCCGGAGATCTCCGTCGCCTCGACCAAGGCCTTCACCGGCCAGGTCGCCGTGCTGCTGCTCATGGCGCTCAAGCTGGGCCGCGGGCGGCGCCTGTCGCGCGAACGGGGGATCGCCCTCGCGACCGAGCTCGGGCGCCTGCCGGAGCTCATCGAAGCGGTGCTCCGGCAGGACGCGGCCATCGCGAAGGTCGCGGCGTCGATGGCGAAGCACGAGCATGCCTTCTTCCTCGGCCGCGGCCCGATGCACCCGGTGGCGCTGGAAGGCGCCCTCAAGCTCAAGGAGATCTCCTACGTCCATGCCGAAGGTTATCACGCCGCCGAGCTCAAGCACGGCCCCATCGCCTTGCTGACGCCCGGCATGCCCGTGGTCGTCCTGGCGAACCGTTCACCGGTCGTGGACAAGACCTTGGGCAACGCCGAGGAGTGCAAGGCGCGCGGCGCCCATGTCATCGCCATCGTGACCGAAGGCGGACCCGAGGCGGCGGTGGCCGACGACGTCATCACGATCCCGGACTGCGACCCGCTCGTGGCGACCATCCCGGCCGCCGTGGCGTTGCAGCTGCTCGCCTACCACGTGGCGCGCCTGCGCGGCTGCCCCATCGACCAGCCGCGGAACCTGGCGAAGTCGGTCACCGTCGAGTAAGGGCAACGCCTCAGCGATAGACCCCAAGCCCTTGCCGTTGCGGGTCCCGGCGGCGCAGGCTTCCTCGGCGTCCCATGAACGAACGCTCCAAGAAGAAGTGCCGGTGCTGCCGGAAGACGTTGCCGGTGGTCCAGTTCCATCGCCTCGAAGGCACCGCGGCCATCCATCCGTTCTGCCGTCCCTGCCTCGTGACCGCGGCACGCCGGCGATCCGCCCGCCGGGCCGGGCAGCGCACGGCCAAGACGCGGTGCTGCGCCCAGTGCGGCCAGGACCTGCCGGTGCAGATGTTCCACTGGCTGCGGGCGTCAGGCAGCTTCCATAGCTACTGCCGGCCGTGCCACGCGGCCTACATGGCCGAACGGTACCGGCGCCTGCAGGCGGCGCGCCGGAAGTGACCGAAAAGTTTCCCGCTGGTGGCTGGACGGGGACTTGAACCCCGAACCAATTGATTAAGAGTCAACTGCTCTACCATTGAGCTATCCAGCCAGACAGCGGGATGGGAATGAGTGCAAGTCGCGGGCAGGATTTCAAGAGCAAATGCACACAATCGACCAAGCAGCCGGCGGACGGGCGGAAGGAGCAGTTCGGAGTGGCCAGACCGGGACTCGAACCCGGAACCAATTGATTAAAAGTCAACTGCTCTACCATTGAGCTATCTGGCCTGCCGAACGCGAAGATTACGACACGCCCGACCGCACGGGTAAAGGAAAATTGACCTCAGCGATGGCCGCGCTGACGGACGGCCTCGAACAGACAGACCCCGGCGGAGACGGAGACGTTGAGGCAGGGGACCTGGCCGAGCATCGGGATGCGGAGGAGGAAGTCGCAAGTCTCGGCCGTCAGGTGGCGGATGCCGTCGCCTTCGGCGCCGAGCACGATCGCGAGGGGGCCCGTGAGCTTGGCGGAGTAGAGGGACTGGCTGGCCTTGTGGTCGGAGGTCCCGGCGATCCAGACGCCGCCGTCCTTCAGCTTGACCAGGGCGTTGCGGAGGTTGTTGGCCTGCACGATCGGCAGGGACTCGGCGGCGCCGACGGCCACCTTGCGGACGGTGTCAGTGACCGGGGCCGAGTTCTTGCGGGTGATCACCACGAAGGCGCAGCCGGCGCACTCCGCGTTACGGAGGCAGGCCCCGAGGTTATGCGGGTCTTGGACGCCGTCGAGGACGAGGACCAGCGGATCCTTGACGTCCTTGAGCAGGGCGGGGATGTCGGCCTCGTCGTAGAGCCGGACCGGCTTGTGCAGGTCGGCGTGGCGCGGGGCGCGATCGTTGCTCCGGGCCATGGCGAGGTTACTTGCGGGCGAGACGGCCCTGGGCGTGCAGCGCCTCGGCGATCTGGATCGCGTTGAGGGCGGCGCCCTTCCAGAGCTGGTCGCCTGAGACCCAGAGGGAGAGCCCGTTGTCGAAGAGGGTGTCCTTGCGGAGACGGCCGACGCCGCATTTCTCCTTGCCGGCGTAGTCGAGCGGCATCGGGTACTTCCTGCTGGCGGGGTCGTCGCAGAGCTCCGCGCCGGCGAAGGCGCCGATGGCCTTGCGGGCGACGGCGAGGTCGACCGGACGTTCGAACTCGGCGCTGATCGCGATCGAGTGGGCGCGGAAGACCGGGACGCGGACGCACGTGGTGGTCACCTTGAGGCCCGGGAGATCCATGATCTTGCGGCCTTCGTTGAGCATCTTCATCTCCTCCTTGGTGTAGCCGTCCTCGAGGAAGGAATCCACCTGGGGGATGAGGTTGAAATTGATGGTGTGCGGGTAGACCTTCGGGGCGAGGGTCT
>VHCL01000133.1 GCA_016871725.1 Verrucomicrobiota bacterium | reverse complement strand
GGGAGGAAGCCGTTGCCCCAGTTGGCCTTGCCGTTCGGCGGCTCGCCGCGGATGTCCTGGACGGAGACGTAAGTGGGGAGGTTCTGGTTGAGCGAGCCGAGGGCGTGGCTGATCCAGGCGCCGCCGCTCGGGTAGCCCTCGCGGGTGAAACAGGTGTTCATCGCCACGCAGCCCGGGCCGTGCGTGTTGCTCCGCGATGTCATCGAATGGATGAACGCCATGTCGTCGACGTGCCGGGCCATGTGCGGCAGGTTCGAGCTGATCATCTTGCCGCTCTTGCCGGCCGGCTTGAAGGCCCAAGGGGACTTCATCAGGTTGCCGTTCTTGCCTTGGAAGGTGACCTCGACCGGGCCGGGCAGGGGAGTGCCGTCGTATTTCTCGAGGAGCGGTTTATGGTCCCAGAGGTCGATGTGCGAAGCCGCGCCCGGGCAGAAGATCTGCAGCACCTGCTTGGCTTTCGGGGCGAAGTGGGCGCCGGGCGGCACCGCCGCGCCGAGGTCGCTCATGAGCAGACGCGACAAGGCCAACCCCGTCATGCCAGTGGTCATCTGGCCGAGGAAGCGGCGACGGGTCAGCTCGAGGGGGTCGCTCATGGGGTGGGAGCATTCTACACCCATCCTGACAGCCTGCTACGCCCCTTGTTTCAAGGGGTGGCACTATCGTCTCATGTCCTTCCCGTGGCTTATGCCGTGGCGAGAGGCTACGGCTTATGCAGGCAACGAGGGTCGGCCGCGGTCGGCAGGCTCTTCGTCCACTCCAGCAGGCTCTGCTTGAGGCGACTGACGATCTCGGGATGGGTGGCGCCCACCTCCTTGGCTTCGGCGCGGTCGGTCGAGAGGTCGTAGAGGGCGGAACGTTCGCCGGTCGCGTCGATGAGCAGCTTCCAGCGGCCTTCCCGCATGGCCCAGGCCGCCCACATGTCGTCGCCTTTGTTCACGTGATAGTGTTTCCAGAAAAGCGGCTTGGAGCGTTCGACGGGGCTGCCCAGGAGCGCGGGCAGGAGATTTTCACCGTCGCCTTGCTGGTCGGCCGGCAGCGTCACCCCGGCGGCGGCACAGAGCGTCGGCAGCAGGTCGACCGCGGACAGGACCGTGCGTTCGTCCCTCAGGCCGGCGGGAATGCGGGCGGGCCAGCGTACGATGAACGGCACGCGGACGCCGCCTTCGAAGAGGTTTCCTTTGCGTCCGCGTAGGCCGCCGGTCGAGCCGACGCTGTAGAAGACGTCGAAGCCCTTCTGGGCGTTTCCGTCAGCGGGGGAGGCCGCTCGGTCGGAGGCGGAGACGGGCCGTCCGGCGGGTCCATTGTCGCTGGAGAAGATCACGAGGGTGTCCTGCTCCAAGCCCGCTTGCTTGAGTGCGTCCAGGATGCGCCCCACGTTCAGGTCCGCCTCGCGCAGGACCGCGGCGTAGACCTGGCGGCGCGGGTCGAGATGCTTGAAGGCGTCGAGCGATTCCTGCGAAGGGATGTGCATGGTGTGCGACTCATGCAGCCACACGTTCATGAAGAAAGGCTGCCCGCCCTTGAGCCGGCCGATGGCCTTGGCGGCTTCGATCCCGATGTCATGCAGGTTGATGCCCGGACCGGGGCCGTGGTAGACCTTGGATTCCTCGATGCCGTAGGCGGACATCGGCGGGGCGTCGGGTGCCTTCGTTTGGTCGGCGCCCATGTGCCATTTGCCGAAGTGGAGGGTGCGGTAGCCGGCGGCCTGCAAGGCGCGGGGAAGCGTGGGGGCTTCGGGGTCGAGCCAGTCCGGCATCGTGCTGTTCTTCTTGGGACCCAGGACCTGTGAGTTGAAGACGTTGTTGACCCCGAAGCGTGCCGGGAACCGTCCCGTCATGGCGGCGATGCGGCTAGGCGAGCAGACCGGGCTCAGCACGTTGAACTGGGCGAAGTCAGCGCCCTCGGCCGCCAAGCGGTCGATGCGCGGCGTCCTTATCCAGTCCTCGGCCGCGTGGCAGGAGACGTCGCCCCAGCCGAGGTCATCGGCATAGATGAAGATGATGTTGGGGCGGGCGGCCTGCGCCGTCGGGAGCAAGGCGCCGAGGCCGAGGACGAAGGAGGCAAAGAGGTGGCGCATGGGGTCGGGTTCTTTTATGATAAGGCCCTCGGCGCAATCAAGGGGCAAGGCCCGGCTGTTGACGGCCCCAGGTCAGCCCAAGCGGAGCCGGGGCGGGGGTCGGACCACGCGGCTCCGGCTCCGATAGTCAGCCACGCCTCACGACCCAAGGGCCGAGATCATCTCACTTCGGCCCGGGTGCTTTCCAGCTGGATGCCAGGCGCGGGCTTCCCCCCTGCGGCGATGCAATGCAAGTAACTCAGTCCGTTGGGCGTCGACCGACGGCACTCGATCGCGCCGGCCGGTCTGCCGTCCAAGGTCAGGACGCAGGCCTGGCCGGGTTCGGTGCCCGACCATTCCATCCGGAGTTCGTGGTCGGCGTCAGCCTTTAAGGTCTGGGTCCCGAGCTTCGCCCCGGGAAGCAATCTCAAGGTGTAGGCGGCGAAGTCCGGCGCGGTGCGGTCGCAGGCGTTGAAGAGCCGGTCCATCAGGCTCAGATGGGCGCCGTCCGATCCGGCGGGAAGGCGGAAGCGCAGCGTGAGGGCACCTGAACGACCGGCGGGGAAATTCCACGCGGCGCCCCCGGAGCGGTAGTCGGCCGACGAGGCGGGGTTCGTCAGCTCAAGGTCGTCGAGGAAGCGTACGTCGAGCACTTGTACGCCTGGCCTGGTCGGGTGGTCGACGACCGTGGCGGCTGGTCGGCGATGATAGGAGCAGTGCCCGCGAGGCACCGGCAGGAAGGTATGATGCGTCCATTCCCCGGCCCCTCGCGCGAAGTCGCCCGTCCGCTGCTTCGCGAGCAGCCAGCGCGTGTCCATGATCGCCAGCCGACGGTGGTTGGCGTGCTGGCCGTAGGCGATGAGCACCCGGTGGTCGTCGAGCGGGAGGAACTCCGCCTGATGGTTGCCGCGGTCCTGTGGTCCGCCCCAGGTGGCGTAGTCGGCGCGGGCGCGGTGTTCGTCGAGGCCGACTTCGCGAAAGCCCTGCCAGGTAAGGCCGTCGTCGGCGGAGATGGCGGCGTGCAGCGTGTCGCGGTTGGTGAAGGCGTCTTCGCCGCGGCCGGTGGCGGTGCTCAGTTCGGGCAGCGCCGCCTGATTCGTCCAGAGCAGGAGGAGACGGCCGTCCGGCAGGCGGCCGAGGGTGGGCATGGTGAGGGTGGCGGCGAAGCGCGACGGCCTGCCTTCGCTCCACGTCTCCCCTCGGTCCGTGGAGAACGACTCGTAGTGGTAGTCTTGCGAGGTGCGCAGCAGGGCCCACAGCCTGCCGTCCTTGAGCTCGGTCACGGTGGCCTCCACGGCGATGTTCTGCCAGCGAAGGCCGCGATGAACGCCGCCGACCGCGTGCGGCGGCGACTTGATGGTGGTCTTGGACCTGCGCCAGGTCAGGCCGCCGTCGTCGGACAGCCACATCGTCGTGCCGGTCCCGTGCGTCGGCAGGACGAGGCGCCGGCCGCCATCGATGAAG
>VHCL01000132.1 GCA_016871725.1 Verrucomicrobiota bacterium | reverse complement strand
GCTTTCGTCGGAGGCGCAGGCGTGGGAGAAGGTCCTGCAGTCGCAGCTTGGCAACTTCTACCTTCCCCTGCACAAGCGCGACAAGGTCGCTGGCAAGTCCAACGCCTGGGACTTCGTGCTAGATGATCCGAAGCTGCCGCGGGTGCTGCTCATCGGTGACTCGGTCTCCCGCGGTTACACCCAGCCGACGCGTGCGGTCCTCGCCGGCAAGGCCAACGTCCATCGCGCGCCGGCCAACTGCGGCCCCACGGCCTCCGGGCTCAAGAACCTCGACGTCTGGCTCGGCGCCGGGAAGTGGGACGTCATCCACTTCAACTTCGGCATCCATGACCGCGCCACGCCAGCGGCGGACTATGTGAAGCGGCTCGAGGAGATCGTCACCCGGCTCGAGAAGACCGGGGCCAAACTCATCTGGGCGAGCACCACGCCTATTCCGGACAATCCCGCACAGAAGCAGACCGCGCAGTCGGTCGTCGAGAAGAACGCCCTGGCCGCCGAGGTCATGGCAAAGCATGGCATCCCCACCGATGACCTGTTCGGCGCGATGACGCCCCGACTGAAGGAATTCCAGCCCCCGCTTGACGTCCATTACACCGGCGCCGGTTACGACTTCCTCGGCGCCAAGGTCGGCGAGTCGATCTTGGCCCGTCTTAAGTGAACTGACGCTCAGTTGTGGAGCGGGGAGGCCTTCTGACCGAGGGCGAGCCGGAACTGGCTCAGGCAGCGGCGTTCGGGCGAGGTGTCGATGACCGCGAACGTCACCCGGCGGAAGGCGCCATGGAACGGACCTTGCAGGGCCTGCCGGAAGAGGTCGGCGATGAGCGCCGGATCGTTGGCGAAGTTGCCGCAACCCCAGGCGCCGAGCACCAGCGCATCGTGTCCATTGGCCTGGGCGGCGGCGAGGACCTTGACGATGCGGGCGCCCATCGCGCCGGCGATCTTCGGCTGGTCGAGCGGAGCCACGTCGCGGGCATCGCAGGCGGCCGCGGAAACAAAGGCGACCTTGAACGGCTCCTCGAGCAACTCGTGGTCGTCGCCGCGGAAGACCGGCACGTCAGGCGAATAGATCATCGCATCCGAGCGGAGCGCGTTGGCTTGGCGGAGATGGAAGGCATACATCGGCCCGTCGGCCTGGCAGGCGAAGAGGGCCGTCGAGCGGCAGTGGTATTCCTCCTGGGCGCGTTCGCCGGCGAGGAAGCCGCCCCCGGGCACGGTCGGGGAGGCGAAGTTGAGGACGACCGTGCGCAGGCCGGCGTCGACATGGCGGCGCGCGGCCGCGAGCGAGGTCTCTTCCGTCACCTCGATGACGGTGGCGTGCTCGCCGGTCCGGGGGAAGGTGTGGCGATGGTCCGGCGGCAGGTGCGTCGTCCGGGCGACCGCCTCCGCGATGTCCTCCGCGATGTCCACCTGCCGGCTGGTCGGGGTGGCGTAAAGACCTAGCTCGATGATCTGCATGGCCTCGCGCCCCATTTTATTGGCGAATTCTCGTGGAATCTTGGGGTCGAAGGGCATGGGCGAGCGAGGGTCTCAGGATGGGGCGCCAAAGGCCTGAAGCCAACCCGCAACCTATGACAGGGCGGTCGTTTGACCCCGGGGCGGGCTGGGGGCATAACAGGGTCATGTCCAATCCTCCTCTGACCGTCTATTATAGCCCTGCCTACGCCGTGGACGGCAAGATGGAGACCGTCAGCAAGTCCAAGCTGGTCGCGGCCCTGATCGAATCCGGCGCGGCCGGGGAGGTCTGGCTCGAGGCCCCGAAGCCGGCGACGCGGAAGGAGCTCGAACTCATCCATGAGGCCGAATACGTCCGGCATACGCTGGAGGACAAGGGCGCCTTCCTGGAGGTCGGACCTTGGTCGCAGCCGCTGTTGGACAGCATCCTCGCTTCGACGGGGGGCGTGCGCGACGCGGTGAAGGAGGCCCTGAAGAACGGACGCTCGGGCAGCCTCTCCAGCGGCCTGCATCATGCCCGCCGTGATTCCGGCAACGGCTTCTGCCAGTTCAACGGGCTGGCCCTGGCCGCACTCGAGGCCCTGAAGAAGGTCAAGACCGTCGGCATCCTCGACCTCGACGCCCATGCCGGCGGCGGGACGTTCGACATCCTCGGCAAACACCCGCAGGTGTATCTTGCCGACGTCACCGTCTGCTCCTTCGATTCCTGGGAGCCGACCGACCGTGACCGTCACTTCTACGTCGAAGTCGAGCAGCCCAAGCGCTACCTCGACCACGTCGAGGAGGCCTTGCTCGCCTTGGAACGGGTGGACTTCCTCATCTACAACGCCGGCATGGACACCTACGAGAAGGCCGGCGGCCTGAAGGGCATCACCAAGGAGATCATCCTGAAGCGCGAGAAGCGCGTCGTCCAATGGGCCCGGGCCCGGAAGATCCCGCACATTTTCGCCTTGGCCGGCGGGTATAAGTGGGGCGGGCTGACCCTGCAGCAGGTCGCCGAACTCCACCTCGAGACCGTCAAGGCCTTCGCGGCCTGATCACTCCGGCTTCGGCACGTTCAGCGGCTGGAGCCGGAAGGCGCCGCTTTCCGTCGGGAGCACCACGAAGAGCGCGCAGTCGCGGCTCTGGGCGAGCGCGACCATCACGTGCCACTGGTCCTGGCGGACGCCGGCGATGACGAACATCGGCATCGCGCCGGGCTCGGTGCCCGAAGGCTCCTCGATCGCCACGCCTTTGTGGTCGACGTCGAAATTATGGGCCAGCCACTTGCCGAGCTCCTTGGCGAGCCCGCGCATGTCGGACTTGCCGGCTTCGACCTTGGCCTGGTCGACGAGCGACCACAGCGGCAGGGCGAAGTTGTGGACCAGCTCGGCCATCGGCGAGGCGTCAGGCCTGCTTGATCAGCTCGGCCGTCGCGGGGACGTCGGAGATGATCTGGTCGGGGTCCGGGCCCACGCCGATGTAGCGCAGGTTCGGGAGGTAGGGCAGGGAGCCGCCGCGCGAGGCGAGGCGGACGATCTCGGCCATCGTGAAGGCCACGTAGCGGCGGGCCTCGGCGGGCAGCTGGGCGTAGGAGCGGACCTTCGTGATGTCGGCCGTCCAGCCGGGCAGGGTGGCGTAGATCGGCTGCAGGGTGCGGCGCACCGCGTCATTGCGCGGGACGCCGGAGACGACCTTGCCGGCCGCGTCACGGTAACCCGTGCAGACGAGCAGGTCGCCGCCCTGCCATTCGCCGTGGGGCGAGAGGGCGTCGAGCTTGTTGAGGACGATGTCGTCGTAGCCGCCGTAGCGGAGGGCGTCGGCCTTCTCGACCAGGTCGGACCAGCCGACCATGCGCTGGCGGCCGGTGCTCGTGCCGAACTCCAGCTTCGCGAGGGCGCGCTGCAGCGGATGTTCTTCCGGCATCTTCGTCAGGAAGACGTGCGTGCCGACCTTCGTGTCGTAGGCCTTGCAGCAGCCGACCGTGTGGATCGGCTGGACCGGGATGCCGGCGGACTGGAAGAACTCCGGCGTGTAGGTGTGGGACGCCGTGACGTTCGGGGCGAAGCCCGCGCGCTTGTCGAGCCAGTAGGCCTGGCCGAACT
>VHCL01000131.1 GCA_016871725.1 Verrucomicrobiota bacterium | reverse complement strand
GTCCGTGCCCATCGAGCCGGTGGCTTCGACGCCGTCCTTGGCCATCGGGACGAGCAGCTTGCGCTGGTCTTCGAAGGTGTAGCCGAAGGCGAGCTGGCGCTGGACGGTGTTGCTGTGGGCCGGGGCGGGTTCGGCGGGGCCGTCGGCGATGTCGGCGAGCTTGATGAGGTTCTTGTCGAGCCACTCACGGTAGGGCTTCTGGGAGGCGATCTTCTGCTTGATCTCCTCGTCGGCGACGATGCGGCCTTCTTCCATGTTCACGAGGAACATGCGGCCCGGCTGGAGGCGGCCCTTGGAGGCCACGTTGGCGGGGTCGACGGGGAGCACGCCGGCTTCGGAGCCCATGATGACGTAGTCATCCTTGGTCACGTAGTAGCGGGAGGGGCGGAGGCCGTTGCGGTCCAGGGTGGCGCCGATCATCGTGCCGTCGGTGAAGACGACGGAGGCGGGGCCGTCCCAGGGCTCCATGAGGCAGGAGTTGTACTCGTAGAAGGCCTTCTTCTCGGGGCTCATGGACTCGTGGCCGTTCCACGGTTCCGGGATCATCATCATCATGGCCTCGGGCAGCGAGCGGCCGCCCATGACGACGAGCTCGAGGACGTTGTCGAACTTGGCGGAGTCGGAACCGTTCGGGTTCACGATCGGGAGCATCTTGGGGAGCTCCTTGCCGAACAGCGGGCTGGCCAGCAGGGGCTCGCGGGCCTTCATCCAGTTGACGTTGCCGTTGAGGGTGTTGATCTCGCCGTTGTGCGCGATGTAGTGGTACGGGTGCGCGCGTTCCCAGCTCGGGAAGGTGTTGGTCGAGAAGCGGGAGTGGACGAGCGCGAGGGCGGTGTCCATCGACTTGTCGGCGAGGTCGGTGAAGTATTTGCCGACCTGTTCGGGCATGAGCATGCCCTTGTAGATGATGGTGCGGCAGGAGAGGGAGCTGGCGTAGTAGAACTCGTCCTTGCCGGCGCCGCGGATCTGGTGGTGGGCCTGCTTGCTCAGGATGAAGAGCTTGCGCTCGAAGTCCTGGTCGGTGGCGCAGTCGGCCGGGCGGCCGAGGAAGGCCTGGCGGACGACGGGCTCGCTGGCGACCGCGGTCTTGCCGAGGGAGGAGTTGTCGACGGGCACGGTGCGCCAGCCGAGGAGGGAGAGGCCGAGGGACTTGGCGATCTCGGCGAAGGTGGCCTCGGTCGCGGCGCGGATCTTGGCGTCAGGGGAGACGTAGAGCATGCCCACGCCGTAGTGGCCGGGCTTGGGGAGGTTGGCCGGTCCGTGCTTGGCGAAGAACCCGTGGGGGAGCTGGAGCAGGATGCCCGCGCCGTCACCGGTGTTGGTCTCGCAGCCGCAGGCGCCGCGGTGATCCAGGTTCACCAGGATGGTGAGGGCCTGCTGGATGATATCGTGCGAACGCTTGCCCTTCATCTGGCAAACGAAGCCGACGCCGCAGGCGTCATGCTCAAACTGGGGGTCGTAAAGACCCTGTTTTTCGGGAAGTCCGGGATTCTTCATTTCTGGTGTGGGCAAAAGTGGTCGGAAGGGCTGGCGGCGAAGCCGCCGGGTGCCTTGGCGGAGACCGCAAGGCGTCTAAATCTAGTGGGCAATAATCCCCCTCTGTCAAAGGCAACTTGTGGATTGGTCCGAGGGGGGCGGAGCCGGGTTTTCGTGCCAACTTCCCGGGCCGCCGAACGCTCGGCCGCTTTTGGTTATTTTTGTTAGGAAAAAGCCCAAAGTGCGACAGGCCGCGGCGCGCGCCGACGCCCTGCGGCCATGGCCCGCCCGCCTGCGTCTCCCTTGACTTTGCCGCCCGTCCGCCCGACACCCCAAGCCATGAAAGCCGACAACGACCTTTACCGACAGTTGCGCGCGTTGCCGGCCGCCCAGCTCTGGACCGTCGAGGTCCCGAAGTTCGACCAGCTGGGCCCGAAGGAGCGCAACCAGCAGGTCGCCCTGGTCCGGGCGGTGGGCGTGGTCTTCTCGACCTCCCGCAATCCGGAGATGAAGGCTGCCGTGAAGGCCTGGATGATCGGCCTCCTGCAGGATCCCTCCGAGAAGATCCGCCGCTACGCCACCGCCGCCATCCCCAAGCTCGGGGGCGACGAGGAGTCCGAGCGCAAGCTGATCGACATCCTGAAGACCACCGAGGTCGACCGGGAGAAGAAGAAGGTGGCCTCGGCCCTTGAGAAGATCGGCGGCGCGGCGACCCTCAAGGCGGTCGCCGGCTCCGGTGAGAAGCTCATCGACGAACAGAAGGTCCGCGCGAGCGTGGCCCGTCAGGAAGGCCCCAGCAACGTCCGCCTCGACGCCGTCGTGCCGAAGCACCCCGGCCTGCGCCTGCACCTGCGCTGCCGCAAGGGCCTCGAGTCCATCGTGGCCGACGAGGTGCGCGAAGACGAGGGGCGCGGCGGCAAGTTCCGCGTGGTCGAGGTCCGCGGCTGCTTCGTGTCGGTCGAGCCGAAGGCGCCTTTCACGCTCGGCGAACTTTACCAGCTGCGCTGTTTCGACACCGCGGCCTTCTTCCTGGCCTTCATCCGCCAGCCGGGTTCGCCCGAGGCGCTCGACGTGCTCGCCAAGGCCATCGCCTCGCCGCTCACCGAGAAACTGATGTCTGCCCTCACGCAGGGCGCGCCGCGCTATCGCCTGAGCATGGTGGCGGAGGGCAATCACGACGACGCCGTCCTCAAGGTCACCAAGAAGGCCTTCGCGCTGAATCCGCGCGTGCTCAACGACGCCCGCGAAGCCCCGTGGTCCGTCGACGTCCATTTCGATGAGCGTAGCGCGCTGGTCGAACTCCGTCCCCGCATTTCGCCCAACCCGCGCCTCTATTACCGCACCGACGCCGTCAACGCGGCTTCGCACCCGCCGCTCGCGGCCTGCCTGGTGCGCGTGGCCGGCCGTCAGGACAAGGAGATCGTCTGGGATCCGTTCTGTGGTTCTGGTCTGGAGCTCATCGAGTCGGCTCTGGCCGGTGGGGTGAGGCAGGTGATCGGCACCGACATCGACCCGGCCGCGATCGCCATCGCCGAAGCCAACTTCAAGGCCGCCAAGCTGCCCGGTACCAAGGCCGCGTTCCATGCCTGCGACTTCCGCGACATCATCCGCATCCCCGAACTCGATCGCGGCAAGGTCTCGCTGGTGATCTCGAATCCGCCGCTCGGTCGCCGCGTGCGTGTTCCGAACATGCACGGGCTCTTCGCCGACCTTTTCAAGATCGCGTCGGAAGTCCTGCGTCCGAACGGCCGCCTCGTCTTCGTGAACCCGTTGCGCCTCTCGTCCGTCGACCCGACCCTGCGTCTGGAATCCAGCCGTACCGTCGACCTCGGCGGTTACGATTGCCGGCTCGAGGTCTACCGTAAGCGCTGAGCCGCCATGAGGACGACCCTGCGCGCCAGCCTGTTCGTCCTCGTCGCGCTGCTTCTCGGTTGCGCCGAACCTAAGCCGGAAGTCGTCCAAGCGGAATCGCATCTGGCCAAGCTCCGTAGCGCTGGGCTCGTGCCTAAGGCGCTGGGCGAAGTCGAGGTCGCGGCGGTCCGTCGGATCCATCCGTTGCCCACGCGTTGGGTCAGGATGGGCCGGCCGTTCTGGTGGGCCGAGCTGAGTGGTGCCGATGGGGCGGCGGGGCATCTGGCCTG
>VHCL01000130.1 GCA_016871725.1 Verrucomicrobiota bacterium | reverse complement strand
ATGGTCCTGCACAACGCCCGTCTGAAGGCAGCGGCGGTCTCCCGCCTGCATCCCGAAGCCTTGGTGCTCGGCTCGGATACCACGGTGGCTCTCGGTGACCGCGCCCTGAATAAGCCGGCCGACCTCGCGGAGTCCCGCGCGATGCTCCGTAGTCTGTCGGGTCGGGAGCACACCGTCCACACCGGGGTCTGCCTGCTCTGCCCCGCGCTCGGGATCGACGAAGCCCACGACGTCACGGCCTGGGTGCGTTTCCGTCCGCTCACCGACGACGACATCACGCGCTACCAAGGACTGGTGAACACCTTGGACAAGGCCGGCGCCTACGGCATCCAGGAAGGCCAGGAGATCATCATCGACGATTATCAGCGGCCGATCTCGACGATCATGGGTCTGCCGGTCGAATACGTGAAGGAACGTCTGGCCGCGCTCGGTGTCCTTGAAAGGCTCATCGCATGAGAACCTGGCTCCTGTTCCTTGCTGCGACGGTCGGCGCGCAGACGCCCGCCCCGTCATCCGCCTTCGTCAGTGGCGACGCCGAGCTGACCGGCCTCATCGGCGGCAAGCCGCTCGTCATCCGTACGACGAGCCGGCTCGCCGGCGCCATCGATTCGGTGAAGTGGGATGGTATCGAGTTCATCGACTCGCATGACCATGGCCGCCAGCTGCAGTCGGCGATCAACGCCGACATCGGCGGCGTCTATCATGTCGAATGCTACAACCCGACCGAAGCCGGTTCGGTCGTCGACGCGCTCGGGCCGAAATCGACCAGTCGCCTCGAGCAGCTTACGCTGACTAAGGATGGACTGCTCGCCACCCGTACCCGCATGGCCTTCTGGCTGGCGCCCGGGATGAAGTCCGGCGGTCACGTCGCTTTGAACGACCGGCTCCTCTCCGATCACGTCCTGACCAAGCAGGTGCGCATCGGGCGCCCCGGCATGGACCACGTGCTCGATTACCGGGTGAAGTTCACCGTCCCGGCCGACCGTCCGCATACCTACCTGCAGGTCGAGGGCCTGACCGGTTACATGCCGTGGTCGTTCAGCGAGGAACTTCGTTTCGATGCGAAGACGTCGACGCTCCTCCCTCTGTCGCGCCAGAACGGCGAGCAACCTGACCCCGTGGTCCTTTCGACGCTTTCCGGCTCGCACGCGATGGGGGTCTTCTCGCCCTACCGCCCGCCGGCGGGCCAGCCGGCCGTCGGTTACGGGCGTTTCCGGTTCGAGCATGACAAGGTCATGAAGTGGAACTGCGTCTTCCGCCTGCGCTCGCCCGGCGGCATCGTGCCCGGGGACTATGCCTACCAGCTCTACGTCGTCATCGGCACGCGCGAGGATTGCCGCCGGACCTTGGCGGCGCTGACACAGGAGTTCGCGGCCCGATAATCAGGCCGTCCTACGCTTGAAGTCGTCCGGGTCGCCCCTAACTTCGGGGCGTGCGTCCCGATGATCCCATCGACCTGCGCGCCGCGGCCTTCGCGGCGGCGGCGTCGCTCGGCCTGCACCTCCTCCTGCTCTGGCTCCTGCCGGACAGCTTCCGGCAGGCCGTCGCGCTGGTCCGCCCGGTCGAAGTCCTGACCACCCCGGTGAAGATCGACGAGGCCCGCCTGCCGGCGAAGCTGCGTTTCGCCGAGACGAACCCGGTGGCCAATCAGGCGGTGCCGAAGACGGCGCCGTTCACTTCCTCGCGCGATCAGACCGCCGCCCAGCCGGTGCCCGAGAAGATGTCGTCCAACTCCGCTTTGCCGAAGTCCGCCGGCACGTCGCCGGAGATCCGCCTCGCCCAGGGCAAGCCCCGCTCGATCGATCAGTCCCAATCCCAGCCGACGCCGGCCCCGGCGATCTCCATGGCGGGTCCGCAGACCGCTCCGCCGCCCGGTCCCGGCAAGGCCGCCGCCCGTCCTGTCCCGAAGGCCGCGCCGACGCCTGTCCCCGCCGATCCGGAGCGTCCCCGCGCCTCGATCCCTTCCGGCACCGCCGGCCTGCTCCTGCGCAACGCCGTCGGCGTCAACCGGGCCGGCGCGGTGGCCATCGACGCCCGTTTCAGCCAGTATGGCGACTACACCCAGCGCATGCTCGAGGCCATCCAGTCGAGCTGGTGGAGCCTCATCGAGCGTTCGCAGTTCGAAGGCGTCCAGCGCGGCCGCGTCACCGTGCGCTTCCGCCTGCACCGCGACGGGACGGTCACCGACGCCACGATCCTCAGCAACGAGGTCACCCGCGTGATGTCGCTGGCCTGCAAGGACGCCGTGATGGCCCCGGCGCCTTACGACGCCTGGCGCGCGGATATGGTCGCCTTGTACGGCGAGAGCGACATCGTCACGATCAACTTCTATTACCGCTGATGACGCTCCCGACAGATTGGATCCCCTTCGGACGCGGCGTGCGCGCGGTCGCCACCCATCCCTGCGGGCTGATCGCGGTCGCGAAGCCCGACGGCATCCTCTCCCATCCGAACCCCGGCGAGACCGCGGAGAAGGGCACGATCCTCATCGGCGGCAACTACTCCCTCGAGGAGGAGGCCTTCCATGTCCGCGACGGTCAGGGCGGCATCCGGCGGGTCTATCTCCTCAATCGGCTCGATTCTCCGACCAGCGGCGTGCTGCTGCTCTCGCTCGACGTCGGCGTGGCGGACGTCGTGCGCAAGCTGTTCGCGCGCTCGCAGGTCTCGAAGCAATACGTCGCCCTCATCCGCGGCCGCGGCCTGCGCACCCCGCGCGGCACCTGGCAGGACCAGCTTTCGAAATCCAAGGGCCCCGGCGGCGGCGTGCGTTCCGAGACGGGCGCGGGCGCCCCGGCGGTCACGGTCTACCAGTGGCAACGCGCGGCCGGCGGCACGTTGCCGCTTTCGCTGATCCGGCTCGAGCCGCGCACGGGCCGCACGCACCAGCTGCGCGTGCAGACCGCGGCGCACGGCCATCCGATCCTCGGCGACCGTACGTACGGCGACTTCGAGTTCAACAAGGCCGTCGGCACGGCGCGGGGTTTCAAGCGGCTCTTCCTGCACGCCGAGTCCACGCGGCTTTCGTTCGACTGGCAGGGCGCCAAGGTCGAGTTCCAGGCGGTGGCGCCCATGCCCGAGGAATTCACGGAGGCCTTGGCCAGCGATGATGACGAGACCCCCGGCAAGGGGCCGAAGGCGCCGCGCCGCGACGCCGGCACGCCGATCTCGCCGCGCCTGCGCATCCGGCTCTGAGTCCCGCCATGGCGTCCGCGTTCCCGCTCATCGAAGTCCGCGGCCCCGAACTGGAGCCTTGGATCGACACGCTCGGCGGCCTGCGCATCGCCGTCTTCCGTGAGTTCCCTTATCTCTACGAAGGTGACCTGGCCTACGAGCGGGAATACCTGCGCGGCTACCTCGCCTGCCCGCGCAGCCTGGTCGTCTTCGCTCAGGACGACTCCGGTCGCACGATCGGGGCGACGACGTGCATGCCGATGGCGGAGGAGAGCGACGGCTTCCGTGGTCCGTTCGAGCGGGCCGGCATCGCGACCAATGACATCCTGTATCTGGGTGAGAGCATCGTCCTGCCGGAGTATCGCGGCGGCGGCCTCGGCGGAGAATTCTTCGCCCGCCGCGAAGCGCATGCGCGCCGGCTCGGCCTGCGCACCACGGCCTTCTGCGCGGTGGACCGCCCGGCCGACCATCCGGCAAGGCCTGCGGGGCATCGTCCGCTGGACGCCTTCTGGACGCGCCAAGGCT
>VHCL01000129.1 GCA_016871725.1 Verrucomicrobiota bacterium | reverse complement strand
GAATATCCATTCAGCCCTCCATTCAGTCATCAACACTGTCCTCCACTCTGGCAGGGCCACTCACTCCGCTCTCAGCCGGTCCGTCTCGCGGACGCGGAATTGCGTCGGCGTGAAGCCGGTGTGCTTCTTGAAATCCTTGCTGAAGAAATAGCGGTCCGCGTAGCCGACCTGCTCGGCGATCTCCTTGATGTCATCGGCCGTGTCGGCCAGCCGGCGCTTCGCCTGGCTGATGCGTTCGCGACGGAGCCAGTCGATCGGGCTCGTGCCGAAGGAGGATTTGAAAACGCGCGAGAAATGGGTCGGGCTCAGGCCGGCGAGCCGGGCCAGTGAAGTCAGCGAGTGCTTTTCGAAGTAGAAAAGCTTCATCTGTTCCACGCAGCGGGCGAGGCCCGGCGGCAGCTGCGGCCCCACTTCGCCGGAGTCCTGCCGCGCGCAGTAGGCCTGGGCGACGAGAGCGGCCACCTGGGCATGGATGAGCGCCGGCGCCTGCGGGGAGTCGGACGGGATGAGCCGGAAAAGTTCCTTGAAGACCGGGGTGGCCGCGCGCAGGTCCATGCCGGCGATGACCGGCGCCGCGCGGACGGAGAGCAGGTCGGACAGCTGGGCCAGACGCGGCCCCTCGGCGCGGATCCAGTAGACCTCCCAGGGATCGTCGGGGACCGCGCCATGTTCATGCGGGTGATGGCAGTTGATCCAGACCAGGTCGCCGCGGCGGACCTGATGCGTCCGGCCCGCGATACGCGTCCAGCCTTTGCCGCGCAGGCAGAGGATGAGCTCATGGCCCGGGAAATGGTCGCGCTGGATATGGTGCTCCGGGCCGGCGAGGAGATGGCCGGCGCGGGGCACGGTGTAGAAGACCTCCTGATGGGCCGGGTTCGGGGTGGCGTAGAGGGAGACCGGGAAGCGGTTGGCGACGGGGGGTTGAGCCATGGTAAGATAATACAACCAGCCGGTCGGGGCATGCCATTTAAAACCGTCGGCTTCGGCGTAGAATAACCCCCAGATGAAACAGCCCGCCCCGCTGCTCTGCGTCCTGCTCGCGCTCGCCCTGTCCGCCGGCGCGGCGGAGCCCGTGCGCTTCGGGCGGGACGTGCTCCCTATCCTCTCCGACAACTGCTTCGGCTGCCATGGCCAGGACGAAGCGCACCGCAAGGCCAAGCTCCGGCTGGACGTGCGCGAAGCCGCTTTGGCCAAGGAAGCATTCGTGCCCGGCAAGCCCGAGGTCAGCGCCCTCATCGAACGCATCATCACCACGGATGAAGACGAGCTCATGCCGCCGCCCGAGTCGCACAAGCCGCGGCTCAGCCCGGCGCAGGTCGACATCCTCCGCCGCTGGATCGCCGAAGGCGCCGTCTGGGGACGCCATTGGGCCTTCGAAGCGCCGGAACAGGTCGCCGTGACCGGCCACCCCGTCGACGACCTCGTCGGCCGCCGGCTCGCCGCCGAAGGGCTCAAGCCCGCGGCCGAAGCCCCGCGGCACACCCTGCTCCGTCGCCTCTCCTTCGACCTCACCGGCCTACCGCCGACCGAAGCCGAGACCCAGGCCTTCCTCGCGGACAAGTCGCCGGACGCGTATGAGCGGGCGGTCGACCGGCTGCTGGCCTCGCCCCATTACGGCGAACGCATGGCCATGTGGTGGCTGGATGCCGCGCGGTATGCGGACACCGACGGCTTCCAATCGGACGCCACCCGCAATAACTGGCCGTGGCGGGACTGGGTCGTGGACGCCTTCAACCGCAACGTCCCTTACGACCGCTTCACCCTCGAGCAGTTCGCCGGCGACCTCCTGCCGAACGCCACCGCCGAGCAGAAGCTCGCCACCTGCTTCCATCGCAACCACATGACCAACGGCGAAGGCGGCCGCGACCCGGAAGAATCCCGCGTCGATTACGTCCTCGACCGCGTCAACACCATGGGCACCACGTGGCTGGGACTCACGCTCGGCTGCGCGCAGTGCCATACGCATAAGTTCGATCCGGTCACGATCCACGACTACTACTCGCTCACCGCGTTCTTCAACAGCATCGACGAGGACGGCAAGGCGGGCGGCGGCGCCAAGCCTTACCTGCCCTTCCAGTCTCCGCACTCCGCGCGGGCTCTGCGCGAAGTCCAAGCGCTCATCGACGCCGCCCAGCCGGCCGAGAAAGCCGCCCGGAAAGCCGCCGAAGAACCCTTCGCCACCTGGCTGAGCGAAGCCCGGAAGAAGCTCCCCGCGACGCACTCGAGCTGGACGCCCCTGCGCGCCGATGCGCTGGAGACCGCCGAGGGTACCGTCCTCATGCAGGAAGCCGACCTAGCCGTGCAGGCTTCGGGTCCGCATCCCAAGCAGGACGAATACCGCTTCATGACCAGCCCGCGCGGGCGGCGCATCACCGGCCTGCGTCTCGAGGTCCTGCCTCACCCGACGCACACCGACGGCGGACTTTCCCGAGGCAAGGACGGCGAATTCCTGCTCACCGACCTCAAGGCGCAGGTCCGGACGAAGGGTAATTCACTCATCCGTGACATCGCGTTGGATTCGGCCGTCGCGGACTTCACCGCCGACAAGAAGAAGAACGGCAACTACGGCGACGTAAAGGACACCCTCGACGACGATCCGCGTAACGGCTGGACCACCATCGGGGCGGACAAGACCAAGCCGCACCAGGCCGTGTATCGCCTCGCCGAGCCCCTGACGCTCGGGCCCGACGAAGAACTCATCATCGAACTCCGCCAGCGCTCCACCCTCGGCGACCGTAACCTCGGACGCTTCCGCCTCGCGGTGACCGACGAAGCCGGACCGGCCGTCGCCCTGATCGGCTCCACGCCGTTCGAGCAACTCGCCGCGGTCAAGGCCGAGCCCGACGCCAAGCTTCGCGAAAGACTCTTCGACCAATTCCTCGCCGATCACCGTCCGTACCGTGACGCACGGGCCGCGTTGGACCGGGCCATGCGCGACCAGGCGGACGTCAAGGCGCGCGCCGGCAAGGTGAACGTCATGGTCCTCGCCGAACGCAAGCAGCCCCGGGACTCCTTCGTGCTCGTACGCGGCGTCTGGGACAAGCATGGCGACAAGGTCACGCCCGACGTCCCCAAGGCCCTGACGCCCTGGCCTGCCGACGCTCCGCGCGATCGCCTCGGCCTCGCACGCTGGCTGACCGCTCCCGAAAACCCTTTGGCCGGACGCGTCGCCGTGAACCACCTCTGGCAGATGCTCTTCGGCCAAGGCATCGTGCGGACCACCGAGGACTTCGGCCTCCAGGGGGAACGCCCGAGCCATCCGGAGCTGCTCGACTGGCTCGCCGTGGACCTCGTCAAGCATGGCTGGGACCTCAAGCGCACCTTGAAGCTCATCGTCATGAGCCGCACCTACCGGCAGGACTCCGCCGTGAGCGCGGCGCTCCTCGCCAAGGACCCGGACAACCGCCTGCTCGCGCGCGGGGCCCGCTTCCGTCTGCCCAGCTGGATGATCCGCGATGGCGCGCTGCGGAGCGCCAGCTTGTTCAACCCTGTCCTCGGCGGCCCGCCTGTGCGGCCCTACCAGCCCGACGGAGTCTGGGAAGAGCTCTTCATGGGACGCTTCAAATATGAGGCCAGCGAAGGACCGGCCCAGTATCGCCGGACCCTGTATGCCTTCTGGCGTCGCTCCATCGCGCCCACCTTCCTTTTCGACTCCGCGCAGCGACGCTCGTGCGAGGTCCGGACCAGCCGTACCAACACCCCGCTGCAGGCGCTCACCCTGCAGTACGACG
>VHCL01000128.1 GCA_016871725.1 Verrucomicrobiota bacterium | reverse complement strand
CCAGGCGCCGTTGTCGGAGAAGAAGATCACCAGCGTATTCTGGTCCAGCCCGGTCGTCTGCAGTTTGGCGAGCAGCGTGCCGATCGCGTCGTCCAGCTCTTCGACCACGTCGCCATAGAGTCCGCGGGCGGAGCGGCCCTTGAACTTGTCCGAAGCGAAGATCGGCACGTGGGGCATCACGTGGGGCAGGTAGAGGAAGAACGGCCGCCCTTTGTTTCGTTCGATGAAATCGACGCCTTTGGCCGTGAAGCGGGCCGTGAAGGTCGACTGGTCCGGGTCTAGTTCGGCGACTTTTTCGCCGTCGAGCAGCGGGAGCGGCGGCATCTCCGGCGCGAGCGTCGGATGGTATTTCGAGTTATCGTTGGAGTAGGGCAGGCCGAAGAATTCGTCGAAGCCCTGGCGGGGCGCCGAAAGTTCCGGGACCGTGCCGAGGTGCCACTTGCCGAAGCAGGCCGTCGCATAGCCGCGTTCCTTGAGCATCTTCGGCAACGACCATTCGGAGGGATTGAGCCCGAAGCGGCTGGTGTGATTGAGCGCTCCCTGCATTCCGACGCGATTGGGATAGCATCCCGTCAGGAGCGCGGCGCGA
The DNA here is from genome assembly GCA_016871725.1 of Verrucomicrobiota bacterium. Taxonomy (GTDB): domain Bacteria; phylum Verrucomicrobiota; class Verrucomicrobiia; order Opitutales; family UBA953; genus UBA953. The sequence continues at coordinate 3,162 of VHCL01000128.1, read as the reverse complement.
CTGGCCGTGCAGACGGCTTGGGCCACGTAGAAATCCGTGAAGCGCGTCCCTTGTTTGGCCAGAGCGTCGAGATGTGGCGTGCGGATATCCTTCGCACCGAAACAGCCCAGGTCGCCGGAACCTAGGTCATCGACCAAGATCAGGACGATGTTGGGTCGGGCTGGGTCGGCGAAGGTCAAGCAGACGGATAGGCTGAGCCAGCAGAGCAAAGGACGGAGCATGGAGAGAAAGCGCTAGGGGTAGGGGGTATGAAAGTGCTTAAGGAATACGCGCAAAAGACCAAGAAAGAGCCTGCTCAAGTTTATTCTTTACATCATTACCAAAGATGTAATGTTTAATTCACACTCCTCCCGAATATGCGTATTCATCTCTCCCTCGCTCTCTTTCTCACCGCCTCCGCTGCTTTGGCTACCGATGGCTACTTTGACCACGGCTACGGCGTCAAGGCCAAGGGCCTCGGCGGCGCGGGTGTCGCCTTCGCGCAGGACTCGCTGGTCGTGGCCACCAACCCGGCCGGACTCGTGGACGTCGACGACAGCCATCAGGTCGGCCTGACTTGGTTCGCCCCCGATCGCAGCGTGACCGCCAACGGCACCACCTTCGATGGCAACGAAGACGGCAGCTTCTATATCCCTGATTTCTCCTACAAGACGACCCTCTCCAGCGGCGTCGCCTACGGCCTCGCCATCTTCGGTAACGGCGGGATGAACACCGGCTACCAGGCTCCGCTCTTCAACACCCTCGCCCCGGGCACGCCCTCGAACACCTCGATGGACATGTCCCAGCTCTTCATCGCGCCGACCTGGTCCTGGCGCGTCGACGGCGGTCATGCCTTCGGTGTCTCCGCCATCCTCGCCGGACAGCGCTTCAAGGCCACGGGCCTCGAGGAGTTCGGCATCGCCAACGCCGGCTATGATACTTCCGTCGGCGGCGGCGCGCGCCTCGGTTGGACCTGGCAGGCCAGCCATAACCTCAAGGTCGGCGCGACCTACCAGTCCCGTCTCTGGATGACGAGGTTCGACAAGTATGCCGGCCTCTTCGCCGAGCAGGGTGATTTCGACGTTCCCTCCAACTTCGCCGTGGGCTTCGCCTACAAGGTCGATCCCGCCCTCACCTGGGCCTTCGACGTCGAGCGCATCCATTACAGCGAGGTCAATTCGGTCGGCAATCCCGGCTCCTCGCCCGGCGCCTTCGGCGCGGCCAACGGCCCCGGCTTCGGCTGGCATGACGTGACGGTCATCAAGACCGGCCTGGCCTACGAGGTCTCGCCGAAGCTGGTCGTGCGCCTCGGTTACAACCACACGACGCAGCCGATCGGCTCCGCGGACGTCTACTTCAACCAGCTCGCCCCGGGCGTGGTCCGTCATCATGCCACCCTCGGCGCGACCTGGCAGGCCAACGCCTCGACCGAAGTCTCGTTCTTCTACGCCCATGCCTTCAAGGAGACGGTCTCCGGCAACCCCGGCTTCCCGTTGTCCTTGCAGATGGATCAGGACTCCTTCGGCCTGAGCCTCAATTGGAAGCACTGAGCCGGCTCAGATCCGCTCGAGCTTGAGCGGGTAGGTCCGGCCGGAGGCGAACTGCGCGACGACCAGCGAACCATCGGGGTTCGCCAGGACGTCGTGCGGGTGCGTGAACACGTCGGCAATGTGCTTCATCGGAAGCAGCTTGCCTGAGGTGTCGTAGACGGGTGCGGAGCCGGCGATGTTCGAGACGACGCGCAGCTCGCGGTCCAGGATGGAAAGGAAGCCGCGGCTGTTGCGGTCCTTGGGCCAGTTGTCGGCGAGGTGGGCCACGACGTAGTGCTGGCCGAAGCGGCGGATCTGGCGCGGGTTGCCGCCGGGGAGGTCGGTCTGGCCGAGTTTCTTGCCGTCGAGGTCGAGGCGAAGCAGGTATTGCTGGTCGCTCATCGCGATGAGCATGGTCTCGGCGCTGTCGGCCTCCGGACGAGGGTCGGTGTCGATCATGCCGCCATGAGGGCCCCAGTGGACGATGCCGCCCTCGGGGCCGCCGAGCAGTCGTTTGAACGAGCCGTCCGCGGCGTAGTGCAGGACGTAGTCCTTGCCGTAGCCGTCGAGGACGTAGAACTCGCCGTCGGCCCGATGAAGCGTCCATGAGGGACGGTAGTCGGACTCCTTGGCATATTTTCCGGTGTTGGCGGGTAGGCGCCATTCGCCGAGCTGTTCGCCCGAGAGGGCGAACCGGGTCACCGTGTGCAGATTGAGGTCGGTGATGAAGAGCGTGGATTTGTTCCGATGAGGCGCGAGCGAGAGACCGTGCGCGCCGGGGAACTTCGAGCCGGTCCACTTGTTCGCCAGTTTGCCGGCTTCGTCGTAGAAGATGACGTTATTGGCGACGTGATTGGTAAGCAGAACGATGTGTCCGTCGGCCGTGCGGGCGAGGCCGTGGCAATCATTGACCGGCGTCTTTTCGTCGAGCACGCCCCAGCCCGGGACGATGCGATACTTGAAGTCGCCCTGGCCGAGGACCTCTGGCGATGAGCCCTGCGCGAAGGCGCGGCCTACCGCCCCATACCAGGCTCCGGCGAGCAGGGCGTGCTTGAGCAGTGAGCGACGGCTGAGGATCACGGGCTTACTTCTTGAGGACGCGGACGCGGTGGTTTTCCGAGTCGCCGACGAAGACGGAGCCGTCCGCATCGACCCAGATACCGTGCGGACGGGCGAGGCCGCACTTCAGCGGATCGCCGTCCGGTCCGTCGTGCTTGGCGCCGGTGCCGATCTTGAGCTCGAGGTTGCCCGTCTTGGCGTCGACCATGCGGATCGAGTGGGATTCCGTGTCGACCAGCCAGGCGTTGCCTTGGGCGTCGACGGCGACGCCTTTCGGCCCGCTGAGGGTGGCGAGCTTGGCGGGCCCGCCGTTGCCGGTGAAGCCCTTCTTGCCCGTGCCGGCGATGTGGGTGATCTTGTCTTGCTTGAGGTCGAGCTTGAAGACCTGGTTGCCTTCGCGGGTGCAGACCCAGAGGTTGCCGGCGGCGTCGAAGTCGATCGAGCGCGGGCCCTTGAGCGGCGTGCCCTTGACCGGAGCGCCGTCCGGGGTGATGCCGGGCTTGCCCGTGCCGGCGATGGTGCTGATGCGCTTCGTCTTCATGTCGACCTTGCGGATCACGTTGTTGCCGATGTCGCAGATGAACAGGTCGCCGTT
>VHCL01000127.1 GCA_016871725.1 Verrucomicrobiota bacterium | reverse complement strand
CTCACCGAATCCGAGCGCCGGACGCTCATCCTCTGCGGCGTCTCCGCCGGCTTCTCGGCCGTCTTCGGCACGCCGCTCGCCGCGGCGATCTTCGCGCTGGAATTCGTCCGTCAACGTAGCTGGGGCGTCGTGCCCTGCCTCGCCGCGGCGTTCCTCGCCGACTTCGTCGGACGTAAGATCTTCTTCGCCACTCACGCCGACTACCGACTCCCGGTGCCGGCGACCTATGACCTCAAAGGGCTAGGCTCCGCCGCGGCCCTCGGATTGGCCTGCGGCCTGATCGCCCGACTTTACCTCTGGTTGTCTCAGCACGAGGCTGCCCGGGAAAGCGACCAGCCCTACGCGCGCATCTTCTTCGGCGGGGTCACCTTCTCGCTGATGGTCTACTTCTATCAGCTGCACGATTTCACGGGACTCGGCCTGCACGTCATCGACTCCGCCCTCGTCGAGCCTTCGGCGCCCAAGATCTTCCTGATCAAGCTACTCCTGACCGGCACCTGCGTCTGGGCCGGCTATCGGGGAGGCGAAGTCACCCCGCTCTTCTTCATCGGCGCCACCCTCGGCAGCGCCGCGGCCGCTTACCTCAGCCTCCCCTTGGGCGTCTGCGCCGCGCTCGGCTTCGTCGCCGTCTTCGCCGGGGCCGGGTCCGTGCCGCTGGCCTGCGCCGTCATGGCCGGGGAGCTCTTCGGCTGGTCCATCGGGGGCTATGCCTTGCTCGCCTGCGCGGTGAGCTGGCTCGTGGCTGGCCGCAAGGGACTGTATTCGGAAGGCTGAGCGAGGATCAGACGGTGAAGTCGAAGACCATCACGCGCTCGAGGTTCGGGACGACGATCTCCTTCACGCGTTCGTGCTCGGGGTGCGGAAGATAGCGGTCGCGGCTCTGCGGGGTGTCGAAGGTCATGACGAACCCGTGGGTGAAGCCGTCGTTGAGGCCTTCGTCGCTCTGGTAGACGCCATGCTGCATGGAGAGCAGCCCGGGGATCTTGCCGACCATGCCGCGCATCTCGGCGAAGCAGCGGTCGATCTGGTCCTGGGTGACGCCTTTCTTGAAGACGAAGGTTCCGTAGTGGTAGACCATGGTAACTAGAGTATGGAGTTTTGAGTATGGAGTATAGGAAGAGCCAGAGATGGAATGAGGGGGAGAACTTGTTCGTAAGGAGATCCCATCACTCCCCCGATACTCGATACTCCATACTCAATACTCTCTTCACTTGTTAGAGACCCAGATGAGGGAGTTCAGGAGGAGCTGCTTGTAGGCCGGGTGGTCGTGCGACTTCTCGTCGTGGCCGAGGGCGATGCAGACGACCTTGGTGCCGGGGTACTTGACGGTCCAGACGGACGGCAGGATGTTCGACAGGCCATCCTTGGGCGTCTGACGCGGGATGGTGCCGAGGACTTCGGCGCCTTCGGGCCTGGTCAGCTCGACGTTATAGCTTTCGTCGTTGATGACGAAGGTCGCCGGGACGCCCTTCATGACCGGGTGCTCCGGCTTCGTGACGGTGAAGGTGAAGTCGCTGTGACCATGGCCGCGGGCGCCGCCGCAGACGAATTCGTCGTTATACTTGGTCTCCAAGGGCCAGTTATACCAGGTGGCGGCGTGCAGGAGCACGATGCCCTTCCCGGCCGCCGCGAACTCGCGGATGGCCTTCTGGAATTCGGGCGTGCCGAACTGGGCATGGTTGCCGCTGAACAGCAGCAGGTCCGCCTGCGGGAGCAGCGCGAGGGTCTCCTTGAGGTTCGGCGTCGCGGCGACGTCGTAACCGGCGGCCTTGGCCGTCAGGGCGTCCGTACCGAGGAAGAAGGCCGGGAAGTTATGCGAGCTGCCGGCACCGGCGACGAGCACCCGGAGCTGGCCGTCCTTGCGCGGTCCGAAGGACTGACCAAAGGCCTGAGTAGTCTTGGGATTGTCCTTAGGCAGGAGGTCGCTGGGCCCTTCGTTGGCCTTGCCCTTCTTCTTGCCGGCCTTGGGCGCACCGTCGTTCTTGCCCGCGGGCGGGTTCGCCGGACCACCGATCTCGATGGTGACGGCCACGGTGGTCGGAGCGATGGTCGTGTCTTCGGAGCTCAGGACGATCTTCTCGATGATCTCGTCGCTTTCGACCGGGATCCAATGCGTCCGGACCTGACGTCCGTCGCCGGAGAGCAGCTGACGGGCGGACTTGGACTTCGGGACGTCGCCCGTGCCGTTGTAGTCGGCGAAGTCGACGCCGCCGTAGAAGACCTTCCGCTGCACCTTGCCGCTGAGGAAGCGGACCTCGGCGACCATGGCGACCGCGTCACCGTGGGCACCCCACCCGCCGACCGCGCCAAGGAAGTGGATGCGGTTGGCGACGGAGCCGACCGGGATCTCGACCTTCTGCGGGAAGGACTTGGAGTAGACGCCTTTGCTCGGTCCGCCCTTGAGGACGATGACGTTCAGGCCGTCCTTAGCGGTCTTGGGGTCGACGACCTTATAAGGGACGCCGTTCGACTGGACCTGGCCGAACTGGGCGAAGGGCAAGGTGTCGCGCTTGGCCTCCTTGCTGGCGTAGAGCCCGGTGTTCGTCGAGGCGGTGAAGGCCGCCCGCAGGTCGAGCAGGCGGAATCGGCCGACGACCTCGCCTTCGGGGCTGATCGCCACGCTGCGGAGATAGGCGATGACGTTGCGCAGTCCTTCGGCGCCGAGGGATTCGAAGCCTTCGGGCATGAGGGAGTTCGGGCTGCGCTCGCGGCTGACGATGTCCGCGACCTTGAGCTCGGCGGTCTGACCTGCCGGGAGCTTAAGTTTCACGAAGGTCGGATTCTCGCTGCCGATCAGGGCGGAGTATTGCGTGCCGTCCTTCATCTTGAAGTTCCAGGTGCGATGCTCGTCGTCGACCATGCGGTTCGGATCCACGATGTGCACGAGCATCTCGGCCGGCGGGTGCGAACCGATGCCCTGCAGATTCGGGCCGAAATCGTTGCCGACGTTGCCGACCTTATGGCAGGTCTGACAGACGGCGACGAAGAGTTCCTTGCCCTTGGCGGCGTCGCCGGGCTTCTCGACCTCGCTACGGAGCTTCGAGACGATGTCATCCTTGGCCGGGCTGCTGCCGGCGTTCAGCTTGGCGAGGACGGCGGCGGCGCGCTGGGCGACGGCGCCGTCCGGATGACGCACGAGCTGCGAGACCTGCATGGGACCGAGCTGCATCGCGGAGAGTTTCTTGGCCTCCAGCGCGTCCAGGACGAGCCCCGCCCACTCGGCGCGACCGGCGAGCGCGGAGAACAAGGTGGCGCGGTAAGCGCCAGCGGACTTCGGGAAGGCGGCGTAAAGCAGTTTGCCGACGGAGGCGTCGCCGCTGGCGGCCAGAGCACCGGCGGTGGCGACGGCGACGGCTTCGTTGGAGCCGGTCAGCGCTTGGGCGAGGGCCGGAAGGACGTCCGGGGAGGCGGCGCGCAGCTGGACGAGCACACGGACAGCGGCCACCTGAGCGTCGGTCGAAGCCTTGGGGTCGGCCAGCACGGGCAGGAGACGGGCCGCGGCGGCGGCGAGCTCGGCCTTGAGGCTGCCATCGGTGAACCAGAGCGCGGCGAGCGCGGCGGCGGAAGCGCCGACGGCTTCGTCCTGATCGGCGATCAAGGTGCGAAGGGACTGGCGAGCGGCATCAAGCGCGGCCGGGGCGGCCACGCGACGGGTAGCCAGCTCGCGTAAGACGGCCGTGACGGCCGGCTTGTTCACGGACTTGGCGGCGACGGACAGGACCGCGACGGCATCATCACCGTTCAGCGAGGCGGCGAGCGTGCCGGCGAATTCGGCGCCGTTGGCGCCGGCCGGACCAGCGAGGAG
>VHCL01000126.1 GCA_016871725.1 Verrucomicrobiota bacterium | reverse complement strand
GGCTGGCAGCTGCGGCACTCGGTCCGCTTCAACCCCTTGGCGCGCTGCTCGTCATCGACGAACATCCGGTAGACCGACGTCGGCCGGAAGACGCCTAGCTCCGTCAGCCGCTGCTTGGCCGCGGCGAAGAGCGCCGGGTAGTCCTTGGTCAGGGTGAAGCGTCGGCCGGTCAGCGGCGTCATCAATCCGGCGGCGACCTGCGAGGAGGCGGATTTCCAGCCGTCGTCCACGACGTGGACGGTGAGGCCGCGCCGACGTAGCTCCAGGGCGAGCAAAGAGCCCGCCAAGCCTTGGCCGACGATCAAAAAATCAACCTGCATCACCGGAAGGAGACGCAGGTCGAAGGAAGGTCAACTTTCGGCGGGCTTTTCTCAGAAACCGACCGCGTTCTTGGTGCCCTGCTTGGTCACGATCTTCTCCTCGGTCCAGACGGCGACGCCCCGCTTGACCTCGACCAGGGTGAGCTGGAACACGAAGGAGCTCTGGCGGGTGCTGCCGGCGTTGCTGCGGTCCTCGAGGATCTTGCCCTTGAGCACGTATTCGGCCTTCGGACGGGCGGAGGGGTCGGCGGCCGGCTCATTGTCCAGCAAGGTCACGCGGCCGGCGTTGACGAGCGGGACGGTGAGCTTGGAGAGCAGCAAGGAGGTGTCGAAGTTGTCGGCGGTGTCGTTGGTGATCGTGCCGAGTTGGAGCACCGGGGCGCCCTTGGAGAAGGACGGCGACGAGACCATCGACTGGAGCATCTGGGAGCCCGCGGTGGCGAAGTCCTGAATGTTCACCTTGTCGAGGCTCACGACGAGCTCGCGGCCCTGCGGGTCCTTGTAGGTGGCGGGCGTGCCGCAACCGACGATGAAGACGGCGCAGGCGAGGAGGGAGAACTTGTTCATGGGAGGGTTCAGCGGGTGATGAGGCGGAGGCGGCACTCGGCGGACGAAGCCTTGAGGGCGGTCGCGGTGACGGTGGTGAGGGCGCCGGGCTCGAGCGGGGTGACGATCCAGTTGGGCTGGGATTCGGTCACGGTGCCGTCGGCGGCGAGCCACTCGAAGCTGACGTTGATGGTCTGGCGCAGGTAGGAGCCGTTGCGCAGGTCGAACTGGACGCGGGTGTAGCCGCCGTCGGTCTTGGACTTACGCGCGGCGAGGAGCTCGATCTTGTTGCCGATACGGGCGTCGTTGAGCTGCGTGGTGAAGCCGCCCTCCGGACGCGTGGTGGCGTAGTTCACGGCGTCGGGCGGGGTCAGGCCGCGCTCGATTCGATCGCCCGTCTCAAGGACGGTGGAGCAGCCGGCCAGCAGGCCGAGCGCGAGGAGAGGCAGGAGGTGCTTCATGGGACGAGAGGGGTGCAACGCAGGACGATGGGGAGATTTTCCTGCGTGGACTTGAGGCTTACAAGCAGAACCTTGCCCGCCGGGAGCGTCACGGAGGCCTCTGGATGGCCCGGCACGCTCAGTTTCTGCCCGGGACGGGCCTCCAGCCGGGCCACGGAGAATCGGGCGGGCAGGCCCGACCAGTTACGGATGTCGGCCTTGGTGGTGCCGACGGTGTAGACGGCGGTCCCGACCTTGGTCGCGATCGACCAAAGCATGGCCCCGGTGCCCGCATTGCTGCGCCGCGCAGCCTCTTCCGAGGATTCGTTGATCAGGTAGCTGGCGGTGGCCTTGACGGCCGCCGAAGTGAAGGCCTGGGCCTTGATGCCCGGCAGGGCCGCCTCGAAGTGCTTCGCGATGAGGGCGTCCGGGCGGCTGGCCAGGGTCAGCGCGACGTCCTGGGAGTCCAATTTGAGCTTCAGATTGTAATTCAGTCCCGAGGGACGGATGGCCGGCAAAGCGACGCTCACGTAAGGCACGCGCGAAGACACGACGAACAACGGGATGTCGACCCGCTGCTGATACCACTCGGGACACATGCCGGTCTCGGCGACGACGTACACGATGGTGCCCTGCCCCGCGCTGGCCGGAGCTTCGGCTTCCTGCAGGTCGCGGCGGAAGACCTCGTTGGCGCCGTTGAGCTGCGTCGCCGCGAGCAGTTCCTTACGCGCCTTCTCGCGGTCGGACGGATCCTGGCCGAGACGCAGGAAGAACATACCCTGCAACCAATGGCTGAAGGCGTCGTCATAAGCGCCCTCGGCGGTGAGCCCCGCCAGGTTCTCCTCGATCATCCCGAGCCCGTCACGGGTGGCCGGATCGGCGGAGGCCTTGGCGACGTCATACTTGTCGTCGGCCTTCGGCTTCACGTAAAGCGAGCCGGTGCCGAAGGCCTGCTGGACGAAGCGCAGACGGGCCATGCTCACGCGGGCGCCGTTGAAGTCGCCCAATTCGAGGCGGTTCAAGGCCTGGTAGGTGGAGGCGTAGATGCGGTCGGCCGGCTTGGGTCGATAGGCCTCCGCGTAGGCGCTGGTGAACGCCCCCAGGGTCGCGTCGCTGACGGAGAAACCCGGGCGCTCTTCTTCGGCCCGGAAGGCGGCCTCGACCTGCTCGAACAGCCGGGCGCTTTCCTTCAGCTTGCCCTCGGCGCGAAGCGCCGTCGCGGCGTCGAGATTCCAGACGAGGGCGTCCTTGGGTCCGTCGTCCGCGAAATTCTGCGCGACGGTCGCCGCGGTGGCGTAATCCCCTTCCTCCATCGCCGTGCGCACGCGCGGACCGCGGTCGACATAGGTCGCGCAGCCGGTCAGGGCGAGCAGCAGGATGGCGGGAAATGAACGCACGGGAACGTCACGAGGAGACTACCCGGCCTGACCCACAAGTAAAGGATGCTCAGGCCAGGCCGAGCCAGCGGGCGCCCAGCCAGAGCCAGGCCGGCGTGACCAGCGGGCAGCAGAGCATCGTGATGACGGAGCAGCGCAGGGAGACCATGACCTCGCCCTTGAACATCTCCACGATCAGGAAGGTGAAGATCCCGCAGGGCATCGCGGCCTGGACGAGCATGACCTTGCGCAGGGACTCGTCGGCGACGAGGAAGCCGGCCGCGGCCAGGACGAGCACCGGCATGGCCAGCCAGCGGACCGCCATCACCCCGAAGGAGACCGGCGCGTCGGCGGCGAGGCGGAAGTCCTTGATGATCTCGTGGAGATAGATGCCCGTGAGCAGCGTCCCGATCGGGATGGCGCATTCGCCGATGGTGTGGCAGAGGTCGCTCGCGAAGACGATCGGGGCGCTCTTGCCGAAGCCCGCGAAGTTGATCGCCAGCGCCACGAACAAGGCGACCGTCATCGGCTGGAACAGCTTCTTCAACCCCTTGCGGAGCGACTCACCCGAAAGCATCGCGATGCCGACCGTCCAGACCGCGGCTTCGACGCCGACGTTATGCACCAGCAGCACGCCGATGACGTCCTTGTCGAAGAGCGCCGCCGTGACCGGGATGCCGAGGTAGCCGAAGTTATTGACCCCGGCGGAGAACGCGAAGGTCCGTCGGGCCGTGCCGGCCGGGACTTTGCAGAGGGCGCCGACGGCCGTCGCGACGGCATAGCCGGTCACGATCATCAGGAAGCCCGCGCCGAGATAGAGCAGCGCCTGCGAGCCGGAGGCGATGAGCGGATTGCCGCTCACCCGGGAGAAGATCATCGCGGGGAAGAAGACCCAGATGATCATGCGCATCAGCGGCTGACGGGCATGCGCGCCCACCCAGCCCTGGCGGGCCATGAACCAGCCGAGCAGGATCAGCAACCCGAGACGGGTGATGGCCAGCGCGACATCGGCGGAGAAGACATTCATGGACGAGGCCGACTATTCCCAGCGCGAAGAATGGGGAAAGCGTATTTTCGCGCTATAGCGGTTAGCGGTTGGCGGTTAGCGGATAGGAAAGACCCATTTTCGCCGCCGGGCGAAATAGGTAGGGGCACGATTCACCGCGCACTCCTTGGGGAGGGCGCGGCGGAGCCACGCCCTTACCTTCG
>VHCL01000125.1 GCA_016871725.1 Verrucomicrobiota bacterium | reverse complement strand
AAGGTCTTCAGCACGGTCTCCAATGATCAAGGCACGACGTGGTCGAAGGTCGACCTGACCGACCTGCCTAATCCGAATTCCGGGACCGATGCCGTCACGCTCAAGGACGGCCGACACCTCCTGATCTATAATCACACCGCCAAAGGTCGCAGCCCGCTGAACCTCGCCGTGAGCAAAGATGGCATCGCCTGGGAGGCCGCGTTGGTCCTGGAGGACGAGCCCAAGGCCGAGTTCAGTTACCCGGCCATCATCCAGTCCGCGGACGGACTGGTGCACGTCACTTATACGTGGAAGCGCAAGCTCGCTAAGCATGTGGTCATCGATCCGGCCAAGCTGGTGACCCGTCCCATCGAGGGCGGGGTCTGGCCGAAGGCCCCGGTCGGTTCGGCGGAAGCCGGCGGCCTAGAGCGCCTCAAGTACAACAATCCCGGGCTCGTCGTGGACCTCGGCGTCGGCCTTTGGGCCTGGCCGCTGCCGATGGACGTGGACGGCGACGGCAAGTTCGAGCTCGTCGTCAACTGCCCCGACAAGCCGTCCAACGGCGTCTACGTGTTCCGGGCCGATGCGGATACCTCGAAGCGTCCTTTGCCCGTCTTCAAGCCCGGTGTGCGCATCAGCAAGGGCCTGCAGAACGTCGAGCTCAGCTGGGGCGCCGATGGCAAGCCGCGGGTCTTGTCCCCGGCGGTCGAGTATCCGGAATTCGCCAAGTCCGGGCTCGAGTCCGGCAAGAAGCTGCCTCTCCCGACGAACGTCCATCCCAACAAGGTGAGGGCGAACATGTGGAAAGTCGTCGACTATGACGGCGACGGTAAGACCGACGTGATCGTCGGGGTCGGTGATTGGACCGATTATGGCTGGGACAACGCCTACAACGAGAAAGGCGAATGGATCAAAGGCCCCCTGCGGGGCTTCGTCTATTTCGCGCGCAATGAGGGCACCGACGCCAAACCCAAGTATCAGGCGCCCGTGCGGGTGCAGGCGGGCGGCAAGGACCTCGAAGTCTTCGGCTGGCCTTCGCCGAATTTCGCGGACTTCGACGGCGACGGGGACCTGGACCTCCTCTGCGGCGAGTTTCTGGACGGCTTCACCTATTTCGAGAACATCGGCACGCGCACTGAGCCGAAGTATGCCGCCGGCCGACGCCTGACCTTGCCGGCGGGAATCACCACCGGGGCGCGGCCGTCGGCTTGGAAGGCCACGCTCGAAGCCAAGGCCCTGCCGGGTTCGCCCCGGCCGCTGACCATGGATCTCGAGATGATCACCCCGGTCGCGTTCGACTGGAACAAGGACGGTAAACCGGACCTCATCGTCGGCGACGAAGACGGTCGCGTCGCCTTCATCGAAAATACCGGCAAGTTCACCGACGGTCATACGCCGCAGTTCCTGCCGCCGAAGTATTTCAAACAGCAGGCCGATGAGATGAAGTTCGGCGCCCTCGCCACCCCGGTCGGCTTTGATTGGGACGGCGACGGCGACATCGACATCATCGCGGGCAACACCGCGGGGTATGTCGGCTTCTTCGAGAACCTGAGCGGGAAGGGCGTCGCTTCGCCCAAGTTCGCCGCGCCGAAGCTCCTGCAGGCGGACGGCAAGACCCTGCGCATCATGGCGGGTCGCAACGGCAGCATCCAGGGGCCGGCCGAGGCCAAGTGGGGTTACACCACGCAGACCGTCGCGGACTGGGACGGCGACGGCCTGCCGGATCTCCTCGTCAATTCCATCCTCGGCAAGGTCGTCTGGTATCGGAACATCGGCACGCGCGCGGAGCCTAAGCTCGCCGCGGCCCAGCCCATCGAGGTCGAATGGCAAGGCGCGCAGCCAGTGCTGGCCTGGGGTTGGATGAAGCCGCAAGGCAAGGCCTTGCTGACCCAGTGGCGCACCACGCCGGTCGCCGTGGATTGGAACAAAGACGGCCTCATGGATCTCGTCATGCTGGATCAGGAGGGCTACCTCGCGTTCTTCGAAAGGGCCAAGGTCGACGGCAGGCTCGTCGTCAAATCACCCCGGCGCGCCTTCGGTGACGAGAAAGGCCAGCCGCTGCAGCTCACCAAAGGGACCGCCGGCCGGAGCGGACGTCGTAAGCTCTGCGTCACCGATTGGGACGGCGACGGGCGGATGGATTTCCTGCTCAACTCTTCCAGCGCCAACCTGCTCCGTCAGGTCGGGACGAAGGACGGCATGTGGCTGTTCAAGGACGAAGGCCCGCTCGTGAAGCAGAACATCGAGGGACACGACGTCAGTCCGACCATCGTGGACTTCGATACGGACGGCGTGCCGGACTTCCTCGGCGGCGCCGAAGACGGCCGATTCTATTTCCTCAAGAACCCTCGCTCGGCTCCGAAACGCTGAGCTTATTCGGTCAGCGGCCGGTTGGCGACCCCGGAGGATCCCGGGGCAAAGGTATTGCCTTGGAAGCGGAGTCCACGCGGGGTCTTCGGTCCGCCGGGTGCCCCTGCGATGACCACCGCATACTGATACCTCGGCGTGCCGACGCAGTGCAGTAGGTTGCCCTGGATGATCACGTCGGCGAGGGGCGGATCGTCGTCCTGCTGCCCGGTGTCGAACTTGAACGGCGAACGTTGGTGGCCCCAGATCCAGGATGCGTCGCCGTGGCCGAAGTCGGAGATGATGTTGTGCGCGATGACCGAGCCGCCGTCGGTGTTGGCCGTCTCCGGCCGCTCGGGCTGGCCCGGGTGGGCCGCGGCGCCGGGCATCAGGCCGATGGCCCAGAGGGAGTTCTTCACGAACTGATTGCCCGTGATGAGCACGTTACGGGAGCCGTGCATCGCCTTCATTCCCATGAAACTGTTCGTGATGACGTTGTGGGCCACGATGACATGGTCGGCGTGCAGGTCGAGGCCCTGCGCGGCGTTCTCGACGTGGTTGCCCAGGATGCGGGTGAGGTCGCTGGCCTCCGGAGCCGTCACGATGATGCCGGAACCTTGCTGCCAGTTGTCGGTGTAGCCGGCGTCCCAGGTGGCCTGGCTGAGGAAGGTGCCTTTCGTCGGATTCTTCTTGGTCCAGACACCCAGCTGATGTTTCTCCTTCAGTTCCTTGGTCGGCCGAAACACCTCTTCGATGACCGTGTTCCCTTCGATGAGCGTCCCTTGGCTGGCGGTGACCAGGATGCCCGTGCCGTCGGTGCAGTTGAACGCGTAGCCCCATTCCGGGTTCCGGGTTCGGTCATCGACGGAGACCCGCATGTAGTTACGGACCATGCAGCCGGTGACCCGCGCGAAGCGACACTCACGGAGGGCGAGCGCCCCCGTCGCGGATTGGTTGTCGAGGATGCGGACCTGGTCCACGCGAAGGTAGGCGCAGCGGATGGCCAGCAGGCCGGATTTACGGGTGACCGTCTTGCCCGGCGCCCGGGTGAGCGTCACATCGCGCAGGAGCACGTCCTTCAAGCCCTCGATCTCCAGGATAGGTTCGTCGGGATTGCTCTGGATGATGCGGCCTGGGCCGCTGAGGCCGGCGCCATCGCCCCGCAGGACCAGCTTGCGGGAAATCACGTAGTCGCCCGCGGGCAGGGGCAGGACCTGGCCTGGGTGGGCGTCGAGGGCCGCCTGCAGGTCAGGGTGAGCGGGCGCGTCGGCGGCGAAGGACTGGACGACCGTAAGCAGCAGGCAGGCGAGGGCGAGGTGGCGCATCGGGGTGACCCTACGACAACACCGGCCTTATCGGGTTGCTAGATTAATGATAGCCGACAGCAAGGAGGTACCCCATGAAACGCCGCGCCTTCCTTGTCGCCTTGGTCCTCGCCGTCGTCTCGTCCGTGGCCCAGACGGCCCAGCGCCCCCTGACCGTCGGCGTCATCGGGCACACCGGCCAGGGCAACTACGGGCACGGCGAGGACTCCGTCTGGCTCAAGATCCCGCAGACGAAGATCGTGGCCGTCGCGGACGCCGACCCCAAAGGGCTGGCCGCCGCGGCCAAGAAACTCGGCGGCGTCAAGGCTTACGCCGATTACCGCGTCATGCTGGCGGAGGTGAAGCCG
>VHCL01000124.1 GCA_016871725.1 Verrucomicrobiota bacterium | reverse complement strand
TGCCCTCCTCTCATCTCCGACGGTCGCGACACCGTCGCGCCCCTACCCATTGCCCGATTCCCTAGGGCAGCACGCGGTGCTGCCCCTACCTCTAGGCAAGCACTCCCCCGAGACTCGATACTCCATACTCTGCCTTCACATTTGCACTTTTGCACAGGCCGTAGGCCGATTTGCACTTTTGCACCTAGGTCGGCACGCAGTGCCGACCCTGCCTCTCGGCATGAATTTCCCCCTATACTCCATACTCCGAACTCTATACTCTGCCTTCGCCGATAAATCGGCGAACCCCATGCCCCGCATCCTGGCCCTGACCTGCCTTCTGCTGCTCTCCGTCGTCGCCCGAGCCGGCGGTCTCTTCGACGCCGGAGCCTGGGCGCCCATCGTCCTGCCCGCCGAACCGGAGCTCGACGAGCTCCACGCCGCCCGGACGTTGGCCGACTGGTGCGAACGCGTCACCGGCGTGCGTCCGGAGACCCGCTACGAGGCGAAAGGCGTCCGTCAGCCCGCGGCGGCGATCTACGTCGGCAAGACCGCCGCGGCCCGCTCCGCGGGGATCAGGGTCGCGGGCGAGGAGGGCGACGTCGCCCGGCGCGCCGTCGTGGGCCAGTCGGTCTTCCTGTTGGGCAACAATCCCGCCGCCACGCGCATCGCCGCCGGCCGCTTCTGCGAACAGCACCTCGGCGTCTTCTTCGCCTTCCCGGGCGAACTCGGCGCCGACTGGCGTCCGCGGTATCAGCTCGGCTTCCCGGCCGCCGACGAGTTCCGTCCCGACTTCCGCTGGCGCCAGCTGAGCGGACTGAACGAGCTCTCCGAAGACTGGGCCTTCTCCGTCGGCTACGGGCGCGCCCCGGGCTTCTCGCACGGTCTTTACCGCGCATTTGACCAGAAACTCTGGAAGCAGGAGCCGATGCTGTTTCCGATGGTCAGCGGCAAGGCGACCGAGCCCAAGGGCGACGCCCATGATCCGAACCCGCATCTGGATAATCCGCGCGCCCCGGAAGTCGGCGCCCAGTATGCGCGCGCTTTCTTCCGGCAGCACCCGGACGCCTTCTCCGTGCCCCTCGGCGTGAACGACACGCTGAAGTTCGACGACTCCGCGGAGTCCGAAGGCTGGTATCGCGAACGTCCGGTCCGCACCGACTACGTCTTCAGCTTCTATAACGCGGTCGCCGATTCGGCGTGGGCGCCCGAAGGCGATCCCAAGGGCGAGCGTCACGCCATCGGCGCGCTGGCCTACCTGCAGACGCTCCGCGCCCCGACCATCAGGCTCCGTCCGGCGATCTTCCCCTGGGTCTGCGCCGACCGCACCGCCTATGCCGACCCCGCCTTCGCCGCGCAGGATCGCGCGAACCTCGCCGCCTGGGCCAAGTCGGGCGTCCGCCGCCTGGGCGTCTATGATTACCTCTACGGCGCCGAAGTCGCCTCGCCGCGCGTCAACCTCACCGCGCTCATCCAGTCCGTCCACGCCGCCTATTCCGCCGGCGCCCGCGGATGGTATGCCGAGGCCTACCCGCTCTGGGCCTTCGACGCGCCCAAGCTCTGGGTCGCGGCCAAGCTGCTCGAGAACCGCATGGCCGACACCGTGGCGCTGCGCCGCACGTGGTTCGAGCGTGCCTACGGTCCGGCGGCCGACGAGATGATCGCCGCCTACGCGCAGATAGAAGCCGCGTGGAAGCGCGACGCCCTCTCCGGCGGCAAGGACCAGTTCCTCCGCCACTTCCATGACCAGCGCGGCGCCCTCGTGCTCTCCGCCGGCGAGATCGCCGCGATCAGCCAGCGCCTCCTCGCCGCCCAGCAGATTCTCCGCGATCCGACCAGCGACGCCGCCGCGCGTCGTCGGCAG
This sequence comes from Verrucomicrobiota bacterium, assembly GCA_016871725.1. Lineage (GTDB taxonomy): Bacteria > Verrucomicrobiota > Verrucomicrobiia > Opitutales > UBA953 > UBA953. The sequence goes on along the minus strand of VHCL01000124.1, from coordinate 2,183 downwards.
GCCTGGCGTCTCGGCCAGTTCGCCGAAGCGTGGGACCTGTATCTCGGCTACCGCGAGCTCGTGCAAGCCCGCCGGGTCATCCCGTCCGCCGAAGCCCGGCTCGCCGCGCTGCGTCGCCTCACCGCCGCCGACGCCGCCTATGCGGCGAAGGAGGCCGCCTTCAACCGCCGGTGGGGCGCCTATGGCCAGCCGGTGCGGTGGCAGCTCTTCCCCGGGGAGAACCCCCGGGCGCAATGGTCCGAGCGTTATCTCGTCGAAGGCGCCGAAGCCTCGCTCGCCCGCTGGGCTGCCGCCGATCAGCCCAAGGGCTGGCTGGCGTATCGCGTCGCGCAGCAGGCCGAGACCGCGCCCGTCGCCCACCGGCATGATTTCGCGGAGGCCGAGACGCCGACCGACCTGGCCCCGTCGGCCTACAACCGGCAGGAAGTCCTTCGCTCCGGCCTGCGCCTGGTCGCGCCGAGCGGGAAGATCGGTCCGGTCGTCGCGCCGGTCGCGCTCAAGGGCGGCCAGCTCGTCCGCCTGCAGCTGTGGACTTGGACGGACGAACTGCCCGTCGCCGAGCAGCAGCTCGTCGTCACCCTCCGCTTCACCGGTCCGAACGCCCGCGCGGAAGTGAAGCAGGTCTGCCAGTCGCGCCAGACGATCGTGCCGGCCGTGGTGCCCGCTTGGGCCACCGGACTCGAGTATGAGCTCGGCTTCACCGGCGGCGCCTTCCCCCAGGAAGCCTCCGTGCAGCTGATCGACCTGCCCGCCGCCGCGGTCCGCTGATGCTCAAGCGCGCGTTCGACATCGGCTTCTCGCTGGGCTGGCTGATCGTCTTCAGCCCGCTCCTGCTCATCGTGGCCGTCCTCGTGCGCCTCCGGCTCGGTTCGCCTGTGCTCTTCATCCAGGAGCGCCCCGGCCTCCGCGCGAAGCCCTTCCGCATGGTCAAGTTCCGCACGATGAACGATGCCCGCGGGCCGGACGGCGAACTCCTGCCGGACGACCGGCGCCTGACTTCCTTCGGTCGCTTCCTGCGCGCCACCTCGCTCGACGAATTCCCCGAGATGTGGAACGTCCTCGTCGGCGACATGAGCGTCGTCGGCCCGCGCCCGCTGCTCATGCGTTACGTCGCCCGCTATGACGCCTTCCAGGCCCGACGTATGGAGGTCAAACCCGGCGTGACCGGCTGGGCCCAGGTCAACGGCCGCAACGCCCTCAGCTGGGAGGAGAAGTTCGCCCTCGACGTCTGGTATGTCGACCACCGCACCTTCTGGTTGGACATGAGGATCGTCGTCATGACCTTCTTCCGCGTCTTCGCGCGGACGGGAATCAATGCCGGGGAAGGGAAGACGATGGAGGAGTTTCGCGGAAAGGATGCGAAATAGTTGATCGGTTGATCAGTTGGCCGGTTGGCCAGATGTCGGAAGAGTTGACCGGTTGAACGGTTGATTAGTTGGCCAGAGAGACAAAGTGTGTTGATGGGTTGGCCAGAGGAGAAAATCCTAGGGGCGAGTGAGCGAGAACGCCGTGGTCAAAGACCCCATGTCTCTTTTCGTGAAAAGCCGGACGGCGTCTTGATAGTGGGTTCATGGACAAGCCCCCATCATTCAACAACGAGCCATTTACTTTCAGGGATCTCCTGGTCTGGAAGCAGTCGCGGGTCTTGGCTTCGAGAATCTACAGATTGGCCGCTACGCCTAAGCTACGTGGCCATAATTCCTATTGCGATCAACTCGGCCGAGCCGCCTTGTCCGTCCCTTCGAATATCGCCGAAGGTAACGACCGCGGGACCAACAAGGAATCGCTGCGCTTTCTGCTTATCGCCAGAGGTTCTCTGAGCGAATTAGAAACCCAGCTGTGGGTGGGTCACGACCTTGGCTGGATTGAGCCTGGAGAGTATCAAGAGCCCTCGGAAAGAAGGTCGGAAGTGGCTCGGCTCCTGGGCGGGCTGATCCGAATGCGGCAACAGCGCCTCAAGACATCCGAATCCTAGCCTAGATCTACCTCTCTCTGGCCAACTGGCCATCTGGTCAACCGATCAACCCGCTCCGCCTCGTCTGGCCCTCCGGTCAACAGGTCAACAGGTCAACTAGTTGTGCCCCGTTCTGGCCAACTAATCAACCGATCAACAGTTCAACTAGTACTGTATTGTTCCGGCCAACCGGCCAACTGATCAACCGTTCAACTTGCTTTGCCTCTCT
>VHCL01000123.1 GCA_016871725.1 Verrucomicrobiota bacterium | reverse complement strand
AGTCCCCGTCGCCATCGCCGCGGTCCTGCGTCAGGCCGGCTGGGAGGTCGCGCAGACGGACGCCTTGGTCCTGCATCAGGCCAACACTTTCATCCTGCAATCCATCGCCAGGAAGACCGGCTACGCTGAGGCGCAGGTCTCGACCGGCGCCTTCGAGCGATATGGCAACCAGAGCTCGGCTTCGATACCGGCCGCGCTCATCGAAGGACTGGGAGGCCGTCTCGAAGCCGCCTCATTGCGCATCGTCGGCTGCGGTTACGGCGTCGGCCTATCCTGGGGCGCCTTCGCCGGCGAAATCGGCCCCGTCACCGTCTGCCCGATCCAATCCTTCCCCCGATGACCCGCGCCGACCGACTGCATGCCCTGCGTCAGGATGTCGACGCCCTCGCCGACGCCGACGAAGGCACCGTCCTCGCCGCCTTGCCCCGCTGGGATTCCTTGGCCATCCTGCTCGTGCTCTCGCATTACGAGCACACGCACAAGCAGGCCGTCACCGGCGCGCAGATCCGGGCCTGCCGGACCGTCGCCGAACTCCTCGACCTTTACGTCGCCTGAACATGAAACAACTCCACATCGTCGGTGCGGGCGGCTTCGGCCGCGAATGCCATGCCTGGGCGAGCCAGCATCCGGACTGCGGAAAGGCCTGGGTCCTCGCCGGTTTCCTGGACGACAATCCGGAGGCATTGCGACCCTTCGGTGATTTCGCCCCGGTGCGGCCGCTCGCCGGGCACCGCCCGAAGGCGGACGACTTATATCTCTGCGGACTCGGCATGCCCGCCCTGAAGGAGAAGCTGATCGCGCCGCTGGTCGCCGCCGGCGCCCGGTTCCTGACGTTCGTCCACCCGCGCGCCCACCTCGGCGCCCGCGTGACGATCGGAAGAGGCTCGGTCGTCTGCCCCGGGGCCGTCCTCTCCGCCGACATCACCTTGGGGGAATTCGTGCTCGTGAACCTCAACAGCACCATCGGGCACGACGCCACCTTGGGCGATTGGACGTCGCTCAGCGCCCAGTGCGACGTCACCGGCCATGTGCGGATCGCCGACCGCGTGTTCCTAGGCAGTCGCGCCACGATCATCCCCGAGAAGACGGTCGGCAGCCGGTCGATCGTCGGCGCGGGCGCCGTCGTGGTGACCCACGTGCCCGCCGGGGTCACCGTGGTCGGGATCCCCGCCCGCGTGCTCTGACATGCGCAAGGCCCTGCTGACCTTCGGCGGCGTGATGCTCGCCGGTCTCCTCGCCCTCGTGCTGGCGGCCGAGTTGTCGCCCCCGCGCCCGCGGGGCTTCACCGGCGAGCTCGGCCAAGCCCTGCCCGAAATCCCCGGCTGGACAAGGCGCGAGATTCCTATCGCGGCGAGTTCGGCGGCCATGGCGAGCGCCCAAGGCATCCTGAACTTCAGCCAGGCCAAGCAGGTGCTCTACGTCCGCGGAAGCACCCAGCTCCTCGTCTACGTCGCCTACTGGGAACCCGGGAAAGTCTCGGTCGTGGACGCCGGCTCGCACAATCCCGATTCGTGCTGGGTGAATAACGGCTGCGTGCGTACCGAGCGCGTCTATTCCGTGCCGGGCAGGGTAGGGGAGCGTGAGCTCCTGCCCTACGAGCTCGGCCAGTATGTCGTGCCGAACGGCGGTAAGCAGAACGTCGCCTTCTGGCATCTCGTGAACGGCGAACCGAACCGTTACGAAGACCAGGAGGCCGGATGGCGCAACGGACTCATCGGCCGCCTCGAACGCCTGCCGCTCGTCTGGAAAGACATCCGGACCTACGGCCTGAATCAGAAGAACGAACAGATGTTCATCCGGATCTCGTCGGGCGCCCGCCTCGAAGATTTGTTCGCCGATCCCGCGAACGGAAGATTGTTCGAAGCGCTCGCCCCGCTGGGGATTTATGGGGATAGGAAGTGGCGGTAGGATTGCCGAGCATTAGTGCAAAAGTGCAACCCGCCTACGGCTTGTGCAAAGGTGCAAAAGTGAAGGCAAATGTAGCTCACCACCGTTTTCGGCTAGGCACCTCGGGGCGGGTAGCTTCGAGATGCGACATTAAAGCCTGGATTTGAGATGAGCATTTAATGCAGAGCGGCCTCAGCGATTCATACTTTTCAAGCGGGATGTGCCCAATCTTAGCGGCTATATAGGTCAAGGTGCGAACTTCGCCGCAAGACCCCTTGGCCCGGCGTAGCATGTCATAGAAAGTGCGGTCAGACCTACTTTCGAATCCTTCGGAAATGTTACACATGATAGAGACGGAGGCGCGTTGGATCTGGTCCTTGAGCGACCAGTCTCGTGCGCCAGGCCCCTCCTTCAGCAACCCGTAGGATTGTACGACGATGAGCTCAGCGGTCTTCCACGCCTCAATCTCCTCAAATTTGGTAAAAGATGCCATGCCGAAGGTTGGTTGCTCACGCCTCTGTCATCAAGAAACTGCCCCATCATTATTCTCTCACCTTCAACTAGGTATTATTTGAGTCCACTTTTGCACCTTTGCACAGGAGCTTCGCTCCGATTTGCACCTTTGCACATTTAAACTTATGCCTCTCCCGCGAATCTACCTCTCCCCCCCGGACATCGGCTCCGCTGAAATCGAACACGTCCTGGAAGCTTTCCAATCCAATTGGATCGCGCCGGCGGGTCCGAATCTGGACGCGTTCGAGGAAGATTTCGCCGTCCTCGTCGGCGCGAAGCACGCCGTGGCGGTCTCGTCCGGCACCGCGGCGCTCCATCTCGCTCTGCGGCTCGCGGGCGTCGGTCCCGGCGACGAAGTCCTGTGCGCTTCGCTGACCTTCATCGCTTCCGCTTCGCCCATCACCTATCTCGGCGCCAGGCCCGTCTTCATCGATTCCGAGGAGCGCAGCTGGAACATGGATCCCGCGCTCGCCTGCGCGGTCATCGAGCAGAAGGTCGCGGCGGGCAAGAAGCCCAAGGCCCTGGTGCTCGTGCACCTCTACGGCCAGTCGGCGGACATCGCCCCCATCAAGGCCTGCTGCGAAAAGCATGGCGTGAAGCTCATCGAGGACGCCGCGGAAGCCCTCGGCGCGACCTATGGGGAAGCCTCGCCGGGTTCGTTCGGCCTGTTCGGCATCCACTCTTTCAACGGCAACAAGATCATCACCACCGGCGGCGGGGGCATGTTGGTCACGGACGACGCCGAGCTGGCCAGGCAGGCGCGTTTCCTGGCGACCCAGGCGCGCGACGCCGCCCCGCATTACCAACATTCCACCATCGGTTATAACTACCGGCTCAGCAATGTCGCCGCCAGCATCGGGCTGGGTCAGCTCACCCGGTTGTCGGGCAAGGTCTCGCGCCGCCGCGGGCACTTCAAGGCCTACGCCGAAGCCTTCAGATCTCTGCCCGGCGTGACCATGCAGCCCGAGGCGCCGTGGGGTCAGTCCACCCGCTGGCTCACGTGCCTGACGATCGATCCGCAGCTCGCCGGAGTGACTCGCGAGCAGGTGCGCCTCGCGTTGGAGGCCGAGAACATCGAAGCCCGCCCCGTCTGGAAGCCCATGCATCTCCAGCCCGTCTTCGCCGACGCCGAGAGGCACGGCGGCAAGGTCAGCGAACGGCTCTTCGACCAGGGTCTCTGCCTTCCCTCCGGGGCGGGCATGAACGAAGAAGACCGCAACCGCGTCATCGCGACGATGACGAAGGCTTTCAGGCGTTAGCCTCCGGCCACGATCTGACTGATTCGCACGCCCTCGTTCACCCATGAAGTTTCTTATCACCGGAGGCGCCGGTTTTATCGGCTCTAATCTGGCCCGAATCGCGCACGGCCAGGGACACGAAGTCGTGGTCGTCGATAAGCTCACCTACGCCGGCAATCTGTCCTCCCTTGCCGACCTGCTCAGCAAGCCGGGCTTTTCGTTCGTCCAGGCGGACATCTGTGATGCCGAGGCAATGCGCCGGACCTTCGCCTCCGCCCAGCCGGAGGCCGTCATGCATCTGGCCGCCGAATCCCACGTCGACCGGTCGATCGACGGTCCGGGCGAGTTCATCGCCACCAACGTCACGGGCACCTTCCAGCTCCTGCAGGCGGCTCTCGGCTATTGGCGGCAACTATCC
>VHCL01000122.1 GCA_016871725.1 Verrucomicrobiota bacterium | reverse complement strand
TTAAAGCCCATCCGCCGGGCGATCCAGCTGGCCGGGACGCCATGATTGTCGCGCATGCGACGGGCGAGGGTGAGCTTCCAGGCTTGGGATTGAGGCAAGGCCGTCAGCTCGTCGTTCCGGCGGCCGACGGCGGGAAGCTCGTCCTGAAGGACGTTCTCCCAACGAGCCTCCTCCTCTGCGCGCAGTAATTCCGAGGTCTTGCCGACGATTCCGGGCTGGGCAATGACGTCGGTCCGTCTTCCCGCCTTCTCCTTGCGGACCAGCCCGAACAACTCCTCGTCGGTGGCAGGTCTGTCTTCGGTCGCGAGTTCGAAGCTAAGTCTTTCCTCATAGGCATCCCAGCCGGCGGGGTCGTCCCGTAGGCCATGCATACAGCCAAGGGCCTGTCCAAGGGTGACCAGCCCCCTTTGCTCCGGGCGTCGCAACAGGCGGTAGCTCGTCCAGGGGTAGTTCTGCAGCTCCTCGAGCGTGACGATGCCGGCACGCACGGGGTTCAGATGGACGTAGTCGATCTTCCGGGCCGCCGCAGGTCCGGCAGGACAGTGGGCGCTGCCGAAGCGGGATTGGAAGACGTGCCCGGGCGAGCCCCGGAAGGCCTTGTGCTTGTTGGCGAAGTCCGACTGGAGGGCGTGCATGCCCTGGCTCAGGTTGCCGCGCGGGGTGGTGACGACCAGGTGGAAGTGGTTCGTCATGATGGCGTAGGCGGGCAGTTCCCAGCCAAAGCGGTGCGTCGTACGCAGCAGGGTCTCGAGGAAGACCTGCTTGGCGGCGTCGGTTTCGAAGATGGGCTGGCCGAGTTCCGCGCGGTTATATACGTGATAGGCACCTTGGTTGGAAATGAGACGGAGCCGACGAGCCATGATTCCAGTCTCATGTCCAAGGGAGCGCGTATCCACGCAGGACAATCCCTGACGGAAAGCCCTCAGCCAACGGGGTCAGGCCGTACCATGGGAAGCGGCGTAACTAAAAACGCGCGAAAGACGCGAATCTAGGTACGCAAGGATATAGGGTACGGCCTGACCCCGTCTGGCTGAGCTAGGTCAGCATGGGTTACTGTGCTCATTTGACTGAGAGGGTGGGGGTTGTTCGTTGCCGGAATGGCCGGGCCCGGACAGTTGGAGGTGGTATGGTTCAAGCGCGATCTGCGCGTGGCCGACCATGCGCCGTTGGCAGAGGCTTGCGCTCGGGCGAAGGCGACCGGGGGACGGGTCCTGGGGTTCTACGCGGTCGAGCCATCGGTGATTCAGGCGCCTGATTACTCCGGCCGCCACTGGGCGGCGACCCGTGAGGCGTTGGCGGAACTGCGGGAGAATCTCCTTGGGTCGGGCATCCCGCTGGCGGTGCGCACGGGCGAGGTGGTCGAATTGCTGGAGCGTCTCCGCGCCCATGCGATCGGGCGTGGCGCCCGGCTCTCCTTGTGGTCGCACGAAGAGACCGGCAACGCGGTCACCTACGCCCGCGACCGGGCGGTCCGACGCTGGGCCCGTTCCCAAGGCGTCGAGTGGCACGAACGCCTCCAGACCGGCGTGGTCCGTCGTCTGCCCTCGCGCGACGGCTGGGCCGCCGCGTGGGAAAAGCGGATGCGCGCGCCGCTCATCGCCGCGCCTGACCGCGTGCGCGGCTGGACGCACGTCGAGCCGGGCGAACTGCCTTCGGCCGACGAGCTGGGCCTGGCGCCTGACGTTTGTCCCGAGCGGCAACCCACGGGCGAAGCGTCCGCCCGGGAGGAGCTGCGCAGCTTCCTCGCCCGCCGAGGGAAAAACTACAGCCGGGAGATGTCGAGCCCACGCACGGCCGCCCAAGCCTGCTCCCGCCTGAGCGTCCCGCTGGCGCTCGGCACGATCTCGATGCGCACGGTCGTCCAAGCCGCGCATGCCCGGATGGAGGAATTGCAGGCCGCCAAGGAAGCCGGCCTCCCTGGCGACGGTTATCGCGTCGGGTCGGTCCGCTCGTTCATCGCCCGGCTCCATTGGCACTGCCACTTCATGCAGAAGCTCGAGGACGAGCCACGGATCGAGACGCAATCCTTCGTGCGGGCGTTCGACGCCCTGCGGGCGACGGACCCCGTCGGCGACCGGGCGGAGCGTCTGGCGGCGTGGTCGGAAGGCCGCACGGGCTATCCGCTGATCGACGCCTGCATGCGTTCCCTGCGCGCAACCGGTTGGATCAACTTCCGCATGCGCGCGATGCTGATGTCCTTCGCCAGTTACGACCTCTGGCTGCCGTGGCGCGAGTCGGGCCTGGTGCTGGCCCGGCTGTTCACCGATTACGAGCCGGGCATCCACTGGTCGCAGGTCCAGATGCAGAGCGGCACGACAGGCATCAATGCCCTGCGCATGTACTCGCCCCTCAAGCAGTCCCTCGACCAGGACCCCAAGGGCGAATTCATCCGCCGTTGGGTGCCGGAACTCGCGGCGGTGCCGGAGGTCTATGTCCATGAGCCTTGGCGGATGACCCCCGCGACCCAGGCGGCGGCGGCGTGCGTACTCGGCCGGGATTATCCGCTCCCCATCGTGGACCACAAGGAAGCCGTCCGCCAGGCTCGCGCGAAGTTCGGCGAGATCGTCCGTCGTCCTGAACATCGGGCCGAGACGCAGTCCGTCCTTAAGACGCACGGCAGCCGCAAACGCTCGGCTGAGAAGAGTTCAGGCATTCGCCGGACGCGGAGAGCCAAGGGCGTCGCGCCCGAGTCCGGCGGCGATCAGCTCGAGCTAGGGGTGTGATCGCATCAGGCCCAAGGCCACGTGGGCAAGAGGCAGGGCTGCAGGCCCGTCGTCCTGTTGGTCGGGCGGGCCGCTCGTCCCTACCTCGAGACAGGTACGGCCGACCATCCTTGGTCGGCCGCGGCCCAGCGTGGATGCTTGACCCTGCCCGAGGCAGCGGCATGCGGGGATCATCGGGTGAGGAACTCGCGGTCCGTGGCCTGGCACCAGAGTCGGTAGACGTTGATGACGTTCTTACGAATGCCAGTGACCGGAATCTTCAGGAATCCCCGCCGCTTGGCCGCCTCGAAAAGGATGCGCTCTTTCTGGGTCAGCCGATGACCGACGCCCCGGTTGCCGATTTTCCCGCGGGTCGCTTCGCCGCGGCTGAGACGTTCCACGTCGTTCTTGTCGGGCTTGCCCATGTCCGTGAACGTGCGGCGTAAGCTGCGGACGGCAAACCGGGGGCGGGGATTTCGTTTTGTCCATGAGCCGAGACCTGTTCGTCACCCGCCGTCGTCGAATAAGGTAGCGTAAGGCCGGCTGTCGGAGAGGATGTCTACGCCTCACCCCCTTCATGGATTATCTCCTCATCGCGCTCAAGCTCGTCGCTTCCCTCGGGATCCTCAACGTCTGGATCCTGCGCCGCGACAAGCCGACCGATTACCGCGGTCAGGCCGCGCAGACCCTTCGCGATGAGTTCGCCGTCTACGGGTTGTCCTCCTTGGTCTACGTGGTGGTCGGCGTCGTCAAGGTCGCCCTCGCCCTCGCGCTGCTGGTCTCCCTCTGGCTGCCTGGGGTCGCCCAACCGGCGGCGATACTGCTTGGCGCCCTCATGGTCGTCGCGCTCGGAATGCACCTGAAGGCCAAGGATCCGGCGATCAAGTCGGCCCCGGCGCTCGCGATGCTGGCCATGTGCCTCGGCATCGCGCTGCTCTGAGCCGGCTCAGAACCCGGCCGCGCAGAGGTAGGCGTTGAGTCCGAGGTAGCCCAAGGCCGGCAACATCTGCGGCACGCTGTCGCGGATGCGGAGGCGCACCGCCAGGGCGACCAGCATCATCAAGGCCAGTCCGCCGGCCGCCGCCTGGCCTAGCGAAGGGAGGCTTAACCCGGCCAGCAGAGCGAGGGCTGCGGCGCACTGGAGGCTGCCGACGAGGCGACGCTGGTCCGCGAGACGATAGCGCCGGAATTCCTGTCGGAGGTAGTCCGAAGCGAAACAGCCCACCCCATAGACTAGGAAGGATACGGCGGAGAACAGAACGAGCGCGGTTTTCAAAGGAGAATTGTCAGAGGTATCAGGTCGGGCGGGATTAACAAGGCTAGCGTCGCCGGTGGCTTGCCCCGGCGGGAATCTCCCTAAGATGAAGGCATG
>VHCL01000121.1 GCA_016871725.1 Verrucomicrobiota bacterium | reverse complement strand
GTGCGTTCGGGCGAATACCCGCCTGAGACGGTGCCCGCCCGCATGCTCGAACTCGCCCTGCTCCACAGCAAGGTCGGGATGCACGACAAGTCCGCCGCGCTCCTCAAGCGGCTCATCCGCCAGCAGCCCGAATACCGTCAGAGCGCCCTGGTCCATCTGGCCAACGTCTACGGCCGCAAAGGCGACGCCTACCGGCAGGAGAAATGCTTCCTCGACGCGGTCCTGGCCGGGAGCTCGATGGCCCTGCTCAACCTGGCGAATCTCTACTCGCGCAAGGGCCGCTGGGAAGAAGCCGAGGAGATGTGCCGGCGTTTCGAAGCGGAGGAACCCAGCGCGATCGGGATGGTGCTCCTCGCGCGCTGCCTCCGCGCCCAAGGCCGCAACGACGAGGCGACGGACGCGCTCTTCGACGCCTTCAACCGCTTCGGCTCCGACCTGGCCTCGTTCGACGACACGACCTTCTCCTGGTATCAGGCCGCGGCGACGATGTCCGCCGACCCGGTCCATCGCCGGCTCGCCGCCGCCGAGGAAGCCCGTCGCAAGGCCGGCCCCCTCCGTCCCGACGAAGACGACGGCCACCTTCCCCGCCTGGAATCCGATCCGCGATGACCTGGCTGCCGCCCGCCGACCGGCTCACGCCCGCGCAGGCCGCCTGCGTCGAGGCCGGCACCGACCGTCCGCTGGTCCTGCGCGGCGGCCCCGGCTCGGGCAAGACGGTGGTGCTCCTGCATCGCGCCCGTCGCCTCGGCCACGCGACCGGCCGGCCCGAACGCATCGCGACGCTGGTCTACACGAACGTGTTGCGCGATTTCATCCGCTCCGCGACCGAGGAGCTCCGGCTGCCCGCCGAACAGGTGCTGACGTTCGACCACTGGTGCCGCCTCCGCCACGTCGACCTCATCGGCCCGCCGCCGACCGACGCCCAAGGTCATCCTGATTTCACGCGCATCCGCCGGCAGCTCCTCGCGTTCCTCCGGTCACGCGCGGTGCCCCCCGCGCTCGACGCGGCCTTGGTCGACGAAGGCCAGGATCTCGACGAGGATTGCTTCGCGATCCTGCGCCTGTCCGCCCGCCACGTGACGGTCGCGTACGACCTCAAGCAGTCCCTCTACCATGAACCGGAGGCCCGTGAGCTGCTCCGTTCGCTCGGCGCCGGCCGTCGCGAAGAGGATCTCCGCGCCACCTACCGCGCCTGCCCTTACGTCGTCGACCTGGCCTGCGAGTTCATCGCCGACGAAGAGGAGCGGGCCGCCTTCCGGGTGAACGTGGCGACCTTGCAGACCGAACGACAGACGCCCTTGCTCTACCTCGCGGCCGACGAGGCCGACGAACGCCGCCGGCTGGTCGAGATCCTGCGCGAACGCCTCCTGCGCAACGAACGGGTGGCCATCCTGTTCCCGACCTTCCCCCAGGTCGGCCTGTTCGCCGACTTCCTCCGCGCCCAGGGGATCATGGCCGACCGCCAGACGCAGACCGACGCCCAAGGGCGCCGCCCGGCCCTGGATTTCAGCTCCGGCCGGCCCTCGGTGCTGACCTACCATAGCGCCAAGGGGCTGACCTTCGACTCGGTGCTCATGCCGGGCCTGACGAAATCCGCCATCCGCGCCCGCCACTCGTCGGTCCGCCGGATGCTCTTCGTGGCCGTCACGCGCGCCACGCACTGGGCCTACCTCAGCTCGCGCGAGGCCGACTGCAATGCTTCGGTCCTGGAAGCGATGGAAGTCCTGCGCGGCCGCCAACGCGCGACCATCCAGACCAAGGCTGACCTGCCCCGCCGACCTCTGCCCCCGCCCTTACCCAAGCCGGGCGACTGGACGGATATCTGAGAAAGAGGCCGGATGACTGAGGGCTGAGACGATGGCACTGTCGGCCAATCCGACCCAAAAAATCGGATCCGGCTTCGACTCAGTCACCCGCCTGCAGGGCGTCGGAGAAGAACGCGAGGCCCAGCACCAAGCCGGTCAGGACATCGCTGAGGCTGCCCATCAGCGACAGGAGGCCCGGCTCGACGGTCGGACTGAACAGCAGCTGGACCGAGAAGACGGCGATGACGACGGCCATCATCCAGGCCGCCCAGCGTTGATAAAAGAACAGCCCGGCCATGCTGACGAAGAATAGGAACAGGCCGGCGCCCCAGAACAACAGGCCGAAGATGTCGCCGACGCCGAACTCGCCCGCGTTCTCCTGATGCACCCAGTCGGCCAAAGCGTCGGGAAGGAGCTTGTCGGCGACGAAGGCGAGGCCGATGGAAAGGACGATCAGACCGAAGAGCGCGACGAGGAGGAAACGCAGGATGAGACGAGCCTTGGATTTATCCATGCGACGATTTTCCGCCCGCTCCTTCCCTCCGCAACGCCAATCACTCAGACTCCGCTAGGCGGCCCTGATCAACTGAGCCTCCGAGCCTCTGGGCCTCTGGGCCTCTCGTTTGTATCCCTTGCCAATCGGCCAACGGGTCAACCGGTCAACTAACGTCCCCTATGCTCGTTACTCAAGCATCCCACTTTTGCACCTTTGCACAGGCCGCAGGCCGATTTGCACCTTTGCACATATCTGACTTCGAGCCTCCGGCCCTCGTGCCCTCCGGTCCTCGTGTCCTCCTGCCCTCGCTTCCCGGGCGCTTACTCCACCACCAACACCCCACGCATGAGCTGGGAATGTCCCGGGAACGAACAGAGGTAAGGATACCTTCCCGGCTCCTTGGGCGCGGTGAAGTAGATCGTGGTCTGCTTACCTGGTTCGAGCATCCGCGTGTGGACCAGGACGTCGGCCGAATCCGGCACATAGTGACGGTCCATCCCGTCCGGCATCGACACCATCAAGGCGGCGGCCGAGCCGACCCGCTCCTCGGCCCCTGGCTTCACGAGCACCCAGTTGTGCGGCATGATGTCCGGATTCTCGAAGGTGAGCGCGACGGCCCGGCCGGCCTTGGCCTTGAGCTCCGTCTGAAGATAATTCAACGCGTTGCCCGCCCGGATCTTCAGGACCACGGGATCCGGTCCGCAGAGTTCGGTCTCCCAACGCACCGGACGAGCCTTGCCGGCCTGAGCGACGGCCGTCTCATGGGCATGCGCCGGCTGCTTGGGGATGGGACGATAGCCAGCGAAGGCCTTGTAGGGCTCGCCGAGCGCATGGGCGGACAGGAAGATCTCCGCGTCCGCCCCTAGCCTGACATGGAGCTGACTGCACGGCAGGAGCTGGGGGAGATGCACGAAGAGGCTGCGCCCACCGTCCTCCGCATGCACGCCCGCGACCTCAAGGACGTCATGCGCGACGACTTCAGGATGCCGCACGGAATACTCGGGCGATCCGTAGGCCCGGCTGTAATGGTAATTCCAAGCCTGCGCGAAGGCCTTGGCCCTCTCCTCGGCGCGGACAGGGCTGTCGAACTTCAGCAGCACGCCGTTATCACGCACTTCATGCCCCACCAGCACCGGCGAACCACCGACATGGCGGACACGCTGCAAGCATCCGTCATCCGGGGTGTAGCTGCCCCAGCCTTGCATGCCCGTGACGTAGAGATGTCCGTCCGCCGGATTGAAACGACCATTCTGCGCGCCGGATCGAAACGCCCCGGTGAGTCGCTGCGTCGCGCCCTGCCAGACGCCGCCGATCTTCTGTCGGCTGATCGTCCAGGCGCTACCCGTGCCGAAAGAGAAATGCAGGAGATTACCCTGTCCGGCGAGCGAGGGCCAGCGTCCGGCACCGAGGAAGACCTGTCCGGCGCTGGAATTATCCTCCCCGCGCGGGAGATGGAGCAAAGGCGGGGTCGGCGCCTGGCCGTCCTTCGGTCCGCCCCAGCCGAAATGGGAACCTTCGCTGAAGCCGGCCTCGACCAGGCAGACGGCCGACGACGGCGTCCAGTCTCCTTCCTGTACGCTCGAGGTGACGATACGTCCGTCCGGCGAGACGCCCACGCCGTTCGGATTACGCAGCCCGGTGGCGAGCACATCGACCTTGTCCGGCGGCGTCAGCCGCAACAGGCCTTGGTTACCGGAGGCGACATAGTAGCGGCCGGCGTCGTCGCGGTCGAGGCCGACGATGAAGTCGTGCCCGCCCGACGAGGTGACGTAGCGGTTGAAGAAGCATT
>VHCL01000120.1 GCA_016871725.1 Verrucomicrobiota bacterium | reverse complement strand
CGACGGCCCCGAACCCGGCCTGAACAAGAAGGGCAAGAAGAAGGCCGCGAAGTAAGGCGTGGCTAGCGCTTCAGGTGCCTGTCCAGGAAGGACTGGATCAGCGCCCGCGACTCCGGGGAATCGAACGCCGCGCCGCCGTGCCCCGCTCCGGGCAACAGCTTCAGGGTAGATTCGACGCCGTCCGCCTTGAGCGCAGCGTGCAGGCGCTCGCTCTGATCGGCGGGAACGCCGGGATCGGCCGTGCCATGCAGGATCAGGAACGGAACGTCATCCTTGGACACCTGATGCAGCGCGCTGACGGCCTTCGCCTTCTCGGGCTGGTCCATGACGATGCCGCCGAGCAACAAGGCGCCGTTGGCCTTGGCGAGATCGGCGCGCGTGCGTTTTTCCGAGAGCACGTTCGGCGGCATGGTCAGGAGGTCGGTCGGACCATACAGGTCCACCACGGCCTTCACCTTATCCTCCGCCGGCAAGGAAAGCGTCCCCCAAAGCGCGACCACGTGGCCTCCCGAGGAACCACCCATCGCGGCGGAGCGCGACGCGTCATAGCCGTATTTTCCGGACTCTTGACGTAACCAGCGGAGCGCCGCGATCGGATCTTCGATCTGCGCCGGCCACGGATGTTCAGGCAATAGACGGAAATCCAGGCTGGCGACGGCGTATCCTTGGGTCGCCAACCAAGCGGCAGGACAATTCGCCTTGGAACCGTTCCTCCAGCCTCCGCCATGCACCCAGATGACCAAGGGCATCGGCGCCGAGGGCTTCGTCGCAGGACGATAGAGGTCGAGTTTCAGGGACAATCCCTTCACCTGCGCGTATTCCAGGTCACGGATGACCTCGACGCCATCGGGCAGCTTCGGCGCCGCCGAGAGCGGCGCGACGACCAAGCAACCTAGGGCCAGCCAGCTTCTCATTTCTTCTTCGCCTTGGCCTTGCCGGCCGGGCTCTTCTTGATGAGCTGCACGGGGACATCGTTCGCGAGGTCCGGACCCGGTGTACTCCGTCCGCGGGCGATGAGTTTCTCCAGCTCGGCCTTCATCGCGGCGACCCGCTCAGGGAACTCGGCCTGAAGATTCTGACGCTCACCGGGGTCTTGCGAAAGGTCGTACAGCTGCACCGGCGGCAGACCGGCCTCTTCGGGACCGGGCTTAGGCGAGCTCCAACCCGCGGAACCGGCGCTAAGGAGCAGCTTCCACTGACCGTCACGGATGGCGAAGCTCCCGTTGATCGACTGGCTCACGATGCCCTGCCGGACGGAATCCTTGGCCCCGAGCAGGATCGGCAGGAAACTCACGCTGTCCTCACCCATGCCGGCCGGCACCGTCGCGCCGGTGATCTCGGCGAAGGTGGCGAGGAAGTCGAATTGTCCGACCAGGGCCGCGGAGACTCCGGGCTTAACCTTGGCGGGCCAGCGCACGAGGAACGGCACGCGGTGCCCGCCTTCGTAAAGGTCGGCCTTGTGGCCGCGATAGATGTGATTGGGTTCATGGCCCGCCTTCTGCAATCCGGGGATATCGGCCGCAGGCGAACACCCGTTGTCCGAAGTGAAGATCACCAGGGTGTTTTCGGCGAGGCCCTGCTTGTCCAACGACGCCAGCAGCCGGCCGACGTCATGGTCGACCTGCTTCACGAAGTCCGCGTATGGATTGATGCCGCTGGAGCCTTGGAACTCCTTGGTCGGCACGATCGGCGTGTGCGGGGCGTTCAGCGGCACATAGGCGAAGAACGGTTTGGCCGGGTCGGCCTTCCGCTGCGCCTCGATGAAGGCGATGGTCTGGTCGATGACCGAGGGCATCACATCGACGGCCTCGAACTTCGGGCCGGCCGGACCGGTACGCAGCCACGTCTTGGTGGCGCTGGGGACCTCCGTCACGCGTCGATCCTTGATCCAGACGAACGGCGGCATGTCGAGCGAAGCGCTGATACCGAAGAAGGTGTCGAAACCATGGTCGACCGGACCGTCCACGATGTCGCGGCCGTAGTCCACCGAGGCCGCGTCCTGGAAGGCCTTGCTGAAATTGCCGCCGTCATCGGCGACGCCGCCGCTCTTCAACGGGAAGCTCATGCCAAGGTGCCACTTGCCGAAACAACCCGTCGCGTAGCCCTGCTGCTTGAGCAGACCGGCGATGGTCAGACGGTCCTTGGCGATGAGCGGGGCCGAGAAACCGCCGAGAACGCCGGACTGAAGCCGGGTGCGCCAGTGATAGCGACCGGTCAGCAGGCTATAACGGGTCGGCGTGCAGACGCCCGACGACGTGTGCCCGTCCGTGAACCGCACGCCGCCCTTGGCCAAGGCGTCCAGCTGCGGGGTCGCGATCTTGCTCCGCGGGTTGTTGGCGCCGAGGTCGCCGAACCCTTGGTCGTCGGCCAGGATGACGACGATGTTCGGCCGGTCGGCGGCGACCAAGACCAGGGTCATCAACCAACCGCACAAAAGGGGTAAACGCATGATAGGGTGACATTTTCCTAAGCGGCAGGTTCCCCCTCCGCAACCCTCGCCTCGGCCCTATCTTGTTTGCCTCCGGCCAGCCCCTCCCCTATCCGTCCCCCTTCCTATGTCGTCCCTTCTCGGCTCCTCTTTCATCGGCTTCGCCCGCGGCCAGTCCCGCACCGCCCCTTACCGCTCCGTCAACCCTGCCACCGCGACCGCTCTCGAGCCGGACTTCTTCCCGGCCACCGCCGCCGAGGCGGACCACGCGTGCGCCCTGGCCGAGCAGGCGACCCCGGCGCTCGCCGCCCTTTCCGGCCAGAAGAAGGCCGCGTTCCTCCGCGACATCGCCACCCGCATCGAAGCCGCCACGCCCGCCCTCGTGGCCCGCGCGACGCAGGAAACCGGCCTCCCCGAGGCCCGTTGCCAAGGGGAGATCGGCCGCACGATGGGCCAGCTGCGTCTCTTCGCCGACCTCGTCGAGAAAGGCGACTGGATCGACGCGCGCATCGAGACCGCGAATCCGGACCGCAAGCCCCTGCCGAAGCCGGACCACCGCTCCCTGCTCCGCCCCGTCGGCCCGGTCGCCGTCTTCTGCGCGAGCAACTTCCCCTTCGCCTACTCCGTCGCCGGCGGTGACACCGCCTCGGCCTTCGCCGCGGGCTGCCCGGTCATCGTGATGGCGCACCACGCGCACGTCGGCACCGCCGAGATCATGGGCGGCCTCATCGTCGAGGCCGTCAAGGCCGCCGGCCTGCCGGAAGGCACCTTCTCTCTCCTCATGGGCGAAGGCCGCGTCATCGGCCAGCAGGTCGCCAAGCACCCGGCCCTCCGCGCCATCGGTTTCACCGGCTCGCGCGTGGGCGGACGCGCCCTGATGGACACCGCCGCCGCCCGCCCGACGCCCATCCCCGTCTACGCCGAGATGAGCAGCGTCAATCCGGTCGTCCTGCTCGAAGGCGCCCTGGCCGCCCGTGGCGAAGCCATCGCCACCGGCCTCGTCGGCTCCTGCACGCTGGGCGTCGGTCAGTTCTGCACCCAGCCCGGCCTCATCGTCCTGGTCCGCTCCGCCGCCGCCGAGGCCTTCGTCGCCAAGCTCTCCGCCCTCTTCACCGAATGCGCCGACGGCGTCATGCTCACCGCCGGCATCCATCAGGCCTACCAACGAGGCGTCGCGGCCCGCTCCGTCCAGGCCGGCGTCAAGGTGATCGCGAAGGGCAAGTCCGGCGGCCAGCCCAACCGCGCCGTCGCCACGCTCTTCGCGACCGAGGCCAGGACCTTCGTCGCGGACGCCTCCCTGCAGGAGGAGATCTTCGGACCGAGCTCGCTCGTGATCTGGTGCGCCGACCAACGCGAGGTCGACGCCGTCCTCGGCGCCCTGCACGGCAACCTCACCGCGACCGTCCACGGCACCGACGCCGAACTCGGCCAGCACGCCGCGCTCATCGCCCGCCTCGAGGCCGTCGCCGGCCGCGTCGTCATCAACGGTTTCCCCACCGGCGTCGAAGTCTCGCACGCCATCGTGCACGGCGGCCCCTACCCGTCGCTCTCGGACGGCCGCACCACGTCCGTCGGCTCCAACGCCATCTACCGCTTCACGCGTCTCGTCTGCTTCCAGAACTATCCGGACGCCGCCCTGCCGGCCGAACTGCGCAACGCCAATCCCCTCGGCCTCTCCCGCCTCGTCAACGGCACCCGCTCCTCCGCCGCCCTCTG
>VHCL01000119.1 GCA_016871725.1 Verrucomicrobiota bacterium | reverse complement strand
GGCAGGGCAGTCCGGAAGTGCGTCTCGAGGTCCCAGACGCGCGTGGAGTCGGGCCGGCGGCCGGTCATCAGGGACGAACGGGAGGGGCTGCAGACGGCCTGCTGGCAGTAGGCGCGGTCGAAGGTGGTCCCTTTCGCGGCGATGCGGTCCAGGTTCGGCGTCTTGATGACCTTGTTGCCCGAGGCGTTGATCTCGGGTCGCAGGTCATCGACCGCGATGAACAGGACGTTCATCGGCTTGGTCTCGGCGGCATGGGCCGCGACGGCGAACAGTCCGAGTGACAGGAGGGCAAGGGGGCGCATGGCGATACTCATGGGCAACCCCGGCCTGGCCTCAAGGTTGCAGTGTATGGGCCGAATGGAGGACTGAAAGGAGGACAGTGTGGAGGACTGAATGGAGGGCTGCATCGATGTATCGCATCTCGATGTATCGCATCAGTCACTCAAGGGGAGATCGGAAACCGGAAGGTATGCTATAGGGGCATGATATATTCCAGGTGACCGGTGGCGGCCACGGTGGTCGGCCTTTCGGGAGTCAGCCGTTCAGCCTTCAGCCACCGGAACCAAGGTGCCAGCCCCCTCTGGTCCACGTGCCTCCGGCCCTCGTGTCCTCGAAATATGCCCCCCAGCCAACTATCCGGTTCCCCTATGCTGTCCCCTTTGAGTCCAGCCTCTCCCCGTGTCCCCATGCCAGCATGTCCCCTCGCGTAAGCGCGTGTCACCTTGCCCACGTGCCCCTCTCATCGCCGCCTTACTTATCCGCGGCGATGAGCTCCCATCCCTTGCGATACGGCTTCGTGAGCAGCGCCTCGGCCTCGGGCTTACCTGGGAACTTCATGTTGGCGACGTCCCATTCGAGGTTCACTCCGTTGTTACGTGAGGCGATGTTGCCGAGCTGTACGGCTTCGGTCAGGGGGCCGGCGTAGGCGAAATTGTCCGTGGTCTCGTGGCCGTCGACGATCGCGTCGATCCACGCATGGTAATGGCTGGAGCCTTCGACGACGTCGGTGAGGTCGACCGCGACCTTGTCCGTGGGCTTGTCCTTGGCGCGGGCGCGGCGGGCGAGTTCGCCGGGGTTGAGGTTCTTGCCGAACTTCTCTTCGGGGAAGAGCGAGGGCAGGGCGTAGTGCGGGAGCAGCATGACGCCTTCTTCGCCGATGAAGATCGAGCCGGCAGCGGGGAACTGCTTGCCCGCGGGCATGCGCGCCAACGCGAGGTCGGGGAGGCGGCCGCCGTCATACCAGGTGACCTTGATGGTGTCGCCCTTGGTGAACTCCGTGCCGGCGAAGGTCCATTCGATGGTCTGTTCGCGGCACCAGGTCTGCGGGTTGGCGCCGACGCTGTCCGCCTTGATGCTGAGCGGGTTGCCGAGCTTGAGCGCGGTGAAGACAGGGTCCAGCAGGTGGCAGCCGAAGTCGCCCATGGTGCCGCAACCGAAGTCCACCCAGTCGCGCCACTTGAAGGGATGATACACGTCCGGCGCGAAGTCGCGCGCGGGCGCGCAGCCGAGCCAGAGGTCCCAGTTCACGCCGGCCGGGACGGGGCCCGACGCCGGGGCGGCCGTCAGTCCGGTGTACTTGTTGCCGGTGTTGGGGTGCCAGCTGTGCACGGCCAGGACCTTGCCGATGCGGCCGGTCTGGATGAGCTTCACGCCGGTCCGGTATTCCTTGGCGGAGTGGATCTGGTTGCCCATCTGGGTCCGGACCTTCGACTTGGCGGCCTGCAGGCGCAGCTGACGCGCCTCCCAGACGGTGTGCGTGAGCGGCTTCTGGCAGTAGACGTGCTTGCCGAGACGCATGGCCGTCATGGTGGGCAGGGCATGCATGTGGTCCGGCGTCGAGACGGTGACGGCGTCGAAGCCGTCGCCGAGCTTGGCGAACATCTCGCGCCAGTCCTCGTGATGCGTGATGCCCGGATGCTTCTTGTCGATCTTGGCGAAGCGGGCGAGGTCGACGTCGCATAGGCCGACGAACCGGGCCTTGGGATGCGAGGCGACTTCGTCGATGTCGGAATAGCCTTTGCCGTCCACCCCGATCGCGGCGATCTGGACCTGCGAGTTCAGATTGCGGGCGCGCACGACGGCGGGGAAGGCCAGCGTGGCCAAGGCGGCGGTGCGCAGGAAGGATCGACGAGACAGGCTCATGGCGGGGTGGGGTGAGCAAATTGAGCCCACGCCCACTCCTTTAGGCAATCCACCGATATGACCTTAATCCGCCCTAACTATGGCTTAATCTGTCGCAGCGGGGTCTGACTTCGTTCGGAATGCTGAACGTGTCTGACCCCGTCTGCGACAGCAAAGGACTGCATGGAGGACTGAATGGATGAACCAGGCCAGTTGACCTGTTGGCCGGTTGGCCAGGAATGCATCGAGGTAGGGTCAGCACTGCGTGCTGACCTAGTTGCCTCGATTCAATCCGCTCAAAGGGGAGACCGGAAACCGGAAAGTCACCTGCGGCCTTTGGTAGGGATGACCGGCCCGGTCATCCTCGGCGCAACGGGGTCTGGCTTCATCTCGCGTAGCGATGATGTGCCTGACCCTGTTTGCGCCATCTCACCCCTACCTGTTCCGCCGCCCGCCACCCGAAACGTAGCCTCTCCCTATACTCAATACTCCATACTCCATACTCTCGTCTCTTCTGGTCCACCGAGCCTCTGGGCCTCCGGGCCTCTCGTTTGTATTTCTGGCCAACCGGCCAACTGATCAACTGGTCAACTAATATGTATCCCTCGCGCCCTCGTGTCCCCTCGCGGCTTCGCCGCGCTCACTCCCCCGTCACGATTTTCAACCGATACTGCGCCTTGTTGAGGTCGCCGACGATCTGGGCGTAATCCATGCGCGCCTGGATGAGATCCTGCTGGGACTGCAAGGTTTCGAGGACCACGCCGACGGCGAGGTCCTTGCGCTCGAGCGATAGCTTGTAGCCGGCTTCGGCGTTCCGGATGGCTTCCTCGGCGATCTTGAGCTGCTGGCCGAGGTAATGCGCGCCGGCATGGGCCTCGACGACCTGACGGACGATGTCGTCCCGCACCCGCGCTTCGCCGATCTCGCTCAGGCGGAGGCGCGCCTTGGCGCCATCCTGACGGGATCCGTCGAAGAGTCCGCCGGCGCCGATCTTCCACGAGAGGGTGACGAAAGTGTCGGCGCTGGTGTCGAAATCACGTCGTACGGACCCCTGGCTGCCGCCGAGTCCGCCGGCGAAGACCTGCGCGCCGAGCGTCGGGTAGAGCGGCGCGTAGGTCGCGGCATCGTCCTGATAGGCGGCGGCCTGCTGCAGCGCGCCGGCGGCCTGGAGTTCCGGACGCTTGGCCATGGCGACGCGCACGTGGTCGTCGAGCTTCCGGTCGGCGGCAGCGAAGGTCAGCGGCAAGGGGCGGTCGTCCGCCGGGACGAGCGTCTCGGTGATCTTGAGGCGGAGGACCTGGGCGAGCCGGGCGGCGTCGCCCCGACGGAGCTCCATCGCCTGCCGGAGGCGGAGTTCGAGCCGGCTGACCGCGGCGGCGGCCCGGAGCTCGTCGCCCTTGAAGGTGACGCCGGCGCCGACGCCCTTGGCGAGCTGTCCGCGGTATTCCTTGGCGGTGCGCACGCCGTCCTCGAGCAGGACGACGGCGTGATGCGAGCGCGTGAGTTCGAAATAGGCCGCGGCGGCCGCGAGCACGGTCATGCGACGCTGGGCTTCGAGCTGATGTTCGGCCGCGCGGGCGGTCTGCCTGGCGGCGAGACGGCGATAGACGGCTTCCCCGAGCTCGAGCGAGACGCCCAAGGTGGCGCCGGCCGCGAGCGATTCCTTGTTCACGTCCAGCACCTGGCCGACGATATCCTGCAGCTGGCCGGAGTGCTTGCGATAGGTGACGCCGGGCGAGAGCGTGGGGAAGAGCGCCCAGGTGGCGCTGTCCGCGTTGGCGCGGGCTTCGCTGACGCGGGCTTCGGCCAGTTTGACGTCGAGCGACTCGGCGCCGGCCAGCCGGAGCACGGTGACGAGGTCGATCGGCTCGGCGCGCGGGGCTTCCTGCGCGGGCAACGCGGCGCCGGTGAGCACGACGAGGAGGATGAGGCGGAGGCGGCGCATCACTTGGCGAGCGTTACGGCCTGGCCGTCGGTGAGCGTGGCGGTGCCGACGACGAGGACGTCCTCGTCCGGCTTGACGCCGTCGAGCACTTCGAGGTGCGCCGT
>VHCL01000118.1 GCA_016871725.1 Verrucomicrobiota bacterium | reverse complement strand
GCGATGCTGGAACATGACGAGGGGGTCGGCTTCGAGGTCCTTGACGTTGGTGACGGGCGGCTTCGGCTTGAGGCGGAAGAGCAGCCAGCCGATGTGGGCGTAGAAGAAGCCCTTGGAGATGTCGTAGGGGTCGTCGTCCTCGTCCACGTGCTTATGGTGGATGCGGTGGTCGGCGGACCAATCCAGGGCCGAATTCTCGAAGGAAGCCGCGCCGAAGAGCAGCACGAAGACCTTCACCGGCCACTTGGCCTTGAAGGAAATGTGGGAAAAGAGGCGGTGGTAGCCCAGGGTGATGCCGAAGCCGGTCGCGTAGTAGTAGAACACGAACATGGCCCAGACGAAGCCCCAGCCATGGACCTTATTGGCGGCGTCCGCCGGGAGGTTGAACTGGGTCCAGAGGAACCAAGGGACCACGGTCAGCGAAAGGAGGGCCGTCCCGATGAGGAAGGCGGAGGTCACCCACTCGATGCGGTAGATAGGGAAGTTCTTGAACTTCATGAGAGGAGTTTAACATGGGAAGCCAGCCCCCCTGAGGCGAGAGCAATCAACCTGCCAAAAGGCGGTAAAAAGGCCTCCTAAATTCGCTTTTCGCGGAACCTTATTCCGCCGCACGGGCGGCAGGCGGCCGGGCTCAGTCGCGCCGACGACGGCCGATCGAATTCTTGACCGGAATGACCCGCACCGGCTCGCGCGTCTTGATCCAGAGGTCGCTCTCGCGGAAGAATTTGCTCGGGATGCCCTGCACCGCGTCGCCGAAAGACTCGACCGGCATCCGCTGTCCTTTGGGGGAATCGTTGAAGGCCTTGGCGACTTCGACCATCTTGTCGGCGACCTCCGCAGGATCGTCGTCCTCGAGCAGCTGGACGACCCAGCCCGTCAGGTCCTTGGGCAGCCCTTCTTCGGGCTCGCTGACCAGGACGAGCAGCTGCTTCTTGGCCGGCTTCTCGCGCTCGACGGCCTCTTCTTTGACGACGTCGCGCAGCTGATTGAGGATCTCGGCGGCCAGACGCACGTCCACGCCGTTTTCTTTCAGGATTTTCTGCACGACTTCGAGATCGACCTTGGCCATAGGCCACCAAGAGACTCCAAGCGTCCCACCGAGGGAAGCCGGAGTTATTCCCAGCACGGCAAAGCCAGCATTTTCAGGTACCAGGCCTCAGCCGCCAGGAGCCAGGTTCAGGCTTTCGGGCACGGGTACGGGACCTGCCCCCGAACCGGCATCCATCCCCGATACTCCATACTCCATACTCGATACTCTCCTCATTGGCTCTCTTGCCTCCGCTCGTCCTTTCCCTCTTAACCCCTTCGTGCCGGAGCATACCAAAGTCATGGGCAAGGAATGGGCCGACGCCCGGCGGGCGGCCAACGTCGCCCGCCTCGGCGAGACCTTGGCCACGGCCCTGGCCGGCCGAACCGGCATCACCTTCGAGCTCGGCTGCGGACATGGCCACTGGCTGGCGGCCTACGCGGCCGCGCATCCGGCCGAATTCTGCGTGGGCATCGACCTGATCACGCACCGCGTGGAGCGCTCCGTGCGCAAGCAGACCCTCGGCAAGCTGGATAACGTCGTCTTCCTCAAGGCCGAAGCGACGGAATTCCTCGAAGCGCTGCCGGCCGGCGTGAGCCTCGCGAAGATCTTCATCCTGTACCCGGATCCGTGGCCGAAGAAGAAGCACCACAAGAACCGCTTCATCAGCCCGGCGAACCTCGGGCTCCTCGCCGCGCGCGCCGCCGCGGGGACCCGCCTGCACTTCCGCACGGACAACGCGGATTACTTCGCCTGGACGCAGGACCATCTCGCGGCGCACCCGCGCTGGCAGGTCGAGCCGGAAGTGACATGGCCGTTCGAACAGAAGACGTTCTTCGAAGAGCGGATGAAGGACCGGCGGGACGTGTTCGCCCGGCTCGAGGAGCAATAGTTGCTCAATTGTGACGAGGTAAGTGCCTCATAAATAGCAAGTAAAAGGACGTAATCCTTTCCCTTGCATCGTGTGGCGTCAGACCTACTCATAAAAGCCGTGAAGCCTTTCCGCCACACCCGCATCACTTTCACCATCGGGCCGGCCACCGAGTCCGAAGCGCAGCTGGAAGCCATCATCAAGGCCGGCGCCAACGTCGTCCGACTGAACATGGCCCACGCCGACCACGCCTGGGTGCGGACCATCGTCGCCCGCGTGCGGGAGGTCAGCCGCCGCCTGAAGAAGGAGCTGGCGGTGATGATGGACATCAAGGGGCCCGAGATCCGCACCGGCGCCCGCAAGGAAGCCGCCCAGCTGAACGTGGACCAGATCGTCGACGTCACCGGCTCCGAGACGGCGCCGGCCGAGGGCGACGTCCTCGTCATCCCGACCAACTACCCGAAGATGATCACCGCCGTGCCCGTGGGCGGCGTGGTGCTCGTCGACAACGGCCTCATCCAGCTGCGCGTGCTCGAGCAGAAGAAGGACCGCCTCCGCTGCAAGGTCGAGCAGCCCGGCCCGCTCGGCAGCCGCCGCCACATCAATCTCCCGGGCGTGAAGGTGGACCTCCCCGCCCTCACCGACAAGGACCGCGCCGACGTCGCCGTCGGCTGCGAGGTCGGCGTCGACTTCTACGCCCTGTCGTTCGTCCGCGAAGCGGCCGACGTGCACGCGCTGCGCACCCTGCTGGCCCAGCACCAGTCCGACGCGCACATCATCTCCAAGATCGAGGACCAGTCCGCCATCGCGCACCTCGGCTCGATCCTGGAAGCGACCGACGCCCTGATGGTCGCCCGCGGCGACCTCGGCATCGAGATCCCTTACGAGACCCTCCCGCTCGTCCAGCGCCAGGCCGTCGCCATGGCCATCGCCCGCCGCAAGCCGGTCATCGTCGCGACGCACATGCTCGAATCGATGATCCACGCCCCGGTGCCCACGCGCGCCGAGGTCACCGACGTCTCTAACGCGGTGCTCGAGATGGCCGATTCGGTGATGCTCTCCGGCGAGACGACCACCGGCAAGCATCCCGTCCGCTGCGTCGACGTGATGACCCGCATCGCGACCACGACGGAGCGCGAGCTGCCGCGCGTGCTTTCCGCCGAACAGCTCAACGAGACCCCCAAGGTGAAGCTCCTGCGCGCCGCCGCGGGTCTCGCGCAGGACCTCGGCAACACCGGCATCATCGCCTTCACGCGCAACGGCGACGTGCCGCGCACCCTCTCCTCCCTCCGCGCCATCGGCTGCCCGATCTACGCCTTCATGGAAGAGATCGCCGTGCACCGGAAGATGAGCCTGCTCTGGGGCGTCGAATCCTTCCAGATGAAGTTCGAGCCCAAGGCCGAGGACAACATCACGCTCGCCCTGCTCCGCCTGCGCGACGAAGGCCTCGCCGAACCGGGCCAGGTCTTCGTCATCGTGACCAACGTGATCCTCGGTCCGACCGTCATCGACTCCGTCCAGCTCCGCGCGGTCCCGGCGCGCTGAAGGCTCGCCGCATCTCATCACTGCCACCTAGGTAGGGCGGGCTCTCCGAGCCCGCCGCTTCCTGTCGAGAGAAGTCAGGGACGGACGGCTCGGAGAGCCGTCCCTACCCTACCTCGAGAAATACCACCGGGCCAGCGCCTGCGTCCCGGCGTCGCCTTCGCCGGCGGCGACGACTTCGGCGTAGAGCTGCGCGGCGAGCTCGAGGCCGGGCAGGCTGACCTTCTGCTCCCGGCAGACGTCCAATGCCAGGCCGATGTCCTTCACGAAGTGCTTCACATAAAAGCCGGGGGCGAAGTCGCCCTTGAGCACGCGCGGGGCAAGGTTGAGCAGCGCCCAGCTCGAGGCGCCGCCGCCCGAGATCGAACGCAGCGTGGTCTCAAGGTTAAGCCCCGTCGCGCGGGCGAAGGCGAGGGCCTCGGCCATGGCAATCATGCCGGAGGCGATGCCGATCTGGTTCGCGAGCTTGCAGAGCTGGCCGGTGCCAGGGGCGCCCTGCAGCACGATGGTCTTGCCCATCGCGGCGAAGGCCGGCTGGACGAAATCAAAATCCTTCTGCGCGCCGCCGACCATGATCGTCAGCGTACCTTCGCGGGCGCCGCGATCGCCGCCGGAGACCGGAGCGTCCAGCGGGCCGAAGCCTTTCGCCGTAGCCTCGGCGGCGAGCGAGCGGGCGAGCGCCGGGCTCGAGGTGGTCATGTCGACGAGCACGCAGCCGGGCTTGGCGGCGGACATGAAGCCCTGCGGCCCGCGCCAGACCTCTTCGACGTCGTGCGGATAGCCGACCATCGA
>VHCL01000117.1 GCA_016871725.1 Verrucomicrobiota bacterium | reverse complement strand
GCCGGAACAGATGAAGATCGTCATAAGCCGGCGGAGGTCAGGGTCTTTGGCGCAGGCCGCGAAAGCGTCGTCCTGGGCGAGCTTGGCGATGAGATAGAGCGCGGAGCTCTGACCGCTGGCCTCCTCTCGCTGCTCCATGGCGAGGTAGGTCCTTAGGGCCTGGCCGAAATCAGCCAGTCCGAGCTTCTCGAGCGTCTCCGCGGGCGCGATCATCGACTGCGAGTAGGCGATCCACCCGTCGCATTGTCGGCTGAGCAGGCAGATGTCAGGATAGCCTTCCTTGACCGCCTGCTTGGCGGCGTGGAGGTGGCTTCGGATCGCCTGCATGCGAGACTGGGCCCTTTCGGCGCTCAGCCGCTCCCAGTTAGTGACTTTCATCAACAACCGGCCAGCCCGGTAGTGCGCGACAGCCGTGAGGTTCCGGCGTTGATCGGGCGGGAGGGCGAGGATGCGTTCGCAGAGGGGGATCGCCTCGTGGCTGTCGGTCTCGAGGGATGCCAGGTAGAGGGACAGTTCCAAGGGATGGGGGCTCTTCTTCGCTTCGGGGTCGAACGGGACGCCGCGTCGCTGGCAGTCCTCTTTCACGACCCTGAGAACCTCGGCGACGACCGAATCGCGGTCCAGCCTTGGCATATCTAAGACAGGTCCTTTGGCCAGCCGGTGTCCAAAGGCTTTGTCGAAGTCCTTTTGGAAGGTCGTGCGTAACGGACTGATCACGGCATGGTCGCCCATGGTGAGGATGCCCTCTGGTTCGTAGCCTGCGCCACAGGCCCAGGCCAGGGCGCTGAGCAGGGCCACGAGCGTGAGGAGAAACGCGAAGCGGAGCCCGCTTTGACGGGAATGTTCTTTATTCATCTGATGAGTCGGGAGGTGATGGGAAGATTTGCGTCGATGCGCACCCAGCCGACGACACGTCGTTCGCCGGGCGCGAGGAATTCCTGGAAAGGCCGCGTGGAGAAAGTCACGGACGTCCCCTTGGCGCTGGCCTGCCAGGCGTAGGTGGCGTCCAGTCCGATGAGCAGGCCGTCGTTCCATTCCAGCCGGACCGAGGGGAGCGCGACAGGGTGTTCGCCGGAGTTGGTGACCGCGACGTCATAGAGGCCGCCTTTCTGGCTGCCGATGATCTCGAGGCCGGTCGTCATCTCGCGGCTGGCCAAGACATCGTCCAGGCCTTGCATCGTCCAATTCTGACGGTCACGCGGAAAGGGGAGGCGGAACCAGTCCACCCCGGTGACGCGCTCGAAGCGTGCGTCAGCGAGGGCGCTCAGGAAGGCGCGGATCTGCGCGGGCTCGGCCGGGAGCGGCATGGTCTGGATCGTCCCCGAGGGGAAGCCGGACTGTTCGGCATGCATTCCGAGATACTCGCCATGCTTGCCGAAACAGGCCAGGTAGGCGTAGGTCGGTAGAGCCACGCGGAAGGGGCGGCCGAAGCCAAGCGCCCGGCGTGTCCAGCGGAGCGCCGCGTCGCTCGCGAAGAGCGCATGGGGAGAGCCGAGCTTAGGTCGGCTGGTTCCGTGCAGCTGGAGGGTCCAGCCGTCCGTCGCCGTGATGAGCTCTTCGAAGCCGTCGGCATCCAGCCAGGCGGGCAGGGCGGTGATCGTCACAGGCAAGCCGGCTGCCTTGGCCTTCAGCGCACGGATGGCGGCCGCATAGTTCGCGAGCAATCTCTCCGGGCAGTCGAAGTCGACCTGCAGGGAGGTCACCGCAATCTCCGCGGCGCGGGCGTCGGCGAGTCCTGACAGCAGCAGGTCGAAACCCTCGGCGAGATCCAGGTCGCCTGTCTGAGCGACCGCTTGGCGGGTGCCGATGCGGACCGACAGCGAAAGTTTGCGCCCATGGGCCGCCATTTCTCTCCACGGCGGACGGACGGCCCGGCGACCGCTGCTCAGGCCGCATTCGCCGACGAGCACGTTCAGCTCCGTCAGCGCGGTCGGAATTTTCATCTCCTGCAGGTCGACGACCGCGCGGGCGGTCCAGCCTTGTTTCCAGACATAAGCCGAATGGTTCAGCGGGAGGACGCGCGGGGACGACGCGGGCGCGCACGAAAGCAGTCCCAGCATCCCGGCGAGCAATACGAGCCAAAGCGGCCTGTTCGGCGGGAGCGCGAAGGGGAGGCATTTCATCATACGACGGACGTGGAAGGACGGGGATGGATTTTTATATAAAGTTCTAGACTGACATTTTCGCGCGACGGGCGCAAGGGGCGCGGGGCCGCTCCGGAAGGCATAAGTAAAATATGATGACGGCGGGCGGAGGATTAGGCGGGCGAATGAGGCGCGGCGAAGCCGCGAGGTGACATGCTGGCAAGGTGACAAGGGGACACGGGGCGTACCTCAGAGACCGAGGGCCAGAGGGCGTGAGTACCGGAGGGCTGGAGGACAGGGGGACCGGAGGGCACGAGGGCGATGGAGGCAAGGACGACCGGGCCGGTCATCCCTACCCAAGGCAACTAGGTCAGCACGCAGTG
This sequence comes from Verrucomicrobiota bacterium, assembly GCA_016871725.1. Lineage (GTDB taxonomy): Bacteria > Verrucomicrobiota > Verrucomicrobiia > Opitutales > UBA953 > UBA953. The sequence continues at coordinate 1,781 of VHCL01000117.1, read as the reverse complement.
CTGACCCTACCTCGAGGCAGGGCTATGTCGTGACGCGGTCCCGACCCTACCGGGGAGAGGATGCGGGGTTGAAAGGGGGGCGAGGGAAGGCAGGATGTCGGGCCTACCCCTGACCGATGCGTTATCTCATCCTGGCCTTTTTTATGGGCATTTCCGTGGTCCTTGAGCTTTCGGCGGCTCCGCTGAAGGCCGGGGCGGCGGCGGTGGACATCTCCCCGCAGGCTTTCCCGATGAACATGCCGGGCGGCTTCAGCGCCAACCCGGCGACCTCGGTCCATGATCCGCTCCACGCCCGGGCGCTGGTCTTGGCCGATGGTCAGACCACCCTAGCTTGGGTGGTCATCGACAACCTCGGCGTGCCTAAGAAGGTCGTGGCCGAGGCCAAGGAGCTGGCCGCCAAGGCCACGGGCATCCCGGTCGACCATATCATGGTCAGCGGGACGCATTCCCACTCGGCCGTCAATCCGGCCGAAGACCCGCCGGTAGTCGGAGCCAAGCTGTCGACGGCCGAAGCCAACGCGGCGGCCTATCGGCAGGTCATGCTGGAGGGGGTCTCGCAGGCCATCATCCGGGCGCACGCCGCCTTGCGTCCGGCGGGGGTCGGGGTCGCCGCCCGGCCGCTGACCCACGAGGTCTTCAACCGACGTTGGTTCCTTAAGCCGGGCAAGATGCCGCCCAATCCCTTCGGGGAATATGACCAAGTGAAGATGAACCCGGGCACCTCCCCGGACATCTTGGATCGCCCCGCCGGTCCGACCGACCCCGACATCAGCGTCCTCTCGGTGGTCGATGCCAAGCGCAAGCCCCTGGCCCTGTTCGCCAACTACTCGCTGCATTATGTCGGCAGTACGCCTCGTGGTCAGGTTTCGGCCGACTATTACGGGGAGTTCGCTCGCCTCATGCCTTCCCGGCTAGGCGCGGGGGAGGGGTTTGTCGCCGCCATGTCCAACGGGACCTCGGGTGATATCAATAACGTACCGTTCGGGGTGGGCCGGCCGCCACGGGCGCCGTTCGAGCAGATCCGGATCGTCGCAGGGGAGGCGGCGGACGTCGCCTGGCAGGCCGTGCGCGACATTCCCAAGCATCAGACCGACGTGGTCCTAGGCGTCCGGCAGCGGCTCCTGACCCTCAAGTATCGTAAGCCGACCAAGGAGCAGCTCCTCTACGCCAAGGCCGTGCTGGCGATCAAGGATCAGGCCGCCATCGATCGGCTACCCCGGCTAGCCATGGATTACGCTCACCGGACATTGGCGGCCGCGGATCGGCCGGAGGAGACGGTCGACGTCATCCTGCAGGCCTTCCGGGTGGGCGACGCCGTGGTCTGTGGGGTGCCTTTCGAGACTTTCGCCGAGACCGGCCTGGAATTGAAACAGAAGAGCCCGTTCGGGCGCACGATCGTCGTCAGCATCGCGAACGGGCGGCACGGCTACCTGCCGACTCCCCGTCAGCATGAGCTCGGCGGTTATGAGACCTGGCTCGGTACGAACCACGTGCAGAAGGACGCCTCGGAGCTCGTGGTCCGGAATCTCCTGGAGATGATGGGGGAGATGCGCTGAACGCGGCCAAAGGCCGCGTTCAGCGAGGGGGCAGGCTGGCACGGGGACATGGGGACATGGGGAAGGCACGAGAGGCTCGGAGGCTCAGAGGCTCGGTGAATCAGAATCCAAGCGAGTATCGAGTATGGAGTATTGAGTATAGGGAGAGGCAAAGAGACAGGTGGCGGGTGGCTGAAGTAATCGAGGACACGAGGACCGGTGGGCACGTGGGCCGGAGAGATCCGG
>VHCL01000116.1 GCA_016871725.1 Verrucomicrobiota bacterium | reverse complement strand
GACCACGATGGTCATGGAAGAAATGCCGACGCCTCGCCAGGCGTTCGTGCTGAATCGGGGCTCCTACGACGCGCCGGGCGAGAAGGTCGACGCCGGCGTCCCCGAACAGCTGATCGCCCCTTGGCCCGACGACGCCCCGAAGAACCGGCTCGGTCTGGCCCGCTGGTTCCTGCAACCGCGGCACCCCTTGACCGCCCGCGTGGTCGTGAACCGCTTCTGGGCCCAGCTCTTCGGGGTCGGCCTCGTCAAGACCGTCGAGGATTTCGGCACCCAGGGCGAATGGCCGAGCCATCCCGAACTGCTCGACACCTTGGCGCGCGACTTCGTCGACGGCGGCTGGAACGTGAAGGCCTTCTTCAAAGCCGTGGTGCTGTCCTCGACCTACCGCCAGACCAGCGACGCCTCGCCGGAACTCTACGCCCGCGATCCGGAGAACCGCCTGCTCGCCCGCGGCCCCCGCGTGCGCCTGACCTCGGAGCAGATCCGCGACCAGGCGCTCGCCGTCTCGGGACTGCTCGCCGAGAGGATCGGCGGGCCGAGCGTACGGCCCTACCAGCCCGAAGGGCTTTACAAGGGCATCGTGGTCGACGCTCCCTACCCGAGCACCACCTGGGAACTCGGCAAGGGCGACGAGCTCTACCGTCGCAGCCTTTACACCTTCTGGAAGCGGACCGTCCCCCACCCCGCCATGCTGACCTTCGATTCGCCCGACCGCGAATTCTGCAGCGCCCGGCGGTCGCGAACCAATACGCCGCTCCAGGCCTTGGTCCTGTGGAACGAGACCGGCTACCTCGAGGCCTCGCGCAAGCTTGGCGAACGCATGCTCAAGGAAGGCGGCGCGGATGACGCCTCCCGCGCGGCCTTCGCCTTCCGCCTCGCCACGGGGCGCTCACCGCGCGCCCCTGAGGTCGAGGTCCTGACGCGCACGTTCGCCCAGCTGCGCGCCGATTACGTCGACCGCCCCGACGATGCCGCCAAGCTCATCAAGGTCGGCGCGTCCGTCGCCGATCCGAAGCTGCCCGCTGGCGAACTCGCCGCCGCCGCGGGCGTCGCGAACCTCATCCTGACGCTGGACGAGACCATCACCAAGAACTGACCGCCATGTCCTGCCACCGATACGAGAACCTGCGTTCCCGGCGCGAATTCCTGGAGAAGACCGGGCTCGGCCTCGGCGCCGGCGCCCTCGCCCACCTGCTCGGCGGCTGCGCTTCGACCAGCACCGGCGGCGACCCTCACATCAACGGCCTGCCCGGCCTCCCCCACTTCGCCCCCAAGGCCAAGCGCGTCATCTGCCTCTTCCAGTCCGGCGGCCCTTCGCACCTCGACCTGCTGGATCCGAAGCCCGAGCTCGAACGTCAGTTCGACAAGGACCTGCCCGACTCCATCCGCCGCGGCCAGCGCATCACCGGCATGGTGGCCTCGCAGGCGCGCCTCGCCTGCCAGCCGAGCCGTTTCAAGTTCACGCGTCACGGCAAGTGCGGCACCGAAGTCAGCGAACTCCTCCCGCACATCGGCGGCATCGCCGACGAGATCTGCGTGCTGCGCTCGGTGCACACCGAAGCCATCAACCACGATCCCGCGATCACGTTCTTCCAGACCGGCAGCCAGCTGCCCGGACGCCCGAGCATGGGCGCCTGGACGGACTACGGCCTCGGCCGCATGAACGACAACCTGCCTTCGTTCGTCGTGCTCGTCTCGACCAACAAGGATCGTTCCGGCCAAGGCCTGCTCGCCCGCCTGTGGGGCAGCGGCTTCCTGCCCAGCGCCCACCAAGGCGTGCAGTTCCGCAGCGCCGGCGAACCCGTGCTTTATCTCCGCGATCCCGAAGGCCTGAGCCGCGAACAGCGCAAGACCCTGCTGGAAGGCGCCAACGCCTTGAACCGCATCAATCAGACGACCGCCGGCGATCCGGAGATCGCCGCTCGCATCAGCCAGGCCGAGATGGCCTACCGCATGCAGGCCAGCGTGCCCGACCTGATGGACCTCACGGGCGAGAGCCAGGCGATCATGGAAAGCTACGGACCCGACGTCGCCACGCCCGGCTCGTTCGCCCGCAACGCCCTCCTCGCCCGACGCCTCGCCGAGAAAGGCGTCCGCTTCATCCAGCTCTACCATCGGGACTGGGACCACCACGGCGGCCTGCACGACCAGCTCCCCAAGATGGCCCGCGACGTCGACCAGCCCGCGGCCGCGCTCGTCAAGGATCTCAAGCAACGCGGCATGCTCGACGATACGCTCGTCATCTGGGGCGGCGAATTCGGCCGCACCCCTTACGCCCAAGGCGGCGCCAATCGTGAGAAGTACGGCCGCGACCACCACGGCAAGGTCTTCTCCCTCTGGATGGCCGGGGGCGGCATCAAGCCCGGCATGACCTACGGCACCTCCGACGACTTCGGCTTCAATCCTCAGGAGAACCCCGTGCACATCCACGACCTCCAGGCCACCATCCTACATTGCCTCGGCATCAACCACGAACGCCTCACCTACCGCTTCCAGGGCCGCCAGTTCCGGCTCACGGACGTGCATGGGAAAGTCGTCCGCGCGATACTATCGTAATCGCGAGGGGACACGTGGGCATGCTGACACGGGGACAAGGGGCGCACATCAGAGGACCGGAGGCTCAGAGGCTCGGTTGATCGGACGATGCGAGAGTATTGAGTATGGAGTAACGAGCATAGGAGATGCAGTGCTCAAAGGGGGCACCATAGGGAGACCGGATCATTGGCGGGGCATTGAAGGTAGGGGCGTGCGGCCCGCACGCCCGCGGATGACCGGGCCGGCCATCCCTACCTAAGACCGAAAGTAACATTCCGGTTTCTGGTCTCCCCTTGAGCGGAAGTGTGGTTCCGGGTGGCGGCGCCTTTTGGCTCTGTCATCGATTCAGCCCTCTGTCATCGACCCAGCCATCGACTCAGCCCTCTACTCAGCCCTCAACGCAGTCCTCCATTCAGTCCTCTCTCCTGCCCTGCTTTCGCTCTTTCATCCTTTAACATCCATCCTCCATCTTCCATCTTCTACTTCATGCTCCCCCGTCTCCTCGCCCTTCTTCTCGCCACCTCGCTCTTCGGCGCCGACGCGCCTAAGGCCAAAGCTCCCGCCGCCGCGAAGCCGCCGGAGCCGCCGGTGTACCTGACGGAAGCCGAAGCGGTCGCGGCCGGCGAAGACCCGCGCCTGCAGGGTGAGTTCGCCAACGCCAAGATGGGCGCCAACGTGATCGCCCTCGGCAAAGGCGAATACCGACTCATCCTTTTCAAGGGCGGCCTGCCCGGCGCCGGCTGGGACGGCACCCCGAAGATCGAAGTCGAAGGCAAGCGCGACGGCGAAGCGGTCCTCTTCCAGGACAGCATCGATTCCGCGACGCTCACCGACGGCGTCCTGAAGATCAAGAGCATGCCGGTCGCCCTCAAGCGTACCATCCGCCATAGCCCGACCGAAGGCCTCGCCGCCCCGAAGGGCGCCGTCGTCCTCTTCGACGGCAAGAGCGCCGACGCCTTCGTCGACGGCAAGATCGACCCGCGCGGCTTCCTCGAAGCCAACACGAAGACCAAGCAGGCCTTCACCGATTTCAAGCTGCACCTCGAATTCTTCCTGCCGTTCAAGCCGCTCGGCCGCGGCCAGGGTCGCGCCAACAGCGGCCTCTACCTGCAGCACCGTTACGAAGTCCAGGTCCTCGACAGCTTCGGCCTCAAGGGGCTCGATAACGAATGCGGCGGCATCTACAAGAACGCCGCCCCCAAGGTGAACATGTGCTTCCCGCCCCTGCAGTGGCAGACCTACGACGTCGAGTTCACCGCCGCCAAGTTCGACGCCGACGGCAAGAAGACCGCCAACGCGGTCGTCACGGTCGTACACAACGGCGTGACCGTCCACGACGCCCTCGAGCTCAAGGGCGTGACCCCCGGCGGCGCCTTCAAGGCCGAAGTCCCCGCCCCCGGCCCCTTCTACCTGCAGGGCCACGGCAACCCCGTCGTCTATCGCAACGTCTGGGTGGTGGGGAAGTAATCATTAGGGGTTGGGATAGGGGTAGGGGTAGGTAAACTCAGCTAGCAGCCAACTGCTGGCTCTTCCTTTTTCCGCTCAAACATTATCTGATACAGCACGGTATCCCAAGCGACTTGCCTACCCCTACCCCCACCCCTACCCCTTTCACAGCCATGCGCCTCCTCGCCCTCTTCGTCGCCACCTCCCTGTTCGCGGCCGAACATAAGATCAAGCCGGGCGACGACCCGCAGGCCGTCATGGACGCCGCCGCGCCCGGCGACAAGCTGACCTTCCTGCCCGG
>VHCL01000115.1 GCA_016871725.1 Verrucomicrobiota bacterium | reverse complement strand
CAGGTTCGGGTAGCCGCAGCGGTGGGCGATGGCCTCGATCTTCTCGGAGGAGCCGGCCAGGAGCCGCTTGGCCGAGTCGATGCGCACGGTGCGCAGGCGGTCGCCTGGGGTGCAGCCGACATGCTTGACGAAGGCCTGGCGCAGGCCGCGTTCGGACATGTGCGCGATGGCCGCCAGTTCCTTCACGCCGAGCGGTCCGGCGAAATGGTCCGTGATGTGGTGGAGGGCCCGGACGACGCCTTCGTGGCCGGTGGCCAGGATGTCGCTGCTCATGCGGGTGATCACGCCCGCGGGCTGGATGCGGACCGGTTCGGGCGGGGGCGTCTCGCCGCGCATGAGCCGGTCCAGGAGTTCGGCGCCGCGGTAGCCTTGCTCTTCGAGGTTCGTGTCGACGCCGGAGACGTATTTCTTGATCGCGCCGACGGAGAGCAGGTAATCGTCGATGCCCACGATGGCCACCTGCGTCGGCACGTGCAGGCCGGCCTCTTCGCAGAGCTCGCGTACTTCGACGGCGAGGGTGCCGTTGGCGGCGAAGACCGCGAGGGGCTTCGGCGCCGCCTTGAGGCGCGTGAGCAGCCAGGCCCGGCGACGCGGCCATTCGTCCCGGGCGTCGGTCTTCTTGCCGGGGTTGGTCCAGCGCAGGTGTTCGCAGGGGAGGCCGCGTCGGCGGAGGGTCTCCATGAAGGCCTGGCCGCGCTCGACCTGCGACCAGTTCTCGGTGTCGCTGAAGAAGCAGAAATGCCCCATGCCGCGTTCGATGAAATGTTCGGCGGCCAGCTCGCCGGTCTTCGCGTGGTCCTGCACGACGTGGGCGAAGGGGGTGCCACGGCGACGCAGGGAGAAGTCGACGGTCGGCTTGTCGGCCTTGAGCACGAAGTCCGCCAGGTCGTCGCCGGCCCCGAGCCACGCGAGGATGCCGTCGCCGTCCCATCCCCACGGGATCACCTTCTCGTGGATGATGCTGTGGGAGGCGAGGTGCCAGCGGTGCTCGGAGGCGTAGGTGGCGATGCCTTGCAGGAGCCGATGGTCATACCAGCCGAGGGCGAGCAGCACGTTCCGGGGGCGTTTCATGGCTTGGGGCGGCGCGTCAAAGCGAAGGGTTCATAAATCGGCACAGGGATACGTCAGGTCGGTCGAGGTGCGGTGACGAGTCTAGGTGGCGTAATCCCCATTGTTTAATGGGGTTATCAGGCCATCATGACCCGCGAGCGGGCAGGCGCAACTGCCGATAACTGCAGGATGTATCCTGAAATCGGAATCCTGCGGGCGGCTTCGCTCAGGCGTCCTTGCGGGCGTCGAGGTCCATCCAGCGGGCGAGGGCTTCGGCGTGCTCGGCTTCCGCGGCGTGCAATCGCTTCTGCAGGGCCGCGGCCTTGGCGCCGCCATCTTTGTAGATCTCCGGGTCGCCGAGCTGCACGGTGAGCTGGGCCTGTTCGGCTTCGAGCTGCTCGATCTTGCCGGGCAGCGTCTCGAGTTCCTTGCGCTCCTTGTTGTTCAGCTTGGCGCCTGCGGGAGCCGAGGACTTCGTCGCCGCCGTCGGCTTCGCGGCGGCGGGGGTTGCCGCGGTGCGTTTGGCCACCGCGATGCGGGCGAGTTCGTTGCGCCAGTCGGTGTAGCCTCCGGCGTGTTCGGTCACGATGCCGTCGCCTTCGAAGACGAGCGTGCTCGTCACGACGTTGTCGAGGAAGGCACGGTCGTGGGACACCAGGATGAGCGTGCCGGCGTAATCGACCAGGATGTCTTCGAGCACGTCGAGGGTCTCGGCGTCGAGGTCGTTGGTCGGCTCGTCGAGCACGAGCACGTTGGCCGGCTTGGTGAAGAGGCGGGCGAGCAGGAGACGGTTGCGTTCGCCGCCCGAGAGCACCTTGGCCTTGGAACGGGCGCGCGTCGGTTCGAAGAGGAAGTCCTGGAGGTAGCTGATGACGTGACGGGAGCGGCCTTGGACCACGACCGAGTCCCCGTCGCCGGCGAGGTTCTCGGCGACGGTCTTGTTGTCGTCGATCTGGTCTCGCATCTGGTCGAAATAGACGACTTCCAGCTTCGTCCCGAACTTCAGGTCGCCGGAGGTCGGGGCCAGCTGGCCGAGGAGCATCTTGACGAGCGTCGTCTTGCCGGCGCCGTTCGGGCCGATGAGGCCGACCTTGTCGCCGCGGTTCAGCACGAGGCTGAAGTCGCGGATGAGCGGCTGGCCGCCCGGATAGGCGAAGGCGATGTTCTCGGCTTCGACCACGCGGACGCCGGAGCGTTCGGCCTCGCTGATCTCCATCTTGGCGGAACCCGTGGCGCCGCGCATGGCGCCGCGCTGGGCGCGCATCTTGATGAGCGCCTCCATGCGGGCGTTGGATTTCGTGCGACGGGCGCCCGGGCTGCGGCGGGACCAGGCTTCTTCCTGGCTGAGCTTCTTGTCGAAGGCGGCGCGCTGGCGTTCTTCGGCGACGAAGAGCTCCTCCTTGCGGACCAGGTAGGTGTCGTAGTCGCAGGACCAGCTGGAGAGCTTGCCGCGGTCGAGCTCGATGATGCGGTTGGCCATCCGACGCAGGAAGGCGCGGTCGTGGGTGACGAAGAGCAGGGGGATCTTCTGTTCGAGCAGGAACTCCTCCATCCACAGGATGGAATCCAGGTCCATGTGGTTGGTCGGCTCGTCGAGGAGCAGCAGGCCGGGCTTGGCGGCGAGGGCCTTGGCGAGGAGGCAGCGGCGCTTCAGGCCGCCGGAGAGGTCGTCGAACGCGCGGTCCTCGGGGAGGCCGAGGCGGGCGATGAGGTCGTCGACGCGCAGGTCCTTCTCCCAGTCCTCGGAGGCGTCGTCGTCGCGGAGGCCGGAGGTCACGATGTCGCGGACGTTGCCCGGGAGGCTTTCGGGGATCTCCTGGGTCAGGCGGGCGATGCAGACCCCGTCGGGGATGGTCACCGTGCCCGTATCGGGGGCGGTCTCGCCGGCGGCGATGCGCATCAGGGTGGTCTTGCCGGCGCCGTTACGTCCGAGCAGGCAGACGCGTTCGCCTTCCTCGATCTGCAGGTTGAGGTGGTCCAGGACGGGCGGACCGCCGAAGCTGACATAGACGTCGAGGAGACTGAGGAGGGCCATCGCCCGGAGATGTGGGGAAGGGGAAGGGCGGAGGCGAGGAAAATGGCCGTCCGGACCTATTCGTGTCGTTATCCCTCCAGAAGGAACACTTGTCCCTCGGGTGGGTCGTAGTCTAGACCTTAGGCGCCCCGTGACGGCCTGCCTGCAGGTCGCCTCATCTTTTACTCCGCATGCGCTCCCTCCTGCTTCTTGCCCTTTTCGCCGCGACGGCCCTCGCCGACGGCCCGAAGGATAATCTCCCCGCCGCGGTCCGGCCGATCCCACCGACCGACAAGGCCGTCGCCTTGCCCGAAGCCGACAAGGTCTCGCTGGCCAAGGAACTCGCCGAACTCCGGGCGGCCATCGACGCCGCCGCCAAGGCCCAGGCGAAGAACCCCCGCCTCGAGGAGCTGCTGGCCGACATCGAGATCTTCCACAAGGCGGTGGATTGGGCCGGCCGCTATAACGAGTATTTCAACAAGGCCGAATTCAAGTCGGCCCATGACCTGATCGCCGAGGGCAAGGCCCGCGCCGCCGCGTTCCTGAAGGGCGAAGCCCCGTGGACCCGTCAGACCGGCCTCGTCGTCCGCGGCTACAAGTCGAAGATCGACGGCTCGGTGCAGCCTTACGGCATGGTGATCCCCGACAATTACGCCGGCTCGCTCATGCGTCTCGACTTCTGGTGCCATGGCCGTGGCGAGACCTTGACAGAACTCGCCTTCCTCAAGGACCGCCGGGCCAATGTCGGCCAGCTTCCGGCCAACAACCGGCTCGTGCTCCATCTCTACGGCCGCTACTGCTGCGCCAACAAGATGGCCGGCGAAGCGGACCTCTGGGAGGCCTACGCCCACGCCCGCAAGAGCTACAACATCGACGACGACCGCCTGTTCATCCGCGGCTTCTCCATGGGCGGCGCGGCGGTCTGGCAGTTCGGCGCCCACTACGCCGACCGCTGGTGCGGGATCAATCCCGGCGCCGGCTTCTCCGAGACCCCCGAGTTCCTGAACGTCTTCCAGAACGAAGACGTCTCCAAGATCCCGTCCTGGCAGAAGACACTGTGGGCCTGGTATAACGCGACGGACACCGCCATCAACTTCCGCAACGCCCCGACGGTCGCCTACAGCGGCGAGATCGACAAGCAGAAGCAGGCCGCCGACGTCATGGCCCGCGAGATGGGCAAGGTCGGCCTGGAGCTGACGCACATCATCGGGCCCCAGACCG
>VHCL01000114.1 GCA_016871725.1 Verrucomicrobiota bacterium | reverse complement strand
AGCTTGTCCTTGTCGTAGCCATGGGTGTCGCCGTAGTGGACCACGTCGAGCCAGTGACGGCCCCAGCGCTCACCATAGCGAGGCGAGGCCAGCAGGCGGTCGGCGGCCCGGCCGATGGCCGCGGGCAGGTCCTGGGCGGCCTCTTTCTCGAAGGCATCAAGCTCTTCCGGCGTGGGCGGCAGACCGATCAGGTCGAAGTTGAGCCGACGGAGGATCGTGCGGGCGTCGGCGACGCCTGAGGGCCGCAGGCCTTTCTCTTGGAGCTTGGCGAGGATGAAGCGGTCGACGGGGTGGGCCGCATCGCCGGAGGGCAGGGCGGGCTTGGTCAGGGGCTTCAATGACCACCAGTCCATAGGGTCGGTCTTTTTCAGGGAGGCGGATTCCGGCCAGACCGCGCCTTCCGCTATCCAGCGCTTCAACGTAGCCACCTCGGCGCCGCTGAGCCGTGCACCCTTGGGCGGCATGCGCGTCTCCTTGTCCTCCGTCGTCACGAACTTCAGCAGCGGACTCTCGCCGGGCTTGCCCGGGATGATGTTCGGCGCGTGGTTGTCGCCGCCGTGCAGGGCGACCTCGCGATCATCCAGCCGGAAATCGCTCTTCTGCTTCTTCGGTCCGTGGCATTCCGCGCAGTGCTTCTCGAAGATCGGCTTCACCTCCGTCTCGAAGGAGACGTCGGCCATGGAGGCCGAGGCCCCGCCGAGCAGGAAGAAGAACGCGGTCGTCTTGCTCATTTCGTCTTCGGGAACGTCGCCAGGAACTCCTCGAGGCTCAGGTTGCCGTCTTTGTTCAGGTCGCGGGCTTCGAAGCGTTCCTTGGCGACCTTCTTGTCGGGCATGCTGGCTTGGAACTCCTCGTAGGTGATCTTGCCGTCGTGGTCGGCGTCGCGTTCCTTGAAACGGGCGACGCGGGGGTCGGCTTCGGATTTCGGCGCAGCAGTTGCCGCCTTCTTCGCGGATTTGGTTTTCTTTACGCCGGCTTCGCCGCCGAAAGCTACGGCCTGCTTGACGAAGTATTCTTCGCGGGGCCCTTGGTTGGCATCGAGCAGCGCTTGGAGCTTCGTGCGGGCGGCCTTGGCTTCGGCGGAGAGGTCCGCGTCCTTCAGCGGCGTCTGCTCGCGGTCGTCGGCGACGGTATCGAAGAGGCGTCCGTCGGCGTAGAGTTTGTGACGGGCTTCGTGCGCGAATTCATACTGGGCCTTGGGTCCGCCGGAAGGGTTATACCAGACGTAGAGGGCGTCCTTGGGGTTACCCTTTTCGCCGCGAAGCTGGGGGAGGAAGCTGCGGCCATCAAGCTTGAGATCGGCCGGGACCGGGACCTGGGCGGCTTCGCAGATCGTCGGGAGCATGTCGGCGGCTTCGATCATGTCGCCGCAGACCTTGCCGGAGGTCACCTGACCGGGCCAGTTGGCGATGCCGGGGACGTGGGTGCCCCAGACGAGGCTGCTGCCCTTGCCGCCGGTCACGTCGCGTCCTTTGAAGCGGGAGGGCGTACCGGCACCGGTGCCGTTGTCGCCCATGATGACGATGAGCGTGTTCTCGCGGAGCTTCAGTTCTTCGAGCTTGGCCACGACCTTGCCGATGAGCTTGTCCGTGTAGGCCACCATGTCGGGGAAGTGACCGATCTTCTTCGTGCCTTCTTCGGACTTCGCCGTCAGGTAGTCCGGGCTGTCGGGGGTCGCGTCGTAGGGCGAATGCGTCAGCATCATCGGGTAATAGAGGAAGAACGGTTGGTCTTTCTTCCGCGTGATGAAATCGAGGGCGTAGTCGTTGACGATGTCGGGACCATATTCGTCCTGCTTGAAATCGACCTGCTTGCCGTTGATCTCGAGGCCGGGGTTGCGGTAGCGGCCGGGACGGCGGTTCAGCTGCCAGAGGCAGTTCTCCTGGAAGCCGAACAGCGCCGGTCCGGGCAGATCGTTGCCGAGCTGCCATTTGCCGACGACGCAGGTGGCGTAGCCGGCATCCCTGAAGAAGTGGCCGAAGGTCTTTTGCTGGGGGTCGAGGTGGCCGAAATGCGTATAGTTACGCTTGTTGTTCATGCCTGTCATCAGGGCGACGCGCGTCGGCGTGCACAGCGGCTGGGCGTGCACCTGGTCAAGGCGGACGCCGTTCGCGGCGAGCTTGTCCATCACGGGGGTGCGGTAACTCTCGCCGCCGTTGGCCGTGACGCACTCGTAGCCGAAGTCGTCGATCAGGATGAACACCACGTTCGTCCTGATCGGCGCGGCGATCGCGAGAACGGTGACGCAGGTGAGGGTGAAAAGCCGGAACAGGTTCATCGGAGGGGTTTCGTCAGCGTGTGTTCGTGAAGTTCGGCAGGCGAGTTCTTGTCGAGCTGCGTCACGTCCGCGGGGTCGATGCGTTGCTGACGCCAGCAGAGTGAAGGGCCTTCGGCCGTCGAGCCGGCGGCCAAAGAATAAGCGCAGTGGTCGCGCGGGGTGATGAGCACGGTCGGGCCGGCTTGGTCGCCTCGTAGTGGGCAGACGGCTATCTGGGCGTGTTTGGAGCGTGGGAGTTCCCAGGGGCCGGGGAAACCGACTCGCCGGGAGCGGCGGTGGTCATTCCAGGCAACGAACGTGCCGCGGGGTCCGCTGACGATTTCGGCGGCCCCGGCGGTGCCGCTGTCGGGCAGCTTGAGCATGCGACCAGGCTCGCCGATGGCGGATACCTCCCAGGCGTAGACTTGCCGTCCCGACGCCGCGACCCAGAAGCCGCCTTCGGCCGGTGTGATGCGCAGGGATTTGGCGAATTCCCGGTCATCCCAGTCTTTCAGCGACTGTCGGCGCAGTCCCTTCGGGCTCAAGGTCAGGCATTCGATCGTCCATCCGCCCAGTTGTTCGGGTGGAAGTTTGGATGAGTCGAAGCCGGGTTTGAGGTTACCGGTGAGCAGTTCGGTCTCCCAGCCGAGCACCAAGCAGGCGATCCCTTGGGCGTCGATGGTGACGACCGAGCGGGCGAGCTGCCGAAACGTGGAGTGCTTGGCGTATTCCCTCAGTTGTTCGTTCGCCCCGAGATCCGTGAAGACGAAGCTTCTTCCGCGGTCGCGCGAAACCGCCAAGCAGATCCGTCCGGCGCGTTGTTCGATGACGCCCACCAGCAGGTCACCGCGTTCATATTGACAGAGCAGGTGCCCGGCCGCGCCTTGGTCGCCGCAGGCATTCTCCCATCCTGGGTTGATTTCCGTTCCGTCGGAGTCGGTCATACCCGGTCCAGGCGGTTGGGCTGGTGCGGTCTGGGTGTCCGGCTGGGCGACGAAACGTCCTTGGCTACCTGTGAACTCAACCGACCAGCGGTGGCGCCAGTAGCTCCAGTGCAGCTTCTGCTCGCCGGGATGCCCGAGGTAGACGGCGGAGCCATAGTCGTTGTCGCCTTTCGCGGGCGGCTTTTCCAACCGGCGCGACGCGACGCCGATCTCTTCATCGCAGCCGGTGAGGCCAAGGAGGAGGGCGGCGGCCAACAGAGGTGCCAGGCGAAGAGCATTCATTTCAGTTCCGGGACCGGCAGCGCGCTGATGGGCTTGATGCGGCTCGGATCCTGGGCGCGGGGGCGCGGGTCGTGCCAGCGGGCGCGGGGCGCGGGGGCCTGGGCGTCGAGCCAGGCGCCGAGGCGCAGACGGAGTTCGGCCACCGAGCGGGCGGCGCCGTCGCCGAAGGCCGAGCTGCCAGCGTCGTCGGCGTAGGTGCGGACGGTGCCAGCGCGCATGCCAGGGAGCTGGAGCACGGCGGCGCCTACGGCGTCACGGTCCTGGCCGGATACGGTGGAGTAGATGGCGAGGTATTCGGCGAGCTGCTGGCCGGCGCGGAAGGCCTTGAGGCGCAGGCTGGGCATCGGGCCGTCGGGTCCGGGATAGAAGACCGCGAGGTCGTCGGGCTTGGTCAGCGAGTCCTTGTTGCCGATCGTCTGCCAGGGCACCACGCCGTCGGCGCCCAACGCCCAGGTCTCGGCGCACCAGGCGGCGTTGATGACGAGCGGCTGGCCGAGCTTGTTCACGCTGCCGTACATGTAGGTCAGCTTGCCGTCGCGCCGGTTGCGGCCGATGGACCGCAAGGGGTATTCCCGCAGGGTGCCGGAAATCACGTCGACGTTCGTGACGCCGTCGAGGAGGTCGCGCTGCCACTCGGGACGCGAGACGTCGATGCGGAAGGCCGTGCGCACGTCGGCGTAAGGCGCGGTGGCCTTCCAGAACTCCTGTCCGAAGCGACGGATGGCCCAGAAATCCTGCGTGTGCTGGGGCTCGTCGTAGATCCAGGTCGCCGAGGTGGTCTTCCAGTTGCCGGGTTTGCCGTTCTTGCCGTTCTTGAAGTAGACTTTGTTGTTCAGGTAGAACTCGAATATCGTCTCATC
>VHCL01000113.1 GCA_016871725.1 Verrucomicrobiota bacterium | reverse complement strand
TGACCCATCGCTTCTGCCCCGCCCTCCTCTCCGCCCTTCTGCTCATAGGCTGCGCGACCCAAGAGACTTTCTCCGTGCGCGAGGACTTCGGGCCCGGTTTCGACGCGAAGAAGTTCCTGACGCCCCTCCCGAACAAGAACACCTCCGTCCGGAACGGCGCGCTGTGGACGCGTGGTTCCAGCGGCGGAAAATACCCGCCGATGGTCTACCTGGCGCTCGCCGGCAAGGACCTGACGATGTCCTTCCGCTACCGTCACCTCGAGAAAGGCGGCATGCTCTGGCTCTTCGTCGACGGCGACGACGGCTACGGCTCGGTCGACCATATGCTCCGCGTCCGCCTCAACCGCGACAACGTCGTGCTCGAAGTCGACGCCCACAGCCCCGACCCGAAGCACCCGCTCCGCCAGAACACCCGCGAGGCCGATCCCGTCAGCAAGGTCTACCGCACGAACGAGCATTTCACCGCCGAGAAGGTCGACCTCTCCGCCAATGAGTGGCGCATGGTGAAACTCATCTTCAAAGGAGACACCGTCGAAATGTCCGTCGAAGGCAAGTGGACCCGGACGCTGAAGCGCCCGAACTTCGACGCGACCAAACGGAAGCTCCTTTGGATGCAGAACGGCGGCACCGCCGGCATCGAGATCGACGACGTCGTCGTGACCCCGACACTCTGACCTTACCCTCCGCATGCGCACCGCCTGCCTGTTCCTCTTCGCCGTCGCCTCGGCATGCCTCGCCCAGTCCGACCAACCCGACCCCAAACCCCTGGTGGAACAAGCCCTGCGGGCGGTCGGCGGGAAAGATAAACTCCTCAGACAGTTCCGGATCAAGGAAACCTTCCATTTCGGCGCCAACCCCGAGCCCGACGCCGGCAAGAAACGCAGCGTCCGTGACTCGATTCTTTCGCAGCCTGACCGCTGGTGGATCAACAAGAAGGAACGCGGCCCGGATCCGGCCAAGGATGACGCCCGGGCCTGGTCGCTCGACCTGCTGGTCGACGAGAAGTCGCGGTTCGAACTCATCCCGGACCTCGTCGACGAAGGGCGGATCTGCGTCGGCCTCCGCGTCAGCGGCTCGGTGAACCCGGCGATGAGCCTTTATTTCGACCGTGACACCATGCTGCTCCGTCGGCTGGACTGGCGTAACGACTTCTACCGCTTCAGCGAGTGGAAGGAACTGGATGGGCTCCGCTACGCCAGCCGTACCGTGATCTTCAAGGTGAAGACCGGGAAGCCGTGGTTCTTCCACGACATCGACTCCTTGGAGCGACTGGCGCAACTTCCCTCCGGACTGAGCCCGCCTAACAGCCCCAAGTGAGCCACCCCTACCCCTACCCCAACCCCTACCCCTGATGAATCGTCATCTCCTCCCCCTCCTCACCTCCGCCCTCCTCCTCGTCGGCTGCGCCTCCGGCCCTCTCCTCGTCGAAGCCGAACCGCCCGTGATCGTCGCGCCCGACCTCGCGTCCCCCTTCGCCGAACCCTGGAAGATCCCGCATGGAGATTGGAAGCCCGACGGAGGGGTCCTACGCATGACCGAGATCCCCGCGCGCAAGCACGTCCCCGTGCTCCAGCACTGGGTCGGCCTCAAGACCGCCGCCATCGAACTGGAATTCCGCCAAGACATCCCCACGACCTTCTATATCGGCTGTGACGCCGAGAAGCATGTCGGCCGGGTCGTGATCACGCCCAAGGAGGTCCATATCGCCGAAGACTCCGTGAAGCCTTCGCACATCCTCGCCCGCCTGCCCCTCGAACCCGTCAAAGGCCAGTGGCGCCACGTCCGCGTCGAGTGGACCGGCGACCGTATGGCGGTCCGCATCGACGGCCAGGAACTGAGCGCGCGGCACCCCTTCCTCGCCACACCCAAGACCCGCAGTTGGATCGCCGGCGCCAAGTCCGCCGAAGTGCGCAACTTCGTCATCAAAGGCGTGCCGCAGTGAGAACCCTGCTCGCCCTCCTGCTCGCTCCGGTCGCGTCCTTTGCCGCCGAGCCCAAGATCATCCTCGAAGAGAAGTTCGACCGGGAACTGTCCAAGGATTGGTTCTGGGGACTGGGCACCTGGAGCGCCAAAGACGGCGTCCTACGCGGCTTCGAATCGGGCGCCCGCCGCCACGGTCCGGTCAAGGTGCACAAGCTTCCGCTCAAGGACGGCATCGTCGAAGCCGACTTCCGCCTCATCGGCAAGGCCAGCTTTGCCGGGATCATCTTCAACGGCAGCCAGGAAAGAGGCCATATCTGCCATCTCGTGATGACCACCAAGGAGCTGCGCATCCTCGCCCACCCTAAGAAAGGCGAAAACAAGGAACTCGCCAAGGTGCCCGCCCTGTTGCCGACGGAGACCTGGCATCACGTGCGCATCGTCTTCAACGGCGACAAGCTGGAGGCCACCGTCGACGATCAGGTCATCCGCGCGGCGGCGCCCTGCATCGCCGAGGAAAAGCTCACCTTCGGACTCGGCGGCGATTCCGGCGGACCGACCGGCGAGCAGGCCGGCGCCCTCGAATTCCGTCGACTGCGCGTCACCTCGACGACTCCTTGATCTGCATTCATATCATGCTTCGCTGCTTCCTTGCCCTATTTCTGACTTCGCTCGCAGCTCACGCGGCGGACAAGCCGAACATCATCCTCATTTACTCGGACGACCATGGCTGGGCCGATCTCGGCATCCAAGGCTCGGACCAGGACATCCGCACGCCCCACCTCGACGCATTAGCCCGTGACGGCGTCCGCTTCACCCGCGGCTATGTCTCAGCGCCCCAGTGCGTCCCCTCGCGCGCCGGCGTGCTCACCGGCCGCTACCAGCAGCGCTTCGGCGTCGAGGACAACAACAAGGGTCCGTTGCCTCTCACCGAACTGACCATCGCCGAACGCCTCAAAGCCGCGGGCTATGTCACCGGCCAAGCCGGCAAATGGCACCTCGATCTGGTCGGCGGCAAGAAAGGCGACAAAGCCCTCCGCGTCTCGAAAGAGCACATGCCCCACGCCCAAGGCTTCGACGAATACTTCCGCGGTGAGCTCAGGCAGTTCTACGCCTCGCATGACCTGGCGGGCAAACCCTTCGCCGACGCCCCGCACGTGGTCGCGGACAACCGTTTCCGCGTGGTCGTGCAGACCGCGGCCGCCCTGTCCTTCCTGGACCGCCGCGCCGCCCAGCCCGCCCAGCCGTTCTTCCTCTATCTCGCCTATTACGCCCCGCACGTCCCGCTCGAATCCCCGGAGCCGTGGTTCTCGAAGACGCCCGCCCACCTGCCCAAGGAGCGACGTCAGGCCCTGGCGATGATGGCGGCGATGGACGAAGGCATCGGCCAGCTGCGCGCGAAGCTCAAGGCGACCGGTCAGGATCAGAACACGCTCATCATCTTCATCGGCGACAACGGCGCCCCCCTTGGCAAGGCCTGGGACGGATCGCTCAACACGCCGCTCATCGGCCAGAAAGGCATGCTCGCCGAAGGCGGCATCCGTACGCCCTTCGTGGCCACCTGGCCCGCGCGCTTGCCCGCCGGCAAGGTGTACGATCAGCCCGTCAGCAGCCTCGATGTCGCCGCGACGGCGGTGGCCGCCGCGGGCCTGCCGCAAGCTCCGGAACTCGACGGAAAGGACCTGACGCCCTTCGTGACCGGCCAGAAGCCCGGCTCCCCGCATGAACGCCTTTTCTGGCGCTGGGGCTCGCAGGCCGCGGTGTTGGAGCACCCCTGGAAACTCGTCCGCCTCGGCGACCGCGAAGAGATGCTGTTCGACGTGACGACACCCGACGGCGAGAGCCTCGCGAAGAATCAGGCCAAGGCCCGCCCGGAGATCGTGGCCCGCCTTCGTACGGCGCTCAAGGCCTGGAGCGACACGCTCATGCCGCCCGGCCTCCCCATGAGCCTTGATCCGCATCACGAAGGCATGTTCGCGGAGCATGGCGTGATCGCCGATTCCTCCGCCGTCGCGCCCCGTAAGAACGAGCCCGCCGGCGCGATCCAAGGTTGGTTCGTCCGCAATGGCTCGATCGCGACCAAGGACGGCGCCCTGCTCGTCACCGCCGACCCCAAGGCCGGCAAGAACGCCCGCCCGTTCCTGGCCAAGACCGGCCTCACGCTGAAAGGCCCGGTGACGGCGGTCATCAAGGCCGACGCCAAGGTCGCGACCAACGGCTCGCTCAGCTGGCGCACCCAGGAACAGCCCGACTTCCTGCCCGCGAACCTCGTCCGGTTCGGGATACCCGCCGGCGCCTCCGAGCAGAGCATCACCCTGCCCGTCGAAGGCCAGGCCATCCACGTCCGCCTGAACCTCGGCGACCAGGCGGAAGGCCTGCGCCTGCGCTCGATCGAGCTCCGTCCCGCCAAGGGCGGGGCGGACATCGCGGACT
>VHCL01000112.1 GCA_016871725.1 Verrucomicrobiota bacterium | reverse complement strand
TTCAGGGTGCGTCGGCTGGTCGCCGAGGCGTCCGAAGTTATCCACGGTGCCGACGAGCCCGCGGCCGAAGACATGGTGCCAGAGCCGGTTGACCATCACGCGGGCGGTCAGCGGATTATCGGGAGAGGCGATCTTGGCGGCGAGTTCCAGTCGGCCGCTGCCTTGGGTCACGAACGCCTTCGTGTCGAAGGCCTCCAGGTAGCGACGGGCCACGATGGCCCCCGGCTGCTTGTACTCTCCGCGCACGAAGAGCGGCATGTCGAAGCCCTCCGCCTCGAGGAAGCCCGGCGCACGACGCGGTTCGGTGAGTTCGGCCTCCAGCTTGCGGTATTCGGCCGTGAGCGCAGCGAGCTTGGGCGACACCGCCACGGAGGCGTCGAGCATCCCGTGGCGGACGCCGGCGTCGAGCAACGCGGCTTGGGTCTCGGAGGCTTCATCACGTCCCCAAGCGGCGGCGGCTTCGGCGAGCGCTTGGGCGACCTTTTCCGCCGTCGGGAGCGTCGGCGCCTGCGCGACCACGCCTTCGCCGGATGGGCCGGCTTCGCGGGTGGCATGGAAGATGACCTCGCGGACGCCGTACCAGCCTTCCCTGGCTTCGGCTTTCCTGTCCGGATTGGTCGAGTCGTCGGGCAGGGTCAGTTCGAGGTAAGCGAAGGAGCCCTTGCGGTAGGCGGTGTCGAGCGTGATCCAGGTCGGCTTAGCGGAGTCGATCGAAGCCTTGGGGAAGCGGGAGCCGCCGGGGGAGAGCGGATAGTTGTCCGGGATGAGTCGCAGCGTCGCTCCTTTGCCCATGGCTTGGACGCTGATGAAGTCCGTCGTGACCTTGAAGCGAGGCGAGGTCAGGACGGCGCTGTGCCGGGTCGAGAGCGTATGGGAGTGCAGGCCAGAAGGCAGGATGCGCGCGACGACCGTATCGCCCGCGGTCTCGACGCGAAAATCGCCCGGGGCGAAGCGGCCGTCGAGGCCGTTGCCGTGACGACGCCAGCGGGCGGAGCTCTGGTCGCTCAAGGTCCAGTCAGGCTGAGCGCTCCGCGGTGAGGGCGCTGGCTTGGGCTTCAGTCCTACCCGCAGGAAGGTCGCCGCATGCAGCGGATAGGTCGGATCTTCCTCGTGCTGGAAGCTCTCGGCGAGTCTGCCGTTGGAGCGATTGATCTCGTCCAGTCTGGCGCGTAACCGAACGGCCTCGGCGCGCAGGGTGTCGAGTTTTTCGTCCTGCGTCGCGACGGAAGGCATTTCCCCGCGGAGCGTGCCGGCTTTAAAGGAGTCGGCGATCTGTGCGGCGGTGAGGGCGAAGCCGTAGAGGCGGGCCTCTTCGATTTCGCCCCGGAGGAAGGCGTTGCCGCCGCCGGTGTGGCGACGTCCGAAGAGCAGGCGCGACCTGCCGGCCGCGAAGGCGTGCAAGCCGGCCTTCTCGTTGGCGGGAGCGTAGGCGGCGCCGTAGGGCTGGCCGTTGCGGTAGAGCGCGATATGTCCGTCGGGCTGATAGACGATCGCGAGATGGATGAGTTCGCCGGGTTTGGAGGTCTCGGCCGGGCCGTCTACGTTCTGGGTACGGACAGAATTATTGCTGCCAGCCATCCACTTCGACTTCTGCTTTTCGCCGAAGACGATCGCATCGAAGACCCCGCCACCGAGCGATTCTACGGTCAGGACGCCGCCGCCCCGCTGGTCGAGGGTGGGCAGGGCGACCCACGCTTCGAGGGTCTTGGCGGTGAGTTTCTCTGTGGTCGGGCCGGTCTCGGCGAAGGCTTCCCCTCCATCGAGCAGCAATCGCCCGTTCTTGATGACGGCGCCGCCCAGGAGTTTGGCGTCGAGCTTGCCGACGAGGTCGCGTCCGTCCTGTTCGAAGGTCCACCAGTGGCTGGGCGCAGGGCCCGCGTCCTTGTCCGCCTTGAGGCGACGGCGGAACTCATCGGCGGAGAGTGCGCGTTCGACCTTCGCCAGCTCGTCCTGAAGACGCACACGTTCTTGGGAGCTCGCGCGGATGCGTTCGAGGGCCGCGGGGAGATCTTTGGCCTGCTCGACCCACTTAGCCGCGAGTTCGGTGCGGATGGCCTGCTTGAGCTCGGTCAGGCGATCGCGGTGCCGGTCGAGCAGGGCGGGGGCATCGACGGTCACTTGGCCCGGGCGGGCGGAGGCGAGGATGCCGTAGAAGGCGGTGAAGTCGGCCTGGCTGATGGCGTCGAACTTATGGTCATGGCAACGGGCGCAGGACACCGTGAGGCCCAGGAAGGTCTTGCTGATCACGTCGATCTGGTTGTCCACGTTACGGACCTGCTCGTCGACGGTGTCGACCGGTTGGTAACCGTGCTCGACCATACGGAAATGGCCCGTGCCGAGGATGGACTCGTTCAGATTGTCAGCCTCATTGATCCGCGGGGTCGGCAGCAGGTCGCCGGCGAGCTGCTCGCGGACGAACTGGTCGTAGGGGACATCGCCGTTGAAGGCGCGGATGAGGTAATCGCGGTAGCGCCACGCTTGCGGGATGGCCGGGTCACCTTCGCTGCCATGCGTGTCGGCGTAGCGGACGAGGTCCATCCAGTGGCGCGCGAAGTGTTCGCCGTAACGCGGCGAGGCCAGCAGGCGGTCGACGACCTTGGAGAAGGCTTCCGGCGAGGCGTCGGCTTCGAAGGCCGTGATCTCGGCGGGGGAAGGCGGCAGGCCCGTCAGCACATAGTTCGCGCGACGGAGGAGGGTGGCCTTGTCGGCCGGAGCGGCGGGCGTGATGCCGGCGTCGGCGATCTTCGCGTCGAGGAAGCGGTCGATCGGGCTCGCGGCCTGGCCGGTCGGGACGGCGGGGGAGGCGATCGGCTGGAAGCTCCACCAGTTCCGGCGGACCTGCAGGAGGTCGGACCACGCGGGGGTGACGGAGTCTTCCGGCGCTTTCAAGCGAGGGTCGGGCGCGCCCCGGTTCACCCATTCGGTGAAATCGGCGATGATCTGCGCATCCAGCTTCGGGCGCTTCTTAGGCATCACCAGCGTCTCATGGGTGTGCGCCATGGACTGGATGAGGAGGCTCTTCTTCGCGTCACCGGGGACGATGGAGGGGCCTTCTTCGCCGCCCTTGAGCAGGCCGTCGCGGTAATCGAGGCGCAGGTCGCCTTTCTGTTTCTTGGCGTCGTGACATTCGTAGCACTCCGCCACGAGCACCGGACGGATCTTCGACTCGAAGAATTCCACGTCCGCCGGCTTGAGGTCGGCGGCCAGGGTGGTGGTCAGCGAAAGACCGAACCAGGTCAGGATGGAGCGAGTCGGGGCCAAGGGGGTGGGGTGAGCAGACGATGAAAGAGGGAGGATGGGGGATAAAGGATGAAACACCTCGAGGATACGAGGACCCGAGGGCAGGAGGGCCGGAGAAGCGGGTAGGGTCGGGACCGCGTCACGACTTAGGGTTCTAAGGCCGCCGGATGGTGGTCACGGGTAGGGCTGACCGGCCCGGTCAGCCGCGGGCGCGCGGGCCGCACGCCCCTACCAGGTGTTCACCATGCGGCGAAGGCACCTAGGGCAGCACGCGGTGCTGCCCCTACCCAAATACATCGTGCATGCCTTTCCTAACCGCTAACCGCCAACCGCTAATACCCCTGCTACTCCAACACTTGGATATGATTGATACTGGTGAACTGACGGTGGTCGGTGAACTGGCGGACGAGCTTCTTCTGCGCGTCGACCTCGAAGATCTGGGCGGTGGCGCCGAGGTGGCCGTGGCCGAGCCAGTTCATGACGACGGTGTTACCGTTGGGCAGGCGTTCGACGGAACTCGCCAGATAGAGGTGGTTGTCGGTGACTTCGTCGCGGCCGATGTTCCAGACGACCCTGCCTGACTTGTCATATTCGACGACCCCGTCGCCTTCGCCGAGGGCGACGAGCCAGTGGCCGTTGGCGAGCTCGCGGACGTCGTGGACGTCCCCGTTGACCGGCTGCTTGCGCCGCAACTTGCCGTCGCCGGAAAGTTCGAGGACCGCGCGGTCGCCCTTGGCGCTCACGAGGTAACGTCCGTCGGCCGTCTTGCGGCAGCCGCGCATCTGTTCGTGCGTCTTGATGGTGGGCGTCAGCGGGACCTTGATCTCCTTGGCGATCTTGCCGTCTCGGCCGATCTCGAGCAGGCGGCCCGGGCCGCATTCGACCACGAGGACACGTCCGTCAGGAAGCGGCTGGCAGCCCTGGATCTCGGTCTTGGCGTCGGCGACGTATTCCCAGGCCACGGAATGGTCGGGGCGCACTTCCTTGGCGCCTTTGACGTGGCTGAAGAGCACGTTACCATTGGGGAGCAGCCAGGAATCCTGGGGTTTCTCGGCCGGGGTCGACCACTCGACGCGTCCGTCGGCGGCGACGATGGCGACCTTGTTGCCGACGTAATCGCTGACGAGCAGGCGGCGTCCGAAGGGCTTCGGCTCGAGGCTCGTCTGCGGGCCTT
>VHCL01000111.1 GCA_016871725.1 Verrucomicrobiota bacterium | reverse complement strand
GCTTGTAATCGTAGGCGAGGTTGCCGTCGTCGTCGCCCGTGGTCGGGTCGTGCGGGGCGGGGTTCGAGCTCCAGACCTGCCAGGTCTTGCCGGAGCCGACGGTGAGGGCGCCAGCACCAGCGTTGTTGTCGAAGAAACCGGTGTTGATCGCGATGTTGCCGGCGACGCTGAGGGCCGCGTTGAGGGTGACCGTGCCGGAACCCGCGTCGAGCGTGACGTCATTGAGCGCGGTCGCGCTCGCGGTGGCCTTCCAAGTCACGTTGGAGGCGAGCAGCGTGACCCAGTTCGAGCTCTTGGTCCGGAACTCGATGCGGACGACGCGCTCGGTGGCGGCGAAGGTCACGCGACCGTTGGAGGCGGAGGGCACCAAGGTGAAAGTGCTGCCGTCCGGTCGCGTGAAGGTCGGATTGAAGGAGTCATCGGCGTTAAGATCAAAGACCGTCCCGGACGGGAAAGTCACCGTGCCGGAAGGGAAAACGTTGCTGTTGCCGAACTGGTTGGGCGGGCCGCCATTGATGGTGACGGTCTGGGTCTGGAAATCAATGATGCCCGGCACCCGGGTGGGACCTCCCGCCTGATACTCAATGGTGAGCGTACCGGTGACCGGCACCAGCGAAGAAAAGGTGCCGTTGACGAGAGCGTTAGAGGTGATGTTGCCGCCGGCGGTCGACACCGACAGGGAGTAGGCGCCGCCGAGGTTGCCGTTGAATACGACGTCACCGCCGCGGGTCGCGATCGAGCGATTGGCCCCGTAGACGCTGAGGTTGCCAGCGTAGGTAGTGCTATTGAAGACGCCGCCGAAGTTGAGGCCGAGTTTGTGGGTGGAGGTCGAGATGTTGCCGCCGAGCAGGATGGTCGGGGCGAAGAGGCTCAAGGTCGCGTCGCGGGCGCCAGCGTAGTTGAAATCGACCAGGAAGTCGATGGCCGCGGTGGCCTGAAGGTCGACGTTGGCGGAAGCGAGGGCGTTGCTGAGGGTGGTAACGCCAATCTGGGAGATGCCGGTGGCGGGCAGGCCGGAGACGGTGCCGCCGGAACCGGCGACGATCTCGATCGTGGCCGGATCGATCAGCCAGGTGCCGGTGGCGCCGCGCGCAGCGGCGGTGGTCACGACGAAGTTCTCTCCAAAGCCCACCTGGGCCGCGGAGGTCTCGATGAAGCCGCCGTCGCCGCCGGCAGGGGCGCTGGCATCCAGGCGGCCGTCGGCCACGAGCGTGCCGTGCTCGAGGTCGCCGAGCAGGATGATGCTGCCCTGCTCGCCCGTCACGAGCGTGCGGGCTTCGATGACGCCGTCATGATTGATGGCCGCCGAGGCGAGCTCATCGGCCGCGCGGGCGGTGAGGTAGACCCGGCCGCCGTCGGCGCGGATGGCGCCACCGTTGTCGACGAGGGCGGCGAGCGAACCGCGCTCGACGCTGACGTCGACGAGGCCGCCGAGATCGAGGGTGACGCGATCGGCGGCGACGAGGGCCACGGAGCCGCGGTCCGCGGTCAAGCTGCCTTCGTTGACGACCTGCGCGGCGAACATCGCGATGACGCCGCCCTGACCGTCACCGACGGCCACGATGCGACCATGGTTGGCGACGATGCCGAGGCCGGCTCCGTCGAAGACGTAATTACCCGCGAGGAAATCGGCGTCGCGCAGCGCGAGCGTCGAGGCGACGAGACCGCCGACCTCCACCTGGGCGCCGGCGCCGAAGATCACGCCGTTGGGATTGACGAGGAACACGCGGCCGTTGGCCGAAAGCGCGCCGTCGATGAGCGAGGCCGAGGTGCCGACGACGCGGTTCAAGGTGACCGAAGAAGCGTCCGGCTGGACGAAGCGGACCGCGTGGCCGGCGCCGACGGAGAAGTCCTGCCAGTTGATGACCGCCTTGGCCGTGGACTGGGTCACGGTCAACGTGCTGCCGGCGGCGCCGATCGCCGCGGTGCCGGCGGCGACTTGGCCGCCCGAGGGCAGATCGGCGGAAATCAGGCGGGCCGCCGTGAGCAGGAACGCAGTGGTGACAGGGAGGACGGCCTTTTTCATAGGTACTTTATACCAGAGAAAGCACCTAGGGCACAGTTCTATTCAATTACAAAGGTCAGAAGGGTGTTTCCTTTTAATGAGTGAAAAATGTCATTAAATCGTGAATGTTGTTTTGTTGGGTCGTATTATGAACAAATTTAGACAGTTTAGGCCATTTTAATTGACGATAAAATTCATTTAAATGCATCAGACCTAAATCTAAACGTCGTAATCTGACTAAACGCTCAGCTAGGCCTCGAAGATCAGCGAATCCAACATCGCTGGCTGAGAATCAGTTCTTAGCAGTCAACCACCCTGCTAGGTCGTGTCATGGTCCCGACCCTAACTATGGCAGGTGGTAGCGGCTGGCGGTTAGCGGTTGGGCGCGGCGGATAGACAGGCGGATGCGATGTCATCGCATCCCTACCCCGAGGCAGAGTTAGGGCGGGTTCTCCGAACCCGCCGCCGCTCGGACGGCTCGGAGAGCCGTCCTTACCTAAAAGCCATCCATTCAGCCCTCCATTCAGTCCTCAACGCAGTCCTCCATTCAGCCCTCAATTCTGCCCCTACCCCTAATACAGCCCCTTTTTCCCGCCTTTCCCCTTGCGGCAGGTGGGGGGTGACCTACCTTGCGGTCATCTTTCCCGACCCATGGTCACGGACAACAAACCTTCTCTGGTCACCATCAACGTCGATGGCGTCGAACATCAAGTCCCGGCGGGCGCCAACCTGGTCGACGCCCTCGGCAAGATCGGCAAGGAAGTCCCCCACTATTGCTACCACCCCAAGCTCCCGGTCGCCGGCAACTGCCGCATGTGCCTGGTCGAGCTCGGCTCGCCCATGCGCGACCGCGCGACCAACGAGCTGGTGATGGAGAACGGCAAGCCGAAGATCGGCTGGCAGCCCAAGCCGGCGATCGCCTGCGCGACCAACGTCTCCCCCGGCCTGCATGTCCGCCTCGAGTCGCCCGGCGTCAAGGCCTGCCGCGAAGGCGTGACGGAGATGCTCCTCCTCAACCACCCGCTCGACTGCCCGATCTGCGACCAGGCCGGCGAGTGCAAGCTCCAGGAGTTCTCCGCCGAATACGGCCGCGGCTACTCGCGCTACGTCGACGAGAAGAACGCCAAGCCGAAGAAGACCCGCCTCGGGCCCCGCGTCACGCTCGACGACGAACGCTGCATCCTCTGCTCGCGCTGCGTGCGCTTCTCCGCCGAGATCGCCAAGGATCCCGTCCTGGGCTTCGTCAACCGCGGATCGTTCAACACGCTGACCTGCTTCCCGGGCCGCGAGCTGGACAACAACTACTCGCTCAACACCGTCGACATCTGCCCCGTCGGCGCGCTCACGAGCACCGACTTCCGCTTCAAGATGCGCGTCTGGTTCCTGAAGCAGACGCCGAGCATCGACACCGAATCCTCCGCCGGCGCGAACACGACCGTCTGGTCCCGCGAAGGCAAGATCTACCGCATCACGCCGCGCCGTAACGACGCCGTGAACGACACCTGGATGGCCGACTCCGGCCGCGAGCTCTTCAAGTCCGTCGACGCGCCGAACCGCGTGAACTACGCGACGGTCAAGACCGCCAAGGTCACGCTCGAAGCCGCCCTCGCCGCCGCCGAGGAGATCCTCGCCGCCGGCCCGCTCGCGATCGTGGGCTCCGCGCACATGTCCGTCGAAGAGCAGCGCCTCCTCGCGCGCTTGGCCAAGGCCAAGAACGCCGCCGTCTACGTCCCGGCCCACGTGGGCAAGGGCGACGGCCTCCTGGTCTCCGAAGACCGCACCCCGAACTTCCGCGGCGCCCTCGTCACCGGCCTGACCGACCGCGCGCCCGTCGCCGACCTCAAGGCCCTCGCGGCTGACATCGACGCCGGCAAGGTGAAGTCCGTCCTCATCGTGCGCGAAGACGCCGCGCTGCTCGGGCTCGAGGCTTCGAAGCTCGGCAAGGTCCGCAGCGTCGTCCTCGCCACGCACCATAACGTCACCACCGCGGCCGCCGAGGTCGTGCTGCCGGCGCTGACGGTGTTCGAGCGCAGCGGCACGTTCATCAACTGCCAGTTCCGCCTGCAGTCGTTCGCCCAGGCCGTCCCCGGCCCGGCCGGCACGCTGCCGGACGTCCAGATCCTCGCGCGCCTCGCCCGCGTCGACGCCGCCGGCGTCTGGTCCGAACTCGCCGCGAACGTCCCGTCGCTCGCCGGCCTCGACGGCCGCCTGCTCCCCGCCGAGGGCGTGGCGCTCGACGGCGCCGCGTTCGCCCATCACAAATTCCCCGAAGGCAAGCTGCTGAAGTTCGCCCCGGTCGCCACCGCCTGAGCCCTGACGACCATGGAACCGCTCCTCCACGACCTCCTCCTCTCGCCGGCCTGGTATTTCGCCGCGGCCCGCGGCCTGACGCTCATCCTGATCGTGATGACCATCGCCGGCTACA
>VHCL01000110.1 GCA_016871725.1 Verrucomicrobiota bacterium | reverse complement strand
GGTGACGAAGAGGGTGGTGCCGTCGACGCCGCCGAACTTCATGTTTGAGGGGCTTTCGGGGAAGGGGATGAGGCCGATCTGATTGGCGTCCTCATCGTGCACGGCGAGGCCTTCCTTGGCGGTGGTGTAGAGGCGTCCACGCGCGTCGACGGCGAGGCCGTCGCTGCCGACCTTGGCGGCGACCTTCGGTTCGGAGAGGGTGCCGTCCGCGTTGATCTTGGCGGTCTTGCAGACGGGCCCGTCGGTCCACCAGATCTGCTTGCCGCCGGAAGTGCCGACGACGCCGTTGGGGGCTTCGACGCCCACGGCTTTGCCGACGTTGGTCACCGACTTGCCGTCGGCGGAGATGCGGCAGAGCGTGCCGTTGAGGACGTTCTCCGGGATGGCATCCTTCTTGGCCTTGGAGGGGCGGAGCTTGGGGAGCGTGAAGTAGATGTCGCCGTTCGGGGCGAGCCAGAGGTCGTTCGGCGCGGTGAGCTTCTGGCCGTAGCAGCTGTCGGCCAGGATGGTCTCGGCGCCGTCCTTGTCGCGACGCACGATGGCGCGCTTGTCGATCTCGCAGAAGATCAGGCGGCCCTGCGGGTCGACGACGATGCCGTTGGAACGGGACTTGCGGTCGACGAAGAGCTTGCTGCCGCCTTCCGCCGTCCAGCGATGCATGTTGGCGCTCGGGATGTCCGAGAAATAGAAGGCCTTCTCCTGCGGGTGCCAGGCCGGGCCTTCGGTGAACTTGTAGCCCTCGCCGACCTTCTGCGCCGGACCTTCGGTGAAGACCTCGGCGGCATGGGCGATCGAAGCGGTGAGCAAGGCGGCGGTCAGGAGGAGGGAGCGCATGGTTGATTAGTGATAGGGGTAGGGATAGGGGTAGGGGTAGGCAAGCCCGGGGGAGTATCTCGGACCTATGAAAGCATGTGGGATGGCGAGACCGCTTTCATTCGCCTACCCCAACCCCTATCCCTACCCCTGCCCCTATAAGGTTTACTTTCCCGCCGCCCAGCGCACCGCGTTTTCCACGACCTTGATGTTCTCGGGCTGCTTGAAGATGGGGTAGGTCTCGTGGCCGGGGCGGTAGTAGAAGACTTTACCCTGACCGACCTGCCAGGTGATGCCGCTGCGGAAATATTCACCTTTGTCCCAGCGTTCTTCGAAGATGACTTCGTCGGGCGGCGGCACGTGGAAGGGTTCCCCGTACATCTCGGTCTGCGGGATATCCCACTTGGCCGGCAGGCCGGCGGCGATCGGGTGGGCTGGCTTGACCGTAGTGACATGTCCCGGGGCGCCGTCGTTACGATAGGCCGGGAAAACGCATTGGGGCAGGGTGAGCGTATAGGTGGCGCCGTCGCGCTTCACGTTCGGGGTCAACGGAGCGCCGGCCTTCACGCCCTTGTAGTAAGGGGCCTCGTTGACGAACACCCACTGGTCGGCGGCGCGTTCTTTGGGGGGAAGCTGCTTGAGCACGTCAGCCTTAGATCGCTCCTGCATCAGGCGCACGAACGGCTTGGCCCAGTGGGCGGAGTGCAGGGCGACGAAGCCGAGCTTGCCGGCCTGCACGCGCTTGACGACGGCTTCGACGCGGGCGTCGTCCTGTTCCTTCACTTTGCGGTGACACCAGAAGACGAGGACGTCGGCCTGATCGAGGGCGGCGTCTGAGAGGCCCTGTTCGGCGTCGGCCAGGCGGGCGGTCTTGACGATGAGATCCGGTCTTTTGGCGAGTTCCGCCGCCAAGGTCTCGCCAAGGAACTTATCCCCGTAGCCCTGGGACTGCTGCGGCTGCTGTTCGTCCCACACCAGCACGCGGATCGGCTTCGTTTCCGCCGCGAGGGCGAAGAAAGGCAGGAGGGCAAGGAGCAGGCGCATGGATAAGTGAGATGACAGATGGCGGATGGCAGATTACTGAGTGCAAAGGTGCAAAAGCGCAAAGGTGAACGCGAGGGGGCAAGTGGGCACGGTGACAAGGGGACACGGGGAGAGACAGCGCTTAGGGGAGGCCGGATGATTAGCTCGGGTATGGGTAGGGACGTGATTGCCATCACGTCCGTGGGTGGACGGATCATGAAATGGCCCGTGACCTTGCCCGGCTCGACGCACGCACCGATGCGAACGGCGGTCATGGCAATGACCACCCTACCTAAGGCCCCCTAGCAAACCTCCCGGTTTCCGGTCTCCCTTTGAGTTCGGAATTTCCTATCCGCTATCCGCTAACCGCCAACCGCCGTAACCTATGTCGTCTACGCGACAATCTCGCGTACGACGCTGCCATGCACGTCCGTCAGGCGGAAATCTCGTCCACCGAAACGGTAGGTGAGCTTCTCGTGGTCGATGCCGAGCTGGTGGAGGATCGTGGCCCAGAAATCGTAGACGGTGAGCGGCTTGTCGACGGCGTAGTAGCCGAGCTCGTCGGTGGCGCCGAAGACGGTGCCGGGCTTGAAGCCGCCGCCGGCCACCCAGAGGCTGAAGCCGTAGGGATTGTGGTCGCGTCCGTCGCTGCCCTGCGAGAACGGCGTGCGGCCGAACTCGCCGGAGAAGATGACGATCGTGCTTTCGAGGAGGCCGCGCTGCTTGAGGTCCTTGAGGAGCGCCGCGATCGGCTGGTCGACCTGATGGGCCATCATGCCGTGCCCTTTGACGATCGCGCCGTGATGGTCCCACGGGTTGGCTGCGTTGCCTCCACCGAGATTGCCGGAGAGGCAGCTGAGTTCGACGAAGCGGACGCCTTTCTCGACGAGACGTCGGGCGAGCAAGGCCTGACGGGCGTAGCCGGCCGTGAGCGGGTCGGGCGAATCGACGCCATACATCGCCTTGGTCGCGGCGGACTCACCGCTGAGGTCGCAGATCTCGGGGACGGCGGCCTGCATGCGATAGGCGGTCTCGTAATTACGGATCGCCGCTTCGACCTGCGGCTCGCGGGACGCTTCGGCGAAGGCCTTGTCGACCTCATGGATGAAGCCGAGGCGTCGGCGCTGGGCGGCGTCGGCTTCGCCTGGCTTGATGTTCGCCAAGGGCAGGGCGCCGTCGGCCTTGATGACGGAGGCTTGGTGCTGGCCCGGCAGGTAGCCGTTGTTGAAGAGGCCGACGCCGCCGTGCGGGATGCCGGCGTTGCCGCTCTGCAGGACGACGAAGCCCGGGAGGTTCTGGTTCTCGGTGCCCAGCCCGTAGGTCATCCAGGCGCCCGCGCTGGGGTGTCCCATGAACGGGAACCCGGTGTGGAAGAAGTAATTCCCCTGCGCATGCTCGCTGACCTTGCTGGTCATCGAGCGCACGACCGTGAGGTCGTCGGCGCACTCCGCGATCTGCGGGAAGAGGTTGGTCATCTCGATGCCCGACTGGCCATAGCGTCTGGCCTCCCAAGGGCTGCCCATGACGTTGCCGTTGTTGTTGAAGACGGTGCGTTGGACCGGCACGGGCATCGGCTTGCCATGCAGCCTGGCGAGGGCGGCCTTAGGGTCGAAGGAGTCGACGTGTGAGACGCCGCCCGACATGTAGCAGAAGATGACATGCTTGGCCTTCGCCTTGGGCGGGCGCTTGCCGGCGGATTCGGCGCCGAAAGCGGGCGAGGAGAGCAGGCCGGACAGGGCGACGCCCCCGAAGCCCAGGGAGCAGCGGCGGAGCAGTTCGCGGCGGGTGAGCGGATGCATATCAGCGGAGATAAAGGAACTCCTTGAGGTTGAGGACCGACTGGGCGAAGTCCGCCCAGATCATCGCCGGGCGGTCGGCGTGCGTGACCTTGAGGTCCGCGAGGTAGCGCGTCGCGGCGGACTGTTCGGCGGAGGTCGCCTGGCGGCCGAGAGCCTGGAGGAAGAGGTCGTCGACCTTGGCGGCGTCCGGCCTCTGCGGATCGAGGGTCTTCGCCCATTGCTTGGCGGCGTCGATGACGAAGGGGTTGTTCAGCAGCGTCAGAGACTGCGCAGGCACGTTCGTGGCGTCGCGACGTCCGACGGTCGTGAACGGCTTGGGGCCGTCGAACGTGGTGATGAGCGGGTTGAGGGTGTTGCGCCGGATGGTCAGGTAGACGCTGCGGCGGACCTGGTCCTTGGGCGAGCCGACCGCATTGTCGCCCGGGCCGTACATCCGGTGCTCCATCCGGCCGGAGAGGGTGATGAGCGAATCCCGCAGGGCCTCGCCCGTGAGACGGCGCAAGCGGACGTGGGAGAGCAGGGCGTTGTCGGGATCCTTGGCCAGCGCCGAGGCCGTGGGCAGGCTGGAACGTCGGAAGGCGTCGGTCAGGAGGAGTTCCCGGAGCTGAGCCTTCACGGACCACTGCTGGCTGATGAGTCGCTTCGCCAGATAGTCCAGCAGTTCAGGGTGCGTCGGCTGGTCGCCGAGGCGTCCGAAGTTATCCACGGTGCCGACGAGCCCGCGGCCGAAGACATGGTGCCAGAGCCGGTTGACCATCACGCGGGCGGTCAGCGGATTATCGGGAGATGCGATCTTGGCGGCGAG
>VHCL01000109.1 GCA_016871725.1 Verrucomicrobiota bacterium | reverse complement strand
GCGAGACGGGTGCCTTCACGGTTGCCGCCGAGCATGATGTTGTACTTGCCGGGCGCCTTGCCGACGAAGCCGATCTCGGCGTTGTAGGGGCGGGCGCAGCCGTTGGGGCAGCCGGTCATGCGGACGACGAGTTCTTCGCCGCCGAAGCCGGCGGCGGCCTGGGCGTCCTCGAGCTTCGCGAGGAGGGTCGGGAAGAAGCGCTCCGATTCGGCGAGCGAGAGGCCGCAGGTGGGCAGGGCCGGGCAGGCCATGCCGCGTCCCTTGACGAGGCCCGGGTTGAAGACGATGGCGCAGCCGTGATCGTGGAGCACCTTCTCGAGCGCGGCCTTGTCGGCTTCCTTCACGTCGGAGAGGATGAGGTTCTGCGTGGCGGTGAGGCGGAAGGTCGGGCCGAACTGCTCGGCGATCTTGCGGAGCGCGGTCTTCAGCTGGTACGTACCGGCGTCCTTGATGCGTCCCGTCTCGACGAAGAGGCCGAGGAACCACTTGCCGTCGGCCTGCTTGGTCCAGCCGAAGGCGTCGCCCTGGCCCTTGAAGATGAACGGCTTGGCGGCCGGAAGGGGCGCGCCGAGGCGCTGGGCGAGTTCGTTCTTGAACCACTCGACGCCCTTTTCCTGCAGCACGTACTTGATGCGGGCGTGCTTGCGGTCGGTGCGATCGCCCCAGTCGCGGTGGATCTTGATCACGGCCTCGCCGACGGCGACGACCTGTTCGCGGGTGAGGAAGCCGATGACGTCGGCCAGGCGCGGGTAGGTCGCCTTGTTGCCGTGGGAGGTGCCGAGGCCGCCGCCGACGAGCAGGTCGTAGCCGACGAGCTTGCCGTTCTCGACGATGGCCACGAAGCCCATGTCGTTGGTGAAGATGTCGACGTCGTTGTTCGGCGGCAGGGCGAAGCCGGTCTTGAACTTACGCGGCAGGTAGGTCTTGCCGTAGAGGTTGTCGGCCGGCGCGCCGCTGTCGTCGAGGTCGGCGGGCGGAGGGAGGTAAGGGTTGGCCTGATCGACGGAAGCGCGGGCCTTGGCGATCTTCTCGCCGAGGCCGAGGTCGAGCTGCACGCCGTCCACCCAGATGGAGTGGTAGGCGGTGGTCTTCGGGAGCAAGGCGCGGGTGAGCGTGAAGGCGTCGTCCTCGATGGCCTGGGTGATGGCGTCGACCGGCGGATTGGACGGCGCGGTGACGTTGCGGTTCACGTCGCCGCAGGTGGCGAGGGTGGAGGAGAGGGCCTCGTTGATCGACTTGATCAGGTTGCCGATGCCCTTCTGCAGCACGCCGTGGAACTGGAAGGTCTGGCGCGAGGTGATGCGGAGGGTGCCGTTGGCGAAACGACCGGAGAGCTCGTCGTACACCAGGTACTGCGCGGCGGGGACGATGCCGCCGGTCTGGCGCGTACGCACCATCACGGAATATTCCTTGCCGGTCTTACGCTTGTCGCGGTCGTCCTGCTGGTAGATGCCGTGGAACTTGATGAACTGCTCGTCGTCGCCGCTGAAGCGGTCGGCGGCAGGGTTGGCGAGGGTTTCGCGGATCGTGCCCGAAAGATCGGGCTTATCGGCCTTCAGGAGTTCGTTCTTTGCGAGGGGCTTGCCGGAGGTAGGGTCCATGATTTAATACTTGATAAGATGGGTTAGGATTACATAAATAGGGGTCAAGTTTAAATAAATGGTAAATTGCGACATCGGCCGGGTGGCCTTCGTCGGTGCAGGACCGGGAGCCCCGGACCTGATCACCGTGAGGGGCCTGCGTCTGCTCAAGCAGGCGGATGTCGTCATCCATGACGCCCTGCCGGGCGACGCCTTGCTGGAGGAGATTCCGGCGACCACCAAGATCGTGCCGGTCGGCAAGCGCTGCGGGGTCCACTCGATGACGCAGGACGAGATCAACGCCGTGCTAGTGCGCGAATCGCGCCAAGGCGGCCTTATCGTCCGACTGAAGGGCGGAGACCCGGGCGTCTTCGGCCGCCTGGGCGAGGAGATGGATCACCTGGCGGCGCATGGGATTCCTTTTGAGGTCGTGCCGGGCGTGACCGCTGCGACCGCCGCGGGCGCCGACGCCGCGTTCCCGCTGACGCATCGCGGCAAGGCCGCTTCCGTCACGTTCCTCACCGGCCACTGCGCCGATGGCACCGACCAGAACTGGAAAGCGCACGTCGAGACCGGCGCCACGCTCTGTCTTTACATGGGCGCGAAGGCGTTGCCTTCCGTCGCGATGAAGCTCATCGCCGCCGGCGCCAAGGCCGACCTGCCGATCCGTCTGCTGTCGAAGGTCTCGCAGGACGGCGCGGCGGACGTGCTCACCACGCTGACCGACCTGGCTGCTGGCAAGGTCGACGTCTCCGTCCTGCCCACGCCCCTCATCGCGGTCGTCGGCGCGGTCGTCGCTCCGCCTCGCCATGCCGGCCTGATGGGCCGCATCGCGGCGTTCGCCTGAGCTCAGCGTTTGCGCGTCCTTCCGATCCAGCCAAACAGGGCGACCAGCAGGACGACAAGGACGGCCAAGGAGATGAGAGCCTTCCAGGTCTTGCTTTGCAGCCAGTCGGGCAGCACGAACGGTAAGGCGACCGGAACGAGGAAAATCGCCGCCATGAACAGGACGGTGGCCACGTTGATCTCGAGCTTGGACGGCGGCGTATGGTCCAGCTTCATGGCTAGTACGGCCGCCAGCATGTCGTGGGAAGCGATGAGCGGACTGAGTTTCCACCGCACGCCGGCCGGGACGTTCTCTTTGGCGATGGTGGCGACGTCGCCTGCGGGGCCGGCGTGACGTCCGGGCAGGAGGAACATCATCAGGATGACGGCCTCGCCTTTGGCCTGTCGCAGCGCATCTTCGAGCAAAGGTTCGTTGAAGTCATACTCCGGGCCTTCGCGACGCTCCATCGAGCAGCCGATCAGCTCATCAGGCTTCAGTCCGAGCTCTTTGCGCAGCGCGGCCGCCAGATGGTCGCGGCATGCGGTGACCTCCCTGACCGGCGAGCCGTGGTCGCAGAGCAGCACCGTGCCTGAGCCCTTCCGCCATCCCGTCGCCCGCAGGTTCTCCTCCAGGATGTGCGCGAGATCGGAGCCGTCCTCGTCGAACAGGGTGGGGAGGATCTTGAGGCGCATGCCGTCCCCGGCGTTCTCCTTGAACACCTTCGGGATGAACTCCGTGACCGCACGGCTCGGGCCGATGAAGAGGGGCAGGATGATCAGCTCTTCCACGTCGTCGGCCTTGGCCTGCCGGACGGCCTGCTCGAAGATCGACGCGGGCTGGCCGTTGAGCAGGGCGGGGTCGACCTTGTCGGAATGCATGACGGAGACGGGCAGGACCTTGTCTTCGCGGCCTACGTTGATCAGCCCGGCGAGCTCCCGAAGCGCAAGCGTGGCAGCCGGCTCGTAGGAACCGTTGTCGACGAGGAAGATACGCGTGCCGGGCATGGGAGGTTAAGTGAGGGATAACCTCCACGTTTGCAACGCAGGGCTGGCTGATTGCGGGTTGCCTCGTGTTAAGGGCCGGTTTTCCTAGGGTGATGCCCCGCCGCTTCCTCGCCCTTATCGCGCTTTGCTTGAGCGCCGTCTCCCTTCCCGCCGCCGATGGTTGGCTTACCGACCTTGATGAAGGCATGAAGGTCGCCAAGGCCGAGAAGAAGGCGATCCTGGTCGACTTCACCGGCAGCGACTGGTGCGGCTGGTGCATCCGCCTCAAGAAGGAGGTCTTCGACCAGAAGGAATTCGCGGTGGCCACCAAGGATTTCGTCCTCGTAGAACTCGACTATCCGCAGAAGAAGAAACAGCCCGCCGAAGAGAAGGCGAAGAACAAGGCACTGGCCGAGAAGTTCGGCATCGAAGGCTACCCGACGATCCTGCTGATGGATTCGCATGGCGAGCCGTTCGCCCAGACCGGCTACCAGGCGGGCGGCCCGGTCAAGTATCTCGCCCATCTCACCGACCTGCTGAAGGACAACACCTCGCAAGGAAAGGCGAAGTTCGCCCAAGGTAAGAAGGACGAAGTCCTCGTGCGCGGCTACGGCGAAGAACTCGAGACCCTCCTCACGCCCCTCTTGGAGAAGAAAGACCTCGCCGCCGCCGAGGCCGCCATCGCCAAGTTCGTCGGGGAGAAGAAGAACCTCGTCGGAGCCGCCAAGGTGGGCCTGGTCGTCAACGCCCGCGTGGGCAGCGTCCAGGCCTGCAAGCCGGGCGACCATGCCGCCGTGCTCAAGGTGCTCGACGATATCATCGCGGACAATCCCGCCGAATTCACGGGCGAGCTGAAGCAGTTCCGCGCCCAGGTCGCCGCCGCGGCCGCCGCGAAGGCCCAGAAGTGATTTCCTCATGAAGACCCTGCTCACGATCCCGCTTTGTCTGCTGACCGCGGTCCTGTCGGCCGCCGAACCGGTCTGGCTCACCGACCTCGACGCCGCGAAGGCCCAAGGCGTCAAGGAGAACAAGCCTGTCCTCGTCGACTTCACGGGCAGCGACTGGTGCCCGCCTT
>VHCL01000108.1 GCA_016871725.1 Verrucomicrobiota bacterium | reverse complement strand
TCGAGACCTGCGCCTCGGCGTAGCCGGTCTTCCTGGCGATGGATTGCAGGATGAAAGTGTTGGCCTGATGCAGGACCAAGGCGTCCGTCTGCGCGACCTCCCAGCCGGCCTGACGCAGGACCGCGGCGATGGCGACGGGGACTTCGCGCAAGGTGAAGCTGAAGACGTCGGCACCGTTCATGCAGAGATTGGCGGCGTGGCGGCGATTGCCGTCAGCGTCCGTCTGCTCCGTCAGTTCGCCGACCGGCCGACGAGCCCCGCCCTGCGCGACCTTAATGGCTTCGGCCCCGGCCCCGTCCGTACCGAGCACGAAATGCATGGGCGCCGAACGTCCGGTCTTCTCGACGAGCACGGCCGAGCCGGCGTCTCCGAAGAGCGGATCCGTCGCCCGGTCAGCCGGGTTCGTCAGGCGGCTGAGCGTGTCGCCGGCGCACAAGAGCACGCGGGCGGCGCCGCCATGGGCGCAGAGCAAGGCGGCCTGATGCAGGCCGTAGACCCAGCCCGAACACCCCATCGACAGGTCATAGGCCGCGGCGGACTTGCTCAGGCCGAGCCGGCCATGCAGGAGCGAGGCATTGTTCGGCTGCGGATGATCCGGCGTCTGGGTGACGAAGATGAGCGCGTCGAGCGAGGTGGCGTCCACGCCGAGTTCGTTGAGCAGACGCGAAGCCGCGTCGGCGCAGAGATCCAAGGCCGTCACGCCGGGTGCCGCGACGCGTCGCTGCCTCAGCCCCAGCGTCTTGGCGTTACGTTCCAGGACGGCCCGGCCGATCCCCGCGGCCAGTCCGTCCGCGACATAATCACGCACGACGGACCCCGTCGTCACGGCGAGGCCGGCGAGGCGGAGATTGGAGAGGGAGGAGTGCATGGTTAATTAGAGGACTGAGTTGATGACTGCGTGGAGGGCTGGAGGAAGGCCTTAAAGAGGCAGTGCAAAGGTGCAAATCGGAGCAGAGCTCCTGTGCAAAGGTGCAAAAGTGGAACCAACTTCAGGTGACGGGTGACGGCCACGGGGGTCGGCGACTCGGGCGTCGGCATCTCGGCCATCAGCCGCGGGAACCCGGAGCCGGCTGCCGAAGGCTGAACAGCCGACACCCGAAGGGCTGATGCCCCGGTGGCCGGCACCCGTCACCTGAGGCTTTTATTACGCTCCCAACCGCCAACCGCTAACCGCCAACACCTTACATTTGCACCTTTGCACAAGCCGCAGGCGGGTTGCACTTTTGCACAAGCATCGCGCTTTCACCGCCCCGCGAACTGCCTCACCCAGGACTCGAGGCACAGGACGGCGAGGAGCGGATAGGCGGCGTCGATTTCGCCACGGGCGTCGGCCTCGAGCAGGGCGATGACGCCTGGACCGGAGAAGAGCCCGGTGGCGTCGAGCCGGCCGGAATGGGCGAGCTCGCGTAGCCGGGCCCCATAGATCCCATGGAGCAACTGGCGCAACGGCAGCCCGAAACCCGCCTTGGGCCGAGTCAGGATTTCGTCGGGGAGGACGCCTTGCAGCGCTTGGCGAAGCACCCGCTTACCGGTGGTCCCGCGGATCTTGCGCGCATCGGCGAGCCGCTCCGAGAAGGCGACGAGGTCGGGATCGAGGAACGGCAGGCGGACTTCGACGCCGCAGGCCATGGCCATCTTGTCGGTATAGTTGAGATTATGGTCCGCCAGGAAGTGCGCCCGGTCGAGGTGCAGCATCTGGTTGAGGCGACTGACGCCCTCAGGCAGGCCATCCAGCGAACGGAGCAGTTGGCCGACGGGACGATCCGCGCCGAGGCTTTGCCGCAACGCCGGACTGAGCGCGGGGGCCAGCGTGTCCTGGCCGATCCAGAGGAAATACGCCGCGAGCCGCTCCGCCGGGTCGGCGTCAGCGTAACGGAAGAGTTTGCCGAGCCGGCGCCCGGCCGGGCTGCTCGCCTTGAGCCCGCTGAACGAACGGCGCAACAGGGCGCGGAGCGGACGCGGCGCCCAATCCCAGTATGGTTCGGCCCGCAGGGCGACGTGGCGACGGTACCCCGTGAACAGGTCGTCGCCACCGGCGCCCGAAAGAAGGACCTTCACGCCGCGGGCGCGCGCTTCGCGGCAGACGGCGTGCGCGGTGAAGGCCGCGACGTCCGCGGTGGGCTCGTCGAGCGTCCAGACCAGGCCGTCGAGGTCGGCCAAGGCGGCTTCGCGCAGGACGGCGTCATGCAACGGGGTGCCTAGGCGACGCGCCATGAGCTCGGCGTACGGGTGGTCTTCCGCGAACCCTTCGGAGGAGAGGCCGGCCAGATCGGCCGAACCGACCGTGAAGCAGGGATAGCGCGCCGCATCGCCGAGCGCCGCACAGGCGAAGTGGGCGATCGCCGACGAATCGACGCCCCCGGAAAGGAAACCGCCGAGCGGGACGTCCGCGACGAGCTGACGCTTCACCGCCTGGCGGAGGTAATGGCGGCACGCTTCGGCGGCCTGACCATCCGTGAAAGGTTGGATTTCTTGGGAGTAATGCGGCGCGGCGAACGTGCCGCGCGTCATCTCGCCGGCCGCCGTCCATTCCATCCAGGCACCCGGCGGGACCTTGCTGACACCCTTGGCCGGCGTGAGTTCGCCCGGCGCGTACAGCAGCGTGAGGTAGGCGCTCACGGCCGCATGGTCGAGCGACCAGTCGACGCCGGGCAGGTCACGGAAAGCCTTGAGCTCGGAGGCGAACGTTCGCCCCGCCGGAGTCGCGGCCCAGTAGAGGGGCTTCACGCCGGCGGCGTCGCGCGCGAGCAGGAGACGACGCTCGGCGACGAACCAGGCGGCGAAGGCGAAGATGCCGTTGAGCTTCGGCAGGCAGGTCCGGCCCTCGCGGGCGAGGAGATTGGCCAGGACTTCGGTGTCACTGCCGCCGCGGAAGACCACGCCCGCGCGCTCGAGGTCGGTCCGCAGCTCGCGGTAGTTGTAGATCTCGCCGTTGAAGCTGACGACCACCCGGCCAGTCGCATCAGCCATCGGCTGGGCGCCGGCGGGCGAGAGATCGAGAATGGCGAGGCGCACGTGCGCAAGGCCGGCTTCGCCATCATGCCACTCGCCCGCACCATCCGGACCACGATGACCCTGGGCACGGTTCATCTGGCCGAGCAGGCTCGGCTCGAAGTGACCGACATATCCGGCGATGCCGCACATGGTCAGGCGCGCCCTCCTTGGCCGGCGTAGATTTCCAAGGTGCGCCGGGCGATGGCGGCCCAATCGTGCACGCGACCGACGTAGGCCTGGCCGCGCAAGCCTTGCTCCCGGGCACGGTCCGGCTCCGTGAGCAAGGGACGCAGCGCGAATGCCAGCGCCGGCGCGCCGGGCCGGCATTCGACCAAGGCGCCAGCCTGCGCGGCCTCGGCCATGTAACAGCCTTCCGTGGCCACGACGGGCAGGCCCGCCGAAATGGCCTCGAGGATGGCGAGAGCCATGCCTTCGGATTCCGAGGCGTGAACGAAGACGTCGGACGCGGCATAGGCGACGGCCTTCGCGGCTTCGTCCATGAAGCCGACCCAATGGACCCTGGCGGCGCAACCCGCTTCGGCGATCGCCGTCCGCAGTGAGGCCGCATACTCCGGCTCCGCCTCGGGATTACCGGCGATGAACAGATGCGCGGCCGAGTCACCCAGCGCCCGGATGATGTCCTCGATCCGCTTCTTGGCGGTGATACGGCCGATGAAGAGGACCACCTTGTCCGTCGGGCCGAGACCGTGCCGGGCCCGCAGGGCGAGACCGGCTTCGCGGGAACCGCAGGCCACCGGTCGGATACCGTTGGGGACGACATGGATCGGTGAGGTGACGCCTAGGCTGCGGAGCTGGGCTTGCTCCAAAACAGTGAGCGCGAAGACTCCGGTCGCGCGATTGAGCTTCGGGCGGGTGAAGAAGCGGATGTAGAGGCGCTTCTTGAGGGACTTGGGTCTCCAATCCGCGAACAGGGCCGGATCAAGGGCGCCGTGCGGGTGATAGAAAACCCTCAGGCCGCGGGCTGCCGCCGCCCGACCGACCTGCACGTTCAACGGGTTGAACGTATTATGGGCATGCAAGATCGCATCGGATGGCAGGGTTGCGAGCTCTTGGCTCAGGCGATGCGAGCGAGCCAGGCCGAAGAGCGGATCCGGGTAGAAATAGCGGATGGGCAAGCCTGCGAAGATCTCCGTCGAGCCCGCCCGGACCGCATCCGGCGTCCAGATCTCGACGTCCGCCCCTGATCTCCGCTGCGCGGACGCCAGTTCGAACACCATCTTCTGCACACCTCCGGCATAAGCGCCGGGAAGGCATTCGTAGACGATATGGCGGATGGGGGGCATGCTAACTGACTAGAGGCAGTGCAAAGGTGCAAATCGGAGCGGAGCTCCTGTGCAAAGGTGCAAAAGTGGGATTTTAGGTAGGGAGGCGATTGCCATCGCATCCGTTTCAAACCGAGGCCGAAAAGTAATCGGCTCTTAGCCAAGTTGATTACGCACTGATGTCGTTCAGCGAACGGACGTGATGGCAATCACGTCCCTACC
>VHCL01000107.1 GCA_016871725.1 Verrucomicrobiota bacterium | reverse complement strand
CATGAGGTTTGCTGTCGAGATGCCCAGAGGCCCCCGCACCGAAGATCCGTCCGCCCTTTACCACGTATTCTCCCGCGGCAACTACCGCACGGCTATCTTCGCCGATGCCGGCGCCGTGCGTAGCTTCATGCTAGCCCTCGAAGCCACGATCATCCGCACGGGTTGGCAGGTCTATGCCTTTGCGATCATGCCGAATCACTTCCACCTGCTCATCCAGGCTCCCCGGGCAAACCTGTCCAGAGGCATGCACCTGCTGCTTTCGGCCTTCAGCCTCAGGTTCAACGGGTATCGCGAAGAGCATGGGCATGTCTTTCAGGGCAGATACCAGGCCAAACGAGTCCCTCCAGGCATGGATGCGCTCAGGGTCATGGACTATATCCACCTAAACCATGTCAGGAAGAACCTCCTGACCGTCGAGCAGCTCGCCTCTAGTCCGCTTTCCAGCATCTATCGGCTGATGCACCCCGATCGACGGCATCCCTTCATGGTGGGCGAGGGGTTGGTGAGATTCTGCGGATTGCCCGATGACAACGAGGGGTGGGGGCGATACCTTAGCCGGCTCCGTGACGTCTACCTGCGAGACGACGA
Source organism: Verrucomicrobiota bacterium (assembly GCA_016871725.1). GTDB lineage: Bacteria > Verrucomicrobiota > Verrucomicrobiia > Opitutales > UBA953 > UBA953. The sequence continues at coordinate 4,028 of VHCL01000107.1, read as the reverse complement.
TGGACTGGCCTTCGAGGTCCAGTGGGAGATCGCCAAGCGCGAAGCTAAGCTAGTCAGGGTAGGGGTTGGCGCTGTTCCATCGCTCTCCGCTAACCTTACCGATGCGGAGATTGAGCGGCTGGATTCGGATTACTCCGAGAAAGTCTTCCGTGAGTTGCTGGCGAAGGTCGGTAAAACCGAGGACACGTTGAGGGCCACGGCAGGTCTGCCCGAATGGAAGCTCAACCTGGCGCTCGAAATGACCCGACTGACCACCGTATCCTTCGTCTGGCTAGCCTCCCGCCTCTGCACTGGCAGCGCGACCTACCTCGCCAATCAATGCCGAAAGGGTCAGGCTACTACCTAGTGGTCTGACCCCTTCAGCCATTCAGTTGCAGATGGGGTCAGGCTACCACCTAGTAGCCTGACCCTTTTAGGCGTAAGCTGCGGCGCGAAGGACGGTCGCGGCGTGGAGGCGGGCGGTGTGTTCGCGGTCTCGATTATAGCCTCCGCCGTAGAGGACGACGGTCGGTATGCCGGCCCGGGTGACGAGGTTGAGGACGTGTTCGTCTCGGGCGGCAAAGTGGCCGTCGTTCAGCCTCATCTGGCCGAAGCGGTCATCCTCATGTGGATCAGCCCCGGCGATCCAGAAGACGAGGTCTGGCGCGAAGGCGTGCATGGCGGTGGTCAGGCTGCCTTCCAGCGCTTCGAGGTAGGCGTCGCCGGAGACGTACCTGGGCAGCTCGACGTCCAGGGACCCAGGCGTCTTGAAGGAGGGGTAGTTCTTGCCGACGTGGATCGAGTAGGTGAAGACACGCGGGTCGTCGGCGAAGATGGCGTGCGTGCCGTTGCCTTGATGCGCGTCGGTGTCCAAGATGAAGACCCGTAGGTCGGGCTTGGAGCGGTGCTGCTCGCGGATGGCGATGGCAACGTCATTGAGCACGCAGTACCCCTGACCCTGGTCCGGGAAGGCATGATGCGTCCCGCCAGCGAGATTGCAGGCCAGGCCGTCCGCCAGCGCCGCATCGGTCGCCGTGAGGGTGCCGGCGACCTCCAGACGGGACCGAGTCAGCAGTTCCTCGGAGGCGGGTAGCCCGAGCTTGAGCGCGGCGACATGGTCCAAGGATCCGGTGCGAATCTGTTCGAGGTATTCGGCGGTGTGGACTCTCAGCAACTGTTCAAACGACGCCGGCTCGATGCCGTGGATCGATAGCCCCGGCACCCCGGCCGCCCGGATCATCGCCTCCGCCCGCCAGAACTTGTCCATCGGGAAGGGATGATCCTCCGGCAGCGGGAAGACGTAGCCCGGATCGTAAAAGCAACGCACGCCGGGAGTGAGGCCGAAAAGTACTCGGGTGCAAACTCAGGAAGGGGAGGGTAGGGTCGTGCGGATCGCATGCCCGCGGATGACCGGGCCGGTCATCCCTACCTCGAGACACGGACGCGTAGGCCGACGCCTGCCTGCCTCGGCAGTCTATGACAGGCGGCGGGATTGCGGGGCGGGAAGAGACGGGCAGAGGTGGCGGCATGAACACTTCACTCTATCATCACATGTTCCGGCTTTGGAATCTCGCGGCTGCTGAAGAACTCGACGTCCGCATCCAGGGTCCTTTGCTGTCGTTCCCGTTCGGCGTCCACTACCGGATCGTCTATATCGACCAATCCGGCGATTGCGGTCAGCCTTGTCTGGGTCGTCGTCCTAATCCGATCAATCCAGCGCATGCCTATCCGGGGCCGTTGGACCTGCCGACCGATCCGCGGGAGAGGGTTTACGATAAGTACCTGGAGTGCGAATTACGACAACTAGGGCAAAAGCCTGCCTGGCATGGTCAGAAAGATATTCCGACCGAGGTCATGACCTTCGTAGAAGGGCCGCAAAAGGCTCCGGGGCTGGAGTGGGAGAGCGTCTGGGCCCAGTACTGGTTCAACCAGCACCATCACCTGCAGCCGCGAAAGCCTCTCCGCTGGCATCCTCGTCACTGGGAGATCGGGGCAAGACCGTTCAAGAAATTGAGGCTCAAGGATTGCACCGATCGGCCCTATTTCGGCCTGCATCCGGAGATGGTCGCGCTCTTCCTGGACCTGACTGCTAGGGTCAAAGGTAGCTATGTCCATGACGGACTCTTCCATCCCTCGTCGCCCGATGAAATTAACGAGCTCTGCCGTCGGGCTGACACGGTGACCAGATTCCGCCCGTGAGCGGGTCGTGAGGTAGGGGCGTGCGGCCCGCGCGCCCTAGGATGATCGGGCCAGTCATCCCTACCCAGGTCAGCGGAGGACGAAGGCGAAGAACGCGAGTACGACGACGATGACGATCACGAGGCAGCTGCAATAGGGGCCGCAGCCATCGATGCGACGCTGCCACTTCTCCCGGAACTCGCGCTCGGTGTTCATTGCGTCCGTTCCTGATGCCAGCGCGCGGCTTTGCCGATGAGGTCCCAGATAGCCTCCATGGCGATGGCATACCAAGGACCGATTCGGCCATAGAGCTCGGGGCCGGCGGGAGAGACGAGGTGCGCATGGGCGTAGACGGCCCCGCCGTTTTCCCAGCGGGTAGGCTCGCCGGCCTTGTCGCCGTTGCCCTCCAGATTTAACGTGAAGCCTAACGGCTGCACTTTCATGGCTTCGGGATGCGCTTCCGCGAATTCGAGCAGGACGTGCAGGTCATTCGGGCCTACATTCAGGATGACCTGGCCGGTACCTTCCTTCTCCGCGGTGCGGGGGATGAAGAGGCACTTCATGTTCGTGCCATGCATGCCCATCTGCAAGAAATGCGCGACCTGGGGGTTGGTCGATCTGACCAGACGCCATTCGTCATTGGCTTTGCCGACCACTTCCTGGCCGACGATTTCCCAGAGCGGTTCGATGTCGACCGCCTCGACGGTTTTTTGAAAGCGTTTCGCGAAGGGGCCGATGAAGCGCTGCTCGGGCGAGGTGTCCACGATGGCGAAGGTGACTTCCTTGAAGGCGCCCTTGAAGTCGGTTTCCAGGGCCTGATGGAAGAGCTGGGCGACAAGGTTGCCGTCGTTGCCGAACGCCCCGCATCCCCAGGCCCCGAGGACGAGCGAATCATGGCCGTGGACCTGGGCGACGGTCAGGATCTTGCGGATGCGGTGACGGAGGATGTCGGGGATATGGACGAGCTCCTCGGGATGCAGGTGTTTGGTGAGAGGGGCGGCCGAAGTGATGAAGGAGGCCAGATAGGGCTTAGGGAGCAGTCGGTGCGCGTCGTCGCGGAAGACCGGGACGTCGGGCGAGTAGATCATGGCATCGCTGTAGCGCTTATGTCCCTCCCGGCGATGATAGGCATACATCGGCGAGTCCTTGATCGCGAGGTAGAGGGAGCTCGAACGGCAGAGGTACTCCTCCTGGGCGCGGGCGCCTGTGAGGAAGCCGCCGCCGGGATTCGTCGCCGCGGCGAAGTTCAGGGAGACGACGTAGTGGCCTTTGGCGAGATGGCGTTGGTGGGCGGAGAGGGTAGTCTCGTTCGTGACTTCGTAGGAGGTCGTGTGCGGGCCCGTGGCAGGGGCTGGGTGGGCGTACTCGGTACCATAGTGCACGGTGGCTTTGACGGCGGCTTTGACGGCTTCCGCGATATCTACCTGCCCGGCGGGGCCGACGTACCGACCGGCCTGGGAAATAGAGACAGCCTCTTCGCCGAGCTGGACGGCGAGGTCACGGTCGATGCGGGGATCGAAGGGTTTCATGGGGGGCGTGCATGAGGGTTCGGTCAGGCGCGGCTGCGCACGAAGGCGTCGAAGCGCCGGCTGATCTCGGCCTCGGTCGGCAAGGGGATGGCCTTCTCCAGAGCATCCCGCATGGCCAGGTGTCCTTGGTCGATGAGCTGCGGCATGAGCCGCACCAGGCTCTCGACCTGCTTCTCGGTGAGTTTGCCGTCCTCGATGGGGTAATCGATGCTAAGGCGGATCTCGCCGTCCTCGGCGTCCATCTCCACGTGCATGATCTTGGTCTCCCAGTGCAGCTGATTGATCGTCCGGAGTACGGCCAGCTGCGTCTCGGGCGAGGCGTCCTTGGGCAGCCGATAAGCC
>VHCL01000106.1 GCA_016871725.1 Verrucomicrobiota bacterium | reverse complement strand
AGGCTTCACCTGGGAGGCCAGTTACAATCTCGTCGCCGCCGAGCAGAGCGACCTCCTGGACGTCGTCGGCTGGGTGACGATGAACAACCAGAGCGGCATGACCTTCGCTGACGCCAAGCTCAAGCTCATGGCCGGCGACGTCCATCGCGTGGTCGACGCCGGCATCCAGCCCTTTGGTGGCGTCACGATGGCGGCGACCGCCCGTCTGGCGGACGCGGTTGTGACCGAGAAGTCCTTCGATGAGTTCCATCTCTACACGCTGGGCAATCCGGTCACCCTGCGGGACAAGGAGACCAAGCAGGTAGAATTCGTGCGCGCCACGGGCGTGAAGGCCGAACGCGTCTATGTCTACGACGGCGCCTACCAAGGGGGCGCCGGGAAGGTGCAGGTCTACCGTGAGTTCAAGAATACGGAGGCCAACAAGCTCGGCCTCGCCCTGCCGAAGGGCAAGGTGCGCTTCTATTCTCAGGACGCCGACCGCCAGCTGGAGTTCGTCGGTGAGAACGAGATCGACCACACGCCGAAGAACGAACTGATCCGCGTGCTGACCGGCAACAGCTTCGATCTCGTGGGCGAGCATCGGATGACGAACGAGAGCGAAGATGGCGCCAACCGTGTCGTCGTCCAGACGTTCGAGATCAAGGTCCGCAACCGCAAGAAGGAGCCCGCCGAGATCCGCGTGCGCGAGCATGCCCATCGTACCAATACCTGGACCCTGACGGCCCAGAGCCAGGCGCATGAGAAGAAGGACGCCCACACCTTCGAATTCCGCGTGCCGCTCCAGCCCGACGAGGAGAAGGTGATCACGTATACGATTCGGTATACGTGGTGATAGCGGTAGGCGGTTAGCGGTTGGCGGTTAGGAGAGACAGTCGCTCAAAGGGAGATCGGATAGGATGCCTTGAGTGTATCGAGGTAGGGTCGGCACTGCGTGCCGACCTAGCCTTTATGCATCTGGTAGGGCTGACCGGCCCGGTCAGCCGCGGGCGAGCAGGGCCGCTCGCCCCTACCTCGGGATCGCCGTGACCTGACCCTGCGCCCTCAGCATCTCCGCCAGCTGGCCCATGTTGATGCGCTGGACGGGCGCATTGCTGTCTACGGACAGGCAGGCGGCGGTGGCGCAGGACTGGCCGGCGGTCATGAAGGTGAATTCGATGCGATAGGCCCCATAGGCGACGTAGCTCGACGACGGGCAGGTCGGCGTGAGCAGGTTGGTGCATTCCTTGATCTTGGGCACGAGCGCCCGGTAGGGGATGCCGCAGGGAATCCAGTTCGGGTTGGGGGAGTTATCGAAGACCGCGCCTTCCATCCAGACCCGGCCGTCCTTGGCGATGCAGCGGGCGTGATGGAAGTCGGGCGGCCACCAGATCAGCCCGACCGAGTCTTCGACCGGCACGGGGTTATTCTTGCGTAGGTGGGCTTCGGTCAGGACGAAGTCGCCGATGAGCCGGCGGCCATTGCGGACATAGAAGGCGCGCGGCCAGCCGCCGTTGTCCGTGAATTCGTCCTTGGTCAGCCCCCAGGCGCCCCAGGCCTTGCGCGTGGCCTCCGGGACCGACGGGTCGTTGCCCAGATACCAGTACAGGCCTTGGATGTAGTTGCGTGAGGTCCGGATCATCTCCGCCCGTTCTGCGTAACTGGCGGTCGGGTAGCGGTGGTTGAAGCCGGTGAAGTTGCCGGCGAGCGAATGCCAGGAGCCGGGGTCCGTCTTGCCGTTGGGCACACCGACGCCAGGGGCGTCGATCTTGCCACCCGCGGCGAGGTAGCGGCGTTGGAGTTCATAATGGGCGGGGTCGTAGTCGGCCGGCTTCTCGATCGGAATACGGTCGGCGGCCTTGGTCAGGCAGAGCCGGAAGCAATAGCCCTGGATACCGTCGTCGGGATCGCCGTCCTTGCCCGCCGGCGCCGGTTGCACGCCGTAGATGAGTCCGCTGGCGGGGTCGCCCGGGCGGACGTAGGGATCGATCTTCTTGTCGAGCTGCTTGTGCTTGCTGTCGAGCTGCAGGCCGTTGGTCGTCTCGCGATATTTCGCGTTGCCCTCGCGGCCGACGGCGAAGCTCAGGCCGGCGAAGGCCAGCAGGTCGCCCTCGTAGGTGGCGTCGATGAAGACCTTGCCCTTGATGACGGCCCCGTTCTCGCAGGCGATGGAGGTGATCTTAAGTTTCTCCATGGTCACACCGCCGGTCTCGCGCAAGCGATGTCCGCGCAGGACCTTGACCCTGGCCTCCTTGATCCAGGCCTCGTAGACTTCTTCGGCTACGTGGGACTCGAAACGCCAGAGCCCGGTGTTCTTGGTGCCGTTCGTCGCGATGGCGTCGAAGGCCCCGTTGCGGTTATACTTCAGGCTGATGCGTCGGTAGAACTCACGGGCGAGGCCGCCGACCGCGGGGCTGTTGCGGATTTCCTTATGATTATCGATATCCGTGCCGCCGAGGCCTTCGACCGCCATGCCGCCGATATGCTGGCCGGCTTCGACGACGATGACTTTCTTGCCCAGCTTCGCCGCCTGGATGCCGGCGATGACCCCGGCGCTCGTGCCGCCGTAGATCACGATGTCCGCCTGATGAGTCTGGGCGGACAGCGCGGCGACGAGGAGGAGCGGCAGAGATGCGAGGAAGCGCATGAGGCGAGGACACGAGGTATGGAGGGCCGGAGGACAGTAGGCGAGAGCGGGTTGCTGCTTAGGTAGGGTCGGGACCGCGTCACGACATAGAACGTCTCGAGGTAGGGTCGGCACTGCGTGCCGACCTAGGGTTGCTAGACTATAACTAGAATCACGGGCTAGGTCGCCACGCTCCCGACCCTACCTACAGATGCATCGGGTAGGGCTGACCGGCCCGGTCAGCCGCGGGCGAGCCGGGCCGCTCGCCCCTACCTCCGGAACTCCGGTAGCAATTCCGGCGTGGCGCCGGGCTTCGTGCAGACGAAGGCGGCGACGTCGACGGCGCGCTGATGGACGCGGGACAGGTCTTCGCCGCGGAGCAGGCCGATGGCGAGGGCGGCGGTGAACGCGTCACCGGCGCCGACGGTGTCCACGACGGCGACCTTCGGGGCGGTCTTCTCATCGTATTGGCCCTTATGCCAGACGAGCGAGCCGGCCGCTCCACGGGTCAGGGCCACGGTGTGCAGGTCGAAGCGCTGGGCGACGGAGAGCACGAAGGCTTTCTCGTCTTTGGGGAGTCCGAGCAGGTCGGCGACCACGGGGACTTCGTCGTTGTTCAGTTTGAAGACGTTGGCGAAGCCGAGGGAGGACTCGATGGCCTCGCGGGAGTAGAAGGCCTGACGTAGGTTGACGTCGAAGATGCGCAGGCAGTCGGCGGAAGTGTTCTCCAGGAACTCGCGGATGGTGCGACGGCTTTCCGGGGCGCGTTGGGCGAGAGAGCCGAAGCAGACGGCTTGGCATTTCTTGGCCAGCAGGGCCAGCGACTGGTTCCAAGCGATATGATCCCAGGCCGGATCGGCCGCGAAGACGTAGCTCGCCTGCTTGGCCGCATCGAGGGTCACCGTGACCGTGCCGGTCGGTTGCTCGTTGCGCTGGAGCAGCAGGGTGTGGACTTGCTTGGCCGCAAGGGAAGCGAGGGCATCATCGCCCAGCTTGTCGCGCCCGACGGCGCTGACGACCCAGGCGTCGCCACCCAGGCCCGCGGCATGGCAGGCGAAGTTCGCCGGGGCGCCCCCGAAATGGGCCGCGTCCGGAAAGACGTCCCACAGCACTTCCCCGAGGCCGACGAGGTTGGGGCGGACGATTTCCGGGTTCATGTCAGGGATTGGAACGCCCCGCGTCGATATGGCCATCCGCTTCGTCCGCGAAGGTCGGGTAGTTGTTCTCCGGGACGTATCCTTCGGCGGCCTTGGACTGGCGGACGGGTTCCTTGGCTTCGCTCAGTCTGGTGGCCATGGCGAGTCCCAGGGCGCCGAGGAAGACGCCGCGAATGGCCTCGCGTCGGCTGAGGCCGGCGGGGTGGCTGGGGTCGGGATTGTCAGGCATCGGTGAAGGGGCCGGCGTCGCGGCGGGAGAGGATTTCGCGGACTTTGCGGCCGTCGATCGTCGCAACATCGGCTTTGGTTTCGCAGGCCAGGGCGGCGGCGGCACCCGCGGCTTCGCCGAGGGCCATCGCCGTGACGGTGACGCGGGAGGAGGCCGAGGCGATGTGCGTCGCGCTGTGACAACGTCCGGCGACCAGCAGGTTGCCGATATTCTGCGGCAACAGGGTGCGGTAGGAGATGTCGTACGGCTTGGGCTGGAAACCGGAGCCGGCGAAAGGCTTGTCGGTGGTCGTCTTGCGGGGGTGTAGGTCGAGGAACCAGCAGCCGGTGGCGATGGCGTCGTCGTGGCGACGGTTCGTCTGCAGGTCTTCAACCGTCAGGCGCTCGACGCCGAGGATGCGGCGGGTGTCGCGGATGCCGACGTAAGGTCCGGTCGAGATGAGATAGCTGTCCTTGAAGGCCGGCACCTTTTCCTTCCATTCGCGGAAGATTGTCCAAGCGTCCTGGCGGCCCTGCATCTCGCAGCGGGTGAGGTCGGCGGCATCGGTTGCGTCGCCGGCGATGCGGGTGGCGTGAATGTAGGCTTCGTTCTTGGCGAAGGCGAAGATCAGGCCGGGGCCGTAGAATTCCGGCAACTTGCCGG
>VHCL01000105.1 GCA_016871725.1 Verrucomicrobiota bacterium | reverse complement strand
GGCGAGCCTCGACTCGATCTCGCCCGATTTGGCCTCGCGCACGAGGTTCTCCTGTCCGATGAAGACGACGACCTCGTCCGACCCGAGCGAGAATTTCCCGTCGCTGAACGGCGCCGGCGGCGTCCAGGTGGCCTTCGGCTGACCGAAGCGGCTGAGCACCGCCTCCCGGGTCGTGACCGGCACGTCCGTCATCGGATCGAGGGTGATGTTCCGGAAGCGGATCTCGGCCTTGCAATTACCGTGGATCTGCAGGCCGATGAGGCCGTAGGCGTCGTCGATCGACGGATCGGTCTCCGTATAGTCGACCGTGTTCCGACCGTTGACATAGATCATCACCCGAGGGCCGATCGCGACGATCTCGTAGGTGTTCCACTCGCCGACCTTCTCCAGCGCCTTGAGTTCGGCTTCGCTCTTCACACCCTGCGACCCCACTCCCGTGCCGACCTTGGCCAGGACCTTCTTGCGTCGGGATTCGTCATAGAGCGAGCCGGTGAAACCTGCGCCGATGTCGGCCTGGTAACCGATCATTTCGTGGGACGGATTCGTCGCGCGCAGACTGCGGAACTGCACGCCGCCGTTCACGAAGCCGTCGGTGCCGATGAGCTTGTATTCGAACTTGAGTCGGAAATTAAAGAAACTTCGTTTCGTCGTCAGGAACTCGTTGCGCGGATTACCCTGCATGGAACCGCCCACGATGGCCCCATCCTCCACGCGCCAGACCTTCGGGTCGCCCTCCCAACCGGCGAGGGTCTTGCCGTCAAAGAGCGAGACGGGCGCGGCGTTAAGGCCGAGGAGGCTCGCTAACAGGGCAAGGAAAGCTACGAGGCGCTTCATCGGGTATGCGGATTAGGCAATCCGCCCAAGGGTTTGTTCCAAGAGTTTAAATGCAGAGGTAGGCTGACCGCCCTCGGTCAGCCGCGGCTGAGCGAGGGCGCTCAACCCTACCCCCTGCTTCGGGAGGCACAAAAAAGACCGAAGGCTATCCAACCTTCGGTCTTCGTGGCCTCAGGCCCTCCTGCCCTCGCGCTCAGGCCAATCCTAGGTGCTTCAGCGCCTCGGGCGTCGGGCCGTCGAAATTGACGGTCGGGACGTTGCCGACGTAGCCGATGTCCTTCCAGCCCTGCGGGGTGGTGTAATACCCGCTGGCGGCGAGATAGCGGAAGCGGTTGAAGAAGTTCTGGGCGGACTTGTGCTCCTTCTTCACGGCCGTCTTGCCGCAGATGTCGTCGGCGATGGCGCACTTCTGCGGCTCGGCGAGGTCGGCGAAATCCTTCTGGAAGCGACGTTGGGCTTCGGCATCGAGCCAATCAAGTCCCTCGGTGATGACCGGCCGGTCCTTGGCGGTCTCGTCGTACGGCGAGCTGATCCACTCGTCGATGAAGTCCTGGACGCCGAGCTGGGACGGCAGCTTGTCGCCAGGGTTGTCCGGCGGCAGGATCAGGTCGGTCAACGACGCGGCGGCCTTCCGCTGCTTCGGGGTCAGCGTGAGCGGCCAAAGGTCACCGGGGGCGTAGGTCTTGTTCAGGACCGGATCCCAGCCGATGCGCTTGCCGCCGGTGGCGGCGGGAGCGTCGGGCTGGCGCTGGAGGCGGCCCTGCGCCGAGGCATGCGGGAAGAGCGCGGCGGCCGCGGCGGCGGCGCCGATCCATTTCAGGGCGGCGCGACGGTCGATCTGGCCGGTGTGGTCTACGGGAATGTTTTCCATGTTCGTGAGTCTCAGAGGTTACCCTTGCGCATCTCTTCGATGAGATGGTCCGTGGCGCGCCACGCGAGCGCCATGATGGTGAGCGTGGGATTCTTGTCGGCGTTGCTGCAGAACGCCGAGCCGTCGTTGAGGAGCAGGTTCGGGACTTCCCAGCACTGGTTCCACTGGTTGGTGACCGACTTCTTGGCGTCGGCGCCCATGATGGCGCCGCCGACCTCGTGGATGATCGAACCACCCGGCTCGATGGCCTTGGTGCCGTCGGGCTCGGGCTTCTTGGCCTTGCCGCCGATGGCGTCGATGACCATCGCGAAGGTGGCCTCCATATGGGCGGCCTGCTTGGTCTCATGCTCCGACCATTTCCAGTGGAAGCGCAGGACGGGAATGCCCCACTTGTCCTTCACGGTCGGGTCGAGCTCGCAGAAGGAGTCCTTGTTCGGGATCATCTCACCGCGGCCGGAGAAACCGATGCCCGCGCCGTATTTCTGCCTGACCTCCTCCTTATAGCTCTTGCCGTAGCCCGGACCGGCGCCGCCGGCGCCGAGGCCGGGCATGCGACGACCGGTCGCGAACTCGATGTGATAACCGCGGGCGAAACCCAGCTTGCTCGCGTCCTTGTACAGCCACCAAGGAATGTAGACGTGGGCGCCAGCGCCCTCTTCGTTGTGCACGGGCAGGCCTTCGAAGGCCGGGACGCTGCCGCCGAGCTTGGCGCCCACGGTGTCCATGATGTATTTGCCGACGAGGCCGGAGCCGTTGGCCAGGCCGTTCGGGAAGCGGTTCGACTTCGAATTGAGCAGGATGCGGGCGGTCTCGCCTGAGCTGGCGGCGAGGATGACCGCGCGGCCCTTCACGGCGCGCTCCTGGCCGGTGACCTTGTCGACATAGATGACGCCGTTGGCCTTGCCGTCGGCTCCGACGGTGACCTCGCGGGCGTGGGCGTTGCAGAGGATGTCCAGGTTGCCGGTCGCGAGCGCCGGCGGGAGGTGCACGGTGGTCGACTGGTAGTTGGCCTTGATCGAACAGCCGCGGCCGCAGTCGGTCGCCCAGAAGCACGCGGCGCGCTCCTGCATGGCCTTGGCGATGATCTTCTGCGCCTTGGGATTGTTCGGATGCAGGCGGGCCGGGAAGTTGACGTGATCCTGACGCGTGGAGAGCACGGCGCGGTGGATCGGGATCACCGGCATGCCGAACTTGGCGATGTGCTTCTTGACGTAGAGTTCGCCGGCGCGGGCCTTCGGGGGCGGAAGCAGCGTGCCGTTCGGGGAGTCGGGCGTGTTCTCGAGGCCTTCGTTGGAGCCGTAGACGCCGACGAGCATCTCGACCTTGTCGTAGTAAGGGGCGACGTCCTCGTAGCTGACCGGCCAGTCGAAGCCGAGTCCGTCGCGGGAGTAAGGCTTGAAGTCATACGGACCGTTGCGGAGCGAGATACGGCCCCAATGGTTGGTCCGTCCACCGAGCATGCGGGCGCGCCACCAGTCGAAACGCTGCTTGGGGTCGGTCGAGGCCTGAGTGTAAGGCTCGCCCGGGACTTCCCAGCCGCCGTCGACGGTCGCGTCATGGAAGCCGAACGGCTTCTCGCGCGTGCTCATCGCGCGCAGGGGCGCGTCGGCCTTGGATTGGAACATCGGGGTCTCGGTGACCGGGTCGTAATTACGACCAGCCTCGAGCATGAGGACCTTCACGCCGTTCATGGTGAGCGTGTAGGCGGACTGACCGCCGCCCGCGCCGGAACCGACGACGATCACGTCGTAAACGGGCTGCAGGTCTTTTTCGGTGATGATGGCCATGGAGATGGTAAGTGAGGATTACTTGGAAGCGCGGAACTGCCAGGCTTCGTCGAAGAAGCCGGCGACGGGGACGGCGCCCGGGGCGACGGCGTCGGGGGCGACCTTGAGGTCGACGACGGCCCAGTCCGGGAGCTTGGCGACCTGGCGGGCGTTGTTCAGGTAGTCGTATTCGCGGTAGGTGAAACCGCTGTTGATGACGACATACTTCTGCGGGTTCAGCGGATTCGGATAGATCAGGATCGGCGCATGGTCGGCGGACGAGTAGGTCTTGCCGTCGACGACGAGCTTATCGGCGGTCCACTGGATCGGGAGCTTGGCGATGATCCTGGCGAGGACGGCGTTGGAGGCCGGGTCGCCCCAGAGGATGAGGTTGCTCTTGGCGATGTCCTCGTCCTTGACCTGCGTGTCGGCCTTGCTCGGCGCGTCACCGCGGAACTGACGGCGCCATTCCCGGGCGGCGCGTTCCATCTCGGACTTGGCCCAGCCGCCGACCTTGGCGTTGAACGGCTGGCCGGACGGGGCGACGTAAAGGAAGGAGTCCATGAACGCGTCGTCGATCGGGCCGGACAGACCATGACGCTTGACGGCGATCGGGTCGACATACGCGGCTATCTGCGTCCACTCGCCGTTCTTCGGGTCGCGGGCGAAGGTGGCCTTCCAAGAACGGTCCGAGGCGGCCTTGACCGAAGTCAGGACCTTGTGGCCGTCGATGGTCACGGCGGTGGGTGCGAACTGCGATTGGACGGAATCTCCGGGGGCGAAGTCAAGCGTCAGGCCGGCGACGTTCGTCGTCTTGACCTCGATGGCACGATCGTCGACGAGCCGGGCGTCGACCTGGGCCTTCTTCCAGTGCTCGACCAAGCGGTCGACCTTGACCCAATGCATGCGGTCATAGCGCAGGAAGTAAGTGGCGAAGGAGACCTCCTTCGGGGTGCGCACGCGGCCGCGGGCGGCGATGGCGGCGAGACGACGCTCGATCTCGACCATGGAGTCCGGGTGGATCTTATGCGCGGTCTGGGGCCCGATGATGTGCGTCAGCTCCAGGCCGACCTTGCCCATCTCGCGGGCCATGACGTCGGCGGCCTGCTTCTGCTTGTCGATCTCGCCGCTGTAGGCGACCGTCGGGGCGTTGCGGAGGTTG
>VHCL01000104.1 GCA_016871725.1 Verrucomicrobiota bacterium | reverse complement strand
GTAGATCTCTTCGCGGGACTCGAGCTCGGCCTTGGAGAGGACGCCCTGGCGCTCGAAGACCTCGATGGACGACTTGGCGACGATCTCGGGGAGCGCGTCGGGGGTCGTGCGGAGGTTCTTGAGACCACGCTTGGCGGCTTCCTTGTGCCACTCCTCGGAGTAGCCGTTGCCGTTGAAGATGATCCGGCCGTGCTTGGTGAGGATGTCCTTGAGGACGCCCTGGAGCGCGGAGTTGAAGTCGGAGTTCTTCTTGAGGGCGGCGGCCAGCTCGTCGGCGAGCTTGTCGAGCGAGTCGGCCATGATCGTGTTGAGCACGGTCAGGGGGCCGGCGACCGAGAAGGCGGAGCCGACGGCGCGGAACTCGAACTTGTTGCCGGTGAAGGCGAACGGGCTGGTGCGGTTGCGGTCGCCGGCGTCCTTCGGGAGGACGGGCAGCGTGTCGACGCCGAGGGTCATGTGGCCGCCCTTGCGGGAGGACGAGGCGGAACCGCTCTTCTTCACCTGCTCGATGACTTCGTTGAGCATGTCGCCCAGGTAGATCGAGATGATGGCGGGCGGAGCTTCGTTGGCGCCGAGACGGTGGTCGTTGCCGGCCGAGGCGACGGAAGCGCGGAGCAGACCTTGGTGGAGGTCGACGGCGCGGATCACGGCGGAGCAGAAGGTGAGGAACTGGGCGTTCTCGTGCGGGTTATGGCCGGGCTCGAGGAGGTTGCCCACGCCGGAACCGCCGATCGACCAGTTGACGTGCTTGCCGGAGCCGTTGACGCCCGCGAAGGGCTTCTCGGCGAGGAGGCAGACGAAGCCATGCTTGGCGGCGACGCGGCGGAGCAGCGTCATCGTGAGCATCTGGTGGTCGTGGGCGACGTTGGCGGACTCGTAGATCGGAGCCACTTCGTACTGCGCCGGGGCGACTTCGTTGTGGCGGGTCTTGATCGGGATGCCGAGCTTGAAGCACTCGCGCTCGGTCTCCATCATGCACGCGAGCACGCGGTCAGGGATGGTGCCGAAATACTGGTCTTCGAACTCCTGGCCCTTGGCCGGCTTGGCGCCGAAGAGGGAGCGGCCGCAGGTGTAGAGGTCGGGACGGAGGTGGAAGAGGCGGGAGTCGATCAGGAAGTACTCCTGCTCCGGGCCGCACGAGGCGGAGATGTAGCCGTGCTTCTTGCCGAAGAGGGCGAGCACGCGGGCGGCGGCCTTGTTGACGGCGGCCATGGAGCGCAGCAGCGGGGTCTTCTTGTCGAGGGCCTCGCCCTTCCACGACACGAACGCGGTCGGGATGCAGAGGGTCGAACCGTTCTCGGTGTCGAAGATGTAAGCCGGGGAGGTGACGTCCCAGGCGGTGTAACCACGGGCTTCGAAGGTGGAGCGGAGGCCGCCGTTCGGGAACGAGGAGGCGTCGGGCTCGGCCTGGATCAGCGCCTTGCCGGAGAACTGAGCGAGGGTGCTGTTGCCGTTGGGCTCGAAGAAGGTGTCATGCTTCTCGGCGGTGAAGCCGGTGAGCGGATAGAAGACGTGGGCGTAGTGGGTGGCGCCGCGCTCGAGGGCCCAATCCTTGATCGCCGCAGCGACGACGTCGGCGGCGGCGGCATCCAACTTGATGCCGGCTTCGATGCTGGCCTTGAGGGACTTGAAGACATCCTTCGGCAGGCGCTTCTCCATCTTATCGAGGGAGAAGACGTTCTGGCCGTAGATCAGGTCGATCTTCTCATTGCGGAAGTCGAAGCTGCCCTGAAGGCGAGGCTGGGAAGCAATCGCCTCGATGGCGTTGCGACGGGCTGGGTTGGTGCTCATGGATTGGGGGATTGGAAAGATGACTAATTACGAACAATTTGAAAGCACCCCCTGTGCCACGGTTCAACAGGTAACCATTCACAAGGGGTTTTGTGTTTTTTTAGGCAGTTGTGTTTAATTTTAAGCAAATCAGGCCTGCTTACTTCCAGACATAGGTCGTCCGCAGGAAGTAGGCGGTGTCCGTCTTGGCCTGGGTCGGCAGAGGCTTGGATCGAAAATCGTTGGCGAGTCCGATGCGCAGCGAAAGCGGCCCGCTGTTACGCAGGATGTTGAGGCTGCTCTCGTGGCGGACATAGTAATCCCCGGTGGTCTGGAAGGAGGGAACGAAGCTGACCGAGGAATCCCAAGCCGCCCAGCCGAGTTCACGCGTGAAGATCAGGCCGAAGTCACCCGAAGGCGCCGAACGGTTCGGCTGGGTCTCGTCGGCGAAGAGTTCGAAGCGATGCGCGAGACCCGCGCGCGCGTCGAGCTTGCCCTTGGCGTCGGTGAAGAGACGGAAGCCGAGTCCGCCGGCGTTCACCGAGAAGAAATCGATCTGCCGCGCGTTGTCGAAGCCGGTGTCCGTACGGACATACCAGAAGACGATGTTCGTCGGGTTCGTCTCGTAGGACAAAGTCGCGTGCAGGTCGTCGGCCGAGATGCGGCCCTGCGCCTCGGCGCGCATCAGGCGGATCCCGCCGATGACGGTGTCGGCCTTGGTCACGCCTTTGGCGGAGAAACCCGTGCTGAAACCCGACCCGGAGACGACGCCGCTGCGGCCGGAGAGATCGGCGTCCGCCTGGGTGACCCAGGCGCGCTTATCCCCCGATTCCGAGGGACGCCGCGACGGCTCCCGCCAGAGTTCGACCGCGCGGTCGAGGGCGTTGGTCTCGCTCCCGCCGCTCGTGACGACCCGACCGCCCGCCGCGGACGCGACGCCGTCCGAGACGACGCCGCCGGCGCTCACGCGCACCGGGTCGTCGGTGACGAAAGATTCGACCTGCGCGAGCTCCAGCCGGAGCAGGTTCGCGTTCCCGAGGGAAGGCGCGCGGAACTCCATCACGCCGTCGACGATCCGTTCGATGCGTCCTTTGAGGAAAGTGCCGTCCTTCATGGTGACGGTGTCCGCCAGGCAGGCCAAGGGGAGGAACAGGACGAAGAATGACCTCATGCTTCCCAGACAGCCCGAACGACGCAGGGTTGCCAACCCTAGGCTTATCGCCCGATGATGACGCGTGGCCTACGACGCAGTCATCCTCGGAGCCGGACCGGCCGGCCTGGCCGTGGCCCATGCGATGCTCCGCGCCGGAGCGAAGGTCAAAGTCCTCGAGCCTGCCGCCCGCGTCGGCGGCTCGATCCGAACCCACCTCGAAGACGGCTGGATCGTCGAGACCGGCCCCAACACCCTGCAGCTCGAGGGGGCCGAGGACGAAGCCTTGCTGGCCGCCTACGGGCTCGGCGAGGCGATGCAGTCCGCCGACATGCGGGCGGCCCGCCGCTACATCTTCGCCCGCGGCGAACTCCACGGCCTCGGCCCGAGCCCCCTCACCCTGCTGACCAGCAGGCTGCTCAGCTGGAGCGGCAAGCTCCGCCTGCTCTCCGAACCCTTCCGCGCGAAGGGAGGCCGAACCGGCGAGACGGTGGTCGAGTTCGCCGCGCGGCGCTTCGGCCCCGAGGCCGCCGCGATGCTGATGGACCCGATCGTTTCCGGCGTCCACGCCGGCGACCCCGCCCGGCTGGTGATGGCCAGCTGCTTCCCGAGGATCCATGCGCTGGAGCAAGAGCATGGCTCGGTCCTCAACGGCCTGCGCCGCGGGCCGAAGACGAAACGCACGGTCGTCGGCTTCCCCGGCGGCATGCGCCAGCTGGCCGAGGCGATGGCCGGGCGGCTGCCCGCGGAAGACGTCCGCCTCGGCGTCGTGACGACCTCGCTCCGCCGCGACGCACGCGGCTGGAACGTCGCCTGGCGCGGGGCTGACGGCATGGACGAAGGCGTCTCCGCGAGGCACCTGGTGGTCACGGCGCCGAGCTGGCATTGGGGCTCCCTGCCCTTCGACGAGTCCGTCACGCCCTTCCTGCGCGACTGGGAGGACGCGGCGGCGCCGCCCGTCGCCGTCGTCGCCCGCGGCTACGCGCGTGCGGACGTCCCGCATCCGCTCGACGGCTTCGGCTACCTGACGCCTGGCTCGGAGCAGCGCGACGTCCTCGGCTGCCTCTTCCCTTCTTCGGTCCTGCCGGGGCGAGCCCCCGAAGGACACGTGCTGGTCTGCTGCTTCATCGGCGGCGACCGCCGACCCGAACTCGCGCGCCTGCCGGACGAAGCGCTCCGTCGGCTGGTCGACGACGAGCTAGCCACGACGCTGGGCGTCAAGGAGCCGCCGCGGCGCGAATGGATCCAACGCTGGGAACGCGCCATCCCTCAGTACGACGCGGGGCAATCACGTCGCGAGGCGGCGCTGGCCCGCGCGGAAGCCGCGCATCCCGGATTGCGTTTCCATGGCGCCTTCCGCGGCGGCATCTCTCTGATGCAGGTGATCCGCAAAGGCGACGCGCTGGGACGAAGCCTGGCGGAGGCTTAGGCCGAAGTCCCTTCCGAGGCCGGATCCGGGAGGCCGCGGACGATCCAGATCGCCGGCAGCATCAGCAGGGCGCCGCCGAGGTAGACCCAGAAATGGGACCCGAAGTGGAAATAGAGCAACGCCGCCGTCACCGGTCCGATCACGCGGGCCAGAGAGCCGGCCGACCGGAGAATGCCGAGGTTGCGTCCCTGCTCGGAAGCGTCGGAATAAAGCGACACCAAGGCCGAGACGCTCGGCAGGATGAGGCCGGTCGCGAAGGAGATCAGGCCTAGGCCGAGGTAGAAGGAAGTCTTGGCGCCGGAGCCTTCGGCCGCGAGCGTGGGCGGGATCAGCGCGACCCAGACGAACGCGACCGCCGCGACGAGCATGCCGAGCATCACGACCTTGCGCTGGCCGAGCCGCTTCACGAGCT
>VHCL01000103.1 GCA_016871725.1 Verrucomicrobiota bacterium | reverse complement strand
TTCCGCGTCTTCAATCCCGTGCTCCAGGGCGAGAAGTTCGACCCCGATGGCGACTACGTGCGCCGCTGGGTGCCTGAGCTCGCCAAGCTCCCCGCCGAATACATCCACCAGCCCTGGGAAGCCCCGATGCACGTCCTCGCCGAAGCCGGCATCAAGCTCGGCAAGGATTATCCTGCCCCGCTCATCGGACTGACCGAGGGAAGAGATCGCGCGCTGAAGGCGCTCAAAGGCATGAGGCCTTGAAAGGGGACACGTGGGCAAGGTGACACGGTGACAAGGGGAGATGCACTACCCCGTGCCCACTTGTCACCTTGCCAGCATGTCCCCTAGAAGGCGCAGCCTTCGCAGGTAGGGGCACGATTTATCGCGCACTCCGTATCAGGTATTAGCGGTTAGCGGTTGGCGGTTGGGAACACATTGAGGCAGGAGGGCGCGGCGAAGCCACGCCCCTACCCTCGGCCGCCCTACGGCGGCCTGGTAGGGCTGACCGGCCCGGTCAGCCGCGGTTGAGCGGGCCGCTCAACCCTACCAAACCATCAGGTTTCCGGACCCCATCTGGGCCTTTCCCCTACCCTCGAACATTGACCAAAATGAGAGCCCAGGCGTATAAGAATCCCATGCCCCTCGCCGACCGCCCCCGGCTGTTCACCGTCTTGCTGGCGGGCCTGCTGGCTGCTTCAGGGCCGATCGCCGCCGCCGACACCAAGACCGTGGCGGACAAGGCCAATCCGGCCCCGCACGCCGCGTATCCCAAGCCGTTCTCTCGGCCGAATTCGATGGGCGACAACTATGACACCTGGCGTGAGGCGAAAGGCCCCGACGTAGGCGTGACGACCGTGGACGTCCGACGCCTGCCGTCGCGGGTCGACAATTCCACCCGCCCGCAGTTCCCGCCGATCTACAAACAGAAAGGCGGAGCCTGCGGTCAGTTCACGGCGGTCGCCTCGATGTTCACCTACGAGATGAACCTCCTCAACGGCACCGTGGCCGACACCGAGGCCACCCGGTTCCCGGCGGATTTCTCGTGGAACATGTGCAACGCGGCCGACAGCGCCCAAGGCTCCGAAGCCTTCCATGGCTGGGAGACGGCCAAGCATGTCGGCATCCCCACCGTCAAGACCTACGGACGCGTGGAAGCGGACAAAGACCTGATCGGCCGGTGGGCCAACGGTTACGCCATCTGGCGCGAGGCCATGGAGTATCGCGTCGCAGGCTATCGCTACACCCCGACCGCCACCGTCGCCCAGATCGACGAAGCCCGCGGCTGGCTCTACGACCGCAACCAACCCAAGGCCGGCCAAGCGCCCGTCGGCGGCTTGCTGGCGTTGGACGGACGCATGGGTGAGCTGAAGAAGGTCACCCGGACGATTCCCGCCGGCGAATACCTGGCAGGCGAAGACGTCTGGATCCACTGGGGACCGAGCGGCTTCGGCCACGGCATCACCTGCGTGGGTTACGATGACCAGGTCGGCTTCGACGTGAACGGGGACGGCAAAGTGACCAACGACCTCGACATCAACGGCGATGGCCAAGTCACCCTTGCGGACCGGGAACGCGGGGCCTTCATCGTGGTCAACTCGTGGGGACAAACCTGGTCCAAGGATGGGAAGATCTACCTCCTCTACAGCGCCATGGTCGACCCTACCTGGAAACGCGGGAACTACCTAGGGCGGATCGAGGTTTCCCGACATGTCCCCCGCAGCACCTTGAAACTCAAGCTCGCCTGCATCAAGCGTTCCGACCTGCGGGTGACCATCGGCGTCGCCGGCGACAAGGACGCCACCAAGGCCGAACATGAACTCGCTCCGCAGCCCCTCAACGGCTGGCCGCTCTTCGGTAAGCCCAAGAACAACGTCGGCGAAGTCCCGCTCGCCGGACCGGGCGATGACAGCCCGCTCGAACTCGGCATCGATCTCACGCCGATGCTCAGCAAGCTTGACCCGAATTCCTCCGCGGAAGGCCGTCTGTTCCTGAACTTCCGTTGCGACGACAAGAGCGACGCCACCGGCATGGTCCACGCGTGCGCCATCCGTCAGTATGACGCCCAGGGCGCCTTCGTGCGGGAGACCCCCGTGCCGGTCCAGGCCGGCGCCTTCGGCAAGAAGCCGCTCACGCTCACGACACCCCTCCCCCGCTGACGCTGGGCCTCTTCACAGAGGACTGAATGGATGGGATGCAGTGGGTAGGGTCAGGACCGCGTCACGACAGTGTTGCATCGAGTCCGCCGCAGGGCGAACCCAGGCAGGGGCACGATTCATCGTGCACTCCTTTTGCGGAGGGCGCGGCTTAGCCACGCTCCTACCCTCGGCCGCCCTGCGGCGGCCAGGTAGGGCTGACCGGCCCGGTCAGCCACGGTTGAGCGAGAGCGCTCAAAGCTACCAGAGTCAGGCTATGTCGTGACGCGGTCCGACCCTACCCATGACAGGTAATAGCACCCTCGTAAGCTTTAGCCGTCTCAACGCACCAGCCGTCTGCCGATGAAAGAACCGACCACGCATCCACCCAAGACAATTAGAAACAAGGCCGCAAATAGTCCGATGAACGCGTATTTTTCGTCAAATAAGAAGCTGAAGAACGCTTTCTTGTCCGGGATGAAGAAGAGCAAAAAGAGGCTGAGAAAGCTGCTCAGGATAAAGCCGGCGAAGGCTCCGAAGACGGCGCCTAACAGTTTCTTCGGATTGAAGGAGTTCACGATCGCGAGATCTCGGAGGGGCGCTTCCTGCGAAGCGTTGGCGAGGGCGTCGAGCAAGTCGTTGGCGACGGCCAGCAGTCGCTCGCGTTCCGCGCCCTGTAGGATCACATCATCGTACGCCGGTCGAACCAGGCGGGTTGCCGGCGCGCAGACCACCAGATAACCATCGCGCACCTCGATCGCACCGGTCACGGCGGCGGAAAGGAAGCTAAGCACGCCCGGCTTGCAGACGGCAGAAATCTCCGCGACCCCGGGCAGGGGCTGCCCAGGAGCCTGGATGGCGGCCTGCACGGTTCCGAAAGCCCCACCGACGAAGAGGCTGTAATTTCGGTTGAAGGCGTCGAGCAGGTTACGGTCAAAGAGGGAGGCCGCGGGTGGCAACGTGAGATCGAGTCCCTTGAGCCCCAAGAGATTCATCCCACCGGTCTCACGGCGCGGCCAGAGGGCGAAAGCAGGCAGGGCGAGCTCGTCGAGCGGGAGCAGGACGACGGTATGCCAGGTCGACCACGAATTAGCCCCCATTTTTCTCTTCTTGAAATCGAGGACCTCGAACAGCCGGCCCCGATGCTGGCCGACGACATGATCGCGGTACGACTCGGCTCGCCTGAAGACGTCCATCCCGCCGGCTGCCTGAGCGAGCGGCCCGTCGGATTCCGCATGGAATTCATACCGATTTTCGCGCGCCCAGTCGGAGTTAGCTTGCAGATGAGGGCTCATGGCGGGTCGCGTTGATCAGGGATGAACCCCTTCCCGAGAGACTTTCATGAAGGTATTGGCAATCAACCAGAATGTCAGAGGAGGAGCGGATAGGCGGAAGACCGAAAGGGTCAGGCTACTACCTAGTAGCCTGACCCCATCTGACATTCTGTTGCAGAAGGGGTCAGACCACTAGGTCCACGGGATACATGATCGTGACTGATCATAGCGGCAGGCCGTACTAGATTCACACTTTTCCACGATTATAGATACGCCAGGCGACGGCCTGACCCCGTGTTTGGCTCCGTGTTTGGCCATGTCGTGACGCGGTCCCGACCCTACCCATGACAGGTATTAGCGGTTGGCGGCTGGGAACACACTCTCAGGTCCCAGGTCTCGGCTGCAGGTTCGGGGGCGGGCGCAGGTTCAGGCATCAGTCCCGGGACCTGCACCTGAAGACCTGAACCAGATGCCCGATGGCCGAGACCTGAGACCTGAAAATACGCCCCAGCCTCCATTCCGGCTTCTGACATCCCCTTGCTTGATGCATCTCCCCGCCCGCCACCTGCCACCCGGGGCCGCCACCCGCCACCTGAAACTGACTCGTCACTTTTGCACCTTTGCACAGGAGCACCGCTCCGATTTGCACATTTGCACGCCAACTACCACCCCCTTGCCCACGTGTCCCCTTGCCAACTCGCCCCCTCGCGGCGATTCTCGCCGCATGAGCACCCCCTCCGGCTCTGCACCCCTGCCCGAACGCCTCGTGTCGCTCGACGCCTTCCGCGGGCTGACGATGCTCTTCATGGCCTCGTCGGGCTTCGGCATCGCGCAGATCGCGAAGGCCTATCCAGATTCGGCTTTCTGGGAATTGCTCCGCTACAACACCTCGCATGCCGCGTGGATCGGCGGCGGGGCGTGGGACATGATCCAGCCCGCGTTCATGTTCATGGTCGGCATGGCATTACCCTTCTCGTCCTCGCGTCGGGCCGCCGACGGACAAGATGACCGCCGTCGCTTTCTGCACACCCTCTGGCGGGCCTTCGTGCTGGTCGCCCTCGGCGTCTTTCTGTCCACCAGCGCCGGGTCGCGGCCCAACTTCATCTTCACGAACGTCCTCGCCCAGATCGGACTCGGCTACGTCTTCCTCACCCTGCTCGTCGGACGCGGCTGGAAGGTACAGGCCGGCGCCATCGGCGTCATCACCGTCGCCACCTGGACCGCGTTCGTGCTGACGCCGGCCGCGGGACCTGGGACCGATTTCAAGGCCCTCGGCGTGACCGAGGCAGGCCAGACCCTGGATGGCCTTTGGGCGCATTGGAACATGAACGCCAACTTCGCGGCGGCCTTCGACCAGTGGTTCCTGAACCTCTTCCCACGCGAGAAAGCGTTCGTCTTCAACAACG
This sequence comes from Verrucomicrobiota bacterium, assembly GCA_016871725.1. Classification (GTDB taxonomy): domain Bacteria; phylum Verrucomicrobiota; class Verrucomicrobiia; order Opitutales; family UBA953; genus UBA953. The sequence goes on along the minus strand of VHCL01000103.1, from coordinate 155 downwards.
GCGGCTATCAGACCCTTAATTTCGTCCCTGCGCTCATCACCATGATCCTCGGGCTCATGGCCGGGGAGAACCTGCGCTCCGGTAAGACCTCAGGCGAGAAGCTGAACTGGCTGCTCAAGGCCGGGGCGCTCTGCCTCGTCCTCGCGCTCGTCACC
>VHCL01000102.1 GCA_016871725.1 Verrucomicrobiota bacterium | reverse complement strand
TGGTCTCGGGCGGCGGGTGGCGGATGAACGATTCAGTCCTCTGTCATCGACGCAGTCATCTCATCTGGTGGGGCGTGCGGCCCGCGTGCCTGCGGATGACCGGGCCGGTCATCCCTACCTCGACGCAGGGGCGTGGATTAAGAATCTTATGAGGTGGCGGCCTGGCATCAGCGGCGCTGATGATAGGCTGTTTAGCCTAGTCGCGAACTTTGGGGTGCGCGAGGCGGTCTAAGAGATACATTAACTCCTATGAACTACTCTTCAATGGTTCCGGTGCTGAAGATAGTGTTGATCACGGTGCTCGCGCTGATCGAAGTCGCGCCAGCCCGCACCGGTGAAAGCCCGGTGAATGAGGAGCGTCTCGAGCTGACCGAACTCCGGCTCGGCGCGAAGACCGTCGAGGCGCCCGGCGAAGGACGTGCGCCGAAGCTGCGGATGCTCGTCTCGATGCGCGATCTCGGCGAGCACGGGTATTCGTCGAAGCTGCATCTTAATTCGGAATGAGCGTTCGGCGAAGCCGCACGAGGGGACACGTGGGCAAGGTGACAAGGGGGGCACGGGGATGAAGATGCCGTGCAAAAGTGGAATGCGAGGGTTTCGAGTATGGAGTATCGAGTATAGGGAGAGGCGGAATTCAAAGGGGGCGCCATGAGGAAACCGGAAAGTCATCTTTGGTATCAAAGGTAGGGGCGTGCGGCCCGCGCGCCCACGGATGACCGGGCCGGTCATCCCTACCTCAGTACAAAGCACTAGCCCGGTCTCCGGTTTCCCCTTGAGTGAGTGAGCCGCCACCGGTGGCGGGGAAATCAAACTAGGGCAGCACGCGGTGCTGCCCCTACCTCGATGCAGTCATCACTTCTTCACTGTGCGCAGGCGGAGCCGGCCAGATATCCGGTCGTCCAGGCGTTCTGGAAATTGAAGCCGCCGGTCACGCCGTCGATGTCGAGGACTTCGCCCGCGAAGTGCAGGCCGGCGCACTTCCGGCTTTCCATGGTCTTGAAGTCGACTTCGGAGAGCTTCACGCCGCCGCAGGTCACGAACTCGTCCTTGAACATGCTCTTGCCGTCGACCTTGAACTCCGCGGCCGTGAGCTGGGTCGCCAAGGCTTGCAACGAGGGGTTGCTGACGTGGGCCCAGGGGGTGGTGGTCGGGATGCCCGCGGCGATCACGAAACGTTCCCAGAGGCGCTGGGGCATGGCGAGCGGGCTGAAGGTGGCGACCTGCTTGCGGGCGTTCTGCTCGCGGACGACCGAGAGGGCCTTGGTCAAGGTTTCGCGGGTATGGGGCGGCACCCAGTTGAGCAGGATCGGGAAAGCGTAGTTCTTCTCGGCGAAGTCCCGGGCGCCCCAGGCGGACAGTTTCAGGATGCCGGGGCCGCTGAGGCCGGCGTGGGTGATCAGGACCGGTCCGTCGGTCTTGAGTTTCGTGCCGGGGGCCGAGACGACCGCGCTCTCGACCGAGATGCCGGCGAGGTCGGTCAGGCGGGGGTCGGTGATGTGGAACGTGAAGAGCGAGGGGACCGGGGGGACGATCGAGTGTCCGAAGGACTCGGCGATGGCCAGGCCGCCGGAGGCCTTGTTGCCTCCCGTGGCGACGATGACCCGGTCGAAAGGTTCGACGCAGCCAGTGCCGAGGGTCAGTCGGAAGGATTCACCGTCCTTGCTGATGGAGCGGACGGGGGTGGAGGTGCGGATCGTCACGCCAGCGCGGGCGGCGGCGGACATCAGGCAGTCGACGATCGTGCCGGAGTCATCCGTAGTCGGGAACATCCGGCCGTCTTCCTCGGTCTTGGTGGCGACGCCGCGGCACCCGAACCACTCGATGGTATCGCGGGGCTGGAAGCGGTGGAAGGCGCCGAGGAGTTCCCGTCCGCCGCGCGGGTATTTTTTCACCAGTTCGGCCGGCTCGAAGCACGCGTGGGTGACGTTACAGCGACCGCCACCCGAGATCCGGACCTTGGAGAGCAGGTGAGGGGTGGCTTCGAAGAGCGTGACCTTGCAGGCCTGGCCGAGGGCCTCCGCGCACGTGATCGCCGCGAAGAAGCCGGCGGCTCCTCCGCCGAGGACGGCGATGTGGCGGGTGGGGGGTGTCACGACAGATGGCAGATAGAGATGCAGATAAGGGATGAAAGATGAAGGATGAATGATGAGTTAGGGGGTGCGTGGGCGTCAGCGAGGACAGGAGGGCACGAAGGCCGCAAGTTAGAAGCTCGGAGGCTCAGAGGCTCAGTTGAACAGAACGCAACGGACGAGTTGATCGGTTGATCCGTTGGCCAGTTGGCCGGAACGCGGCGAAGCCGCGAGGGGGCAGGCTGGCACGGTTGATCAGAGAGAGGCAGTGCAAAGGTGCAAATCGGCCTGCGGCCAGTGCAAAGGTGCAAAAGTGGGATGCTAGAGTATCGAGTATGGAGTATCGAGTATAGGGGGCGTTAGTTGACCGGTTGATCAGTGGGCCAGTTGGCAAGAGTGAGGCGGAGGCGTGAGGGGGCTAGGTCAGCACGCGGTGCTGACCCTACCTCGATACATGGCCTGCCAATGGGTTGAGTTGCATGACTTATCCATTCAGTCCTCCACGCGGGCCTCAATTCAGCCCTCGATTCAGTCCTCGATTCTGCCTATCTATCCGCATGCCCCTCCTCCGTCTGCTTGCCGTCTGCGGCCTGGCCGCGTCCGCCGTCTTGTCCGCCGCCGAAGAGGCCAAGTGGTACAAGGGCAACCTGCACACCCATACCTATTGGAGCGACGGGGATGATTTTCCGGAGATGGTCGCGGACTGGTACAAGAGCCATGGCTACGACTTCTTGGCGTTATCGGACCACAACATCATCGCCGATCATGATAAGTGGCTGAAGGTGCATAAGTCCAAGACCGGCGCCGTCGCCCTCGACAAGTATCTGCGACGTTTCGGCAAGGACTGGGTCGTCACCCGTGGGGAAGGCGAGCAGAAGGAGATCCGCCTGCGGACCCTGCCAGAAATCAAAGGTAAGCTCGAAGAGCCGGGCCGGTTCCTGCTCATCCCGAGCGAGGAGATCACGGACAAGAACGTCCACGTGAACGCGACGAACATCCAGGAGCTCATCCTGCCTGACAAGTCCCTCGATACCACCACCAGCCCGCAGATCATCAAAGCGCTGCAGCACGCGTTCGACGCCGTGCATGCGCAGCGGCTCCGCACCGGGGTGCCCATGTTCGCGCACCTCAATCATCCGAATTTCAAGTGGGCGATCACCGCCGAGGAGCTCATGCAGATCGACCACGAGCAGTTCTTCGAGGTCTATAACGGCCACCCGACCGTCTTCAATCAGGGCGACGAGCTTCATGCCGGCACCGAGCGGGTCTGGGACATCGTCCTGGCCGAGCGCCTCGGCCACCTCGGCAAGCCCGTGATGTACGGCCTGGCCACGGATGATTCCCATAACTACCATACCGCCGTGCCCAAGGCCAGCCTCTCGGGTCGTGGTTGGGTGATGGTCAGGGCAAAGCAGCTGGATGCGGCGGCGATCGTCGCCGCGATGGAGAAGGGCGATTTCTACGCCTCGACCGGCGTGGAGCTCAAGACGCTGCAGTCGCAGGCCGGCCGGATCTCGCTCGAAGTAAAGGCCGAGGCCGGCGTCGAGTATGTCGTCGAATTCATCGGCACCCGCCGCGGGTATGACCGCAAGACCGTCTCCGTGAAGGCCGCGGATGGCAGCGAACCGCGGGTCACCCGGAAATACAGCGCGGACGTCGGCACCGTGCTGGCCACCGTCAAGGGTCCCAAGGCTGAGTATGTCCTCAAGGGTGACGAACTTTACGTGCGCGCCCGCGTCACCTCCACCAAGCCCATGAAGAGTTCACCGGTCGGAGGCGAGGTGGAGATGGCCTGGACGCAGCCCGTGAGCAGCGCGGCGGAGCCGCGAGGGGACAAGCGGGCACGGTGACACGTGGGCATGGGGAGGACCCGAGGGTAAGAGGGCAGGAGGGAAGGAAGACCACTGATTCATAAAGACAGTGCAAAGGTGCAAATCGGCCTTAGGCCTGTACAAAAGTGCAAAGGTGAGATGACGACGCTTCGGGTGGCGGGTGGCAGCCCAGGGAGGCTGGTGGCGGGTATTGGGATTCTGTCATCGATGCAGTCATCTGCCATCGACGCAGTCATCTATTCATCAGGGGGAATCCTCTGAAATGAGACAATCTGGTTGAAACATGACGGGTCTGTGCATGCATGGGACATGCGTCTGTTCGCCAGTGTCTTGTTCGCCATGGCCATGCTTGGCTGTGTCGCCACTTCGGAGTTGGGTCGGCTGGAGCCGGTGCGGACCTGGAAGGCCGCGGAAGCCAACCAAGGCGTCGCGGTGGACGCGGGGCATTTCTACGCCATCGACGACCGGGCGGTCGGCAAATATGAGAAGTCCACCGGCCGGAAGGTCGGCGAATGGCGGGCGCCGGCGGGTTCGCCGGTGAAGCATCTTAATTCCGGGGTCGTCGTCGGGGGTCAGCTGCTGGTCGCGCACTCGAACTTTCCGGCCAAGCCGGACGAGAGCTCCCTCGAGTATTTCGACGCCGAGACCCTGCGTCCGGCCGGTCGCAAGATCTTCGAGGATCCGCCCGGCTCCCTGACCTGGGTGGTGCCGGCAGGCGAGGGCTGGCTCGCGTGCTTCGCTCACTATCGCCTGACCAGCGACCCCAAGCTGAGCCGACTGGTCCGCTTCGACGGCCGATGGAACACCTTGGCGACGTGGGAATTCCCGCCGGAGCTCCTTGCGAAGTTCGGCGCCTTCAGCAGTTCCGGCGGGGGCTACGCGCTTGACGGCCGGGTCTGGGTCAGCGGCCATGACGCCCGTGAACTTTACGTCCTCGAGCTGCCCCCGGGCGGAGGCACCGCACGGTGGCTCGGGACGGTGGGTTTCGTCTCGCGCGGCCAGGCGTTCGCCTGGGATCCGGGGCGTCCGCAGGAGCTTTACTCCATCCAGCGGAAGACCCGGGAGGTCATCGTCTCCCGGCTAAGCGACCCTAGTCC
>VHCL01000101.1 GCA_016871725.1 Verrucomicrobiota bacterium | reverse complement strand
TGGCGTTCGTCCAGGGGTTTCGCCCAGTTGGAGGTCTGCACTTTCTTCGACTTCTTCATCTGCAGGCCGAGGAAGTGGGCCGCGAGGGCCTGGAGGCCGGTGTTCACCAGTCCGGTCTTCTTGGTGTGGTCAGAGATGTCGATGAACGCCCGGTCCTCGAAGGGGGCGCGGGCGCGCAGGTTCTTCACGTCGTCGCGGACGGCGACGCCGACCTTCGCCTGGCGCTCGTTGCAGAGCACGGGGAAGGCGAGGGGGATGCCGCCGCAGTGGTCGAGGCGGAAGACGAAGATGTGATGCTGGCCCGCCAGCTGCAGGATCGAGGGGAGGTTGTATTCCCCGCGGGTGTGGGAAGGCTTGGTCTCGGTGTCGAAGCCCAGGACGCGGTCCCGGGCCAGCGAGGCGATGGCCCGCTCGGCGTCCTTTTCGGATTCGATGAGCTCGATCGGACCGGTCCACTCGCCGACGGGGAGCGATTCGATGAAATCTTTCTCGATGCGGATGCCCCCTTGGCCGCGGCCGCCTTGGCCGTTCGAACGGGCTTCGGCGCCTGGTTCGGCGGATTCTGGCTGGTTTTCGGACGCTTCCACGCAGGGAAGGCAAAGCACCCCAAGGCCATTGGCAACCAGAGACTCGGCGAGGTGGGAAAAAAGCGTTGACCCTCCGCGTGGGCTCATCTTTGTTCCCCTTCCCATTTAACGGGGCCTTAGCTCAGTTGGTAGAGCGCTTGCATGGCATGCAAGAGGTCGTCGGTTCAAGCCCGATAGGCTCCACCATTCAAACCGGCCGTCTTCCTCAGGGAAGGCGGCCGGACTCTTTGGTCAGCGGAGGACCAGCGTCAGGACCGTGCGGCAGTCCGACTGCAGCCGGGCTTCGACCGCGGTGAACTCACGGGTCACGCGGCCGATCGACTCGGCGCAGTTCTCGAGGGCCTTCTTCAGCACCAGGAGGTCGGTCTTGCTGGCCTTGCCTTCCGGCTTCTCGGCGAGCATCTCGGCCTGGGCGGCGTACTGCAGCATCATGGCCTTCATGGCTTCCCGGTCGGCCGCGGAACGGCGCAGCATCATCCAGATCGGCTTCCCCTTGGTGCCGCCTTCCGCGAGCGTGCGGAGGTAGCCGAGGGCGTTGTAAGGGCGGGCGTCGCTCTCGAAGTCCTTCTTGGCGGCGGCTTCCGCGGCCAGGCTTTCCGGCGTGCGGGCCTTGGGCTTGGTGATGGTCTTGCCTTTGACCTTGGTCTTGTTGCTGCCGGCCTGGGTCTCGTCGGCCGGGGCTTCCGCGCGAGGCGCCCCGTCGGGCTTGCCCGAGAGCAGGCTGGCGCGTTTGAGGTCATCGAACCCGAGCCAGAAGAGGTTTTCCTCGAGCTGGAACTCGTTGCAGACCACTTCGGGGCGGTTGGCGGAGAGGGACATGCCCTTCAGTCCGTCCTGCATCGACTGGAGGAGGTTCTTGACGAGGGACTTGGCATCGGTGGCCACGGCGGGTTGCGCGAACGGGTCTTCGACTTCCTTGGCCGCCATCTTCTTCGTCGGCTTGTCTTCCGCCAGCAGCAGTTCGCGCTCGGCCCATAGTTTCGGGTTGTTGCGCTTGATCCAGTCCTGGTCGAGGTCTTCCCAGCGGTAGGTCAGCACCGTGTCGGCGTCGAGGCGCTTCACCATGATGGTCGTCTCGTCCTGCGTGATGTACTCGAAGGCGATGACGGTGGCGTTGCCGGGGCGGCGGAGCTGCACGGTCTCGGCGAGGGCCGGCAGGACGCCTAGGGTGAGGGCGGCGAGGAGGAAGCGGCGGAAGGAAGTCACGGGCGGAAGCGTAGGGAAGGGGGCCTTGGTCGGCAAATCAAGAACGAGGCCGACCGGGAGGGGCCTCCGCCCCGGACAAACGAAAAGACCGCCGGTAAGGCGGTCCGGAGGGGCCTGAGGCGAAGGCCTTACTTGCCCTTGGCCTCGAACTTCGGGTGGAGGTACTCGGCGCAGGAGTCGAGGGAGGCCAGCTGGACGTAGTCGGCCTCGGGGACTTCGATGCCGTGCTTCTTGCGGAGCTCCATGACGATGTCCAGGAAGTCCATCGAATCGAGGGACAGCTGGTCGCGGAGGCGGACCTCCGGTTTGACGGCGGTCAGATCCTCGTCCGGCGCGATGTCGGCGATGATGTCGAGAACCACCTGCTTGATGTCGTCCTTGGTCATGTTTTCAGGTTTGTTTCAAACGTCCAAACCGGGTCAGGCAACCCCATATTTCTTGACGATCAGGGCCGAATTGATGCCCAGCATGCCGAAGGAGTTGTTCAGGATGGCGTCCACCCGGCCGACCTTGACCGGTTGGTTGATGACGAGGCCCGGCAGGGCGCATTCGGGGTCTAATTCCTCGATATTGATGGTCGGATGGACCCAATGGTCGTGGAAAGAGGGCAGGTTGCCCGCCAGTTCCAGGGCGCCGGCCGCCCCCATGCAGTGCCCGATGAAGCTCTTGGTATTGTTGATCCGGGTGTCCGGGCAGTCGGCGAAGACGGTGCGCAGGGCGGTGCATTCCTGGACGTCCCCCAGGGCCGTGGCGGTGGCGTGGGTGGAGACGATATGGATGTCCTGCGGCTTCATCCCGGCGCGCCGGAGGGCCATGCGGACGCACTCGGTCTGCCTCTCCGGGTTGGGCAGGACGGCGTCGGTGGCGTCGGAGTTGATGCACCACCCGGCGATCTCGGCGATGATGCGGGCGCCGCGGGCCAGGGCGTCGTCGAGACGCTCCAGGACGTAGATGGCGCCGCCCTCGGAGATCACGATGCCGTTGCGGTGCTTGTCGAAGGGCCGGGAGGCTTTCGTCGGGTCCTCGTGCGCCCCGAGCGCGCCTTGGTTCTTGAAGCCCGCGAAGATGCCGAAGGTGTGGATGGACTCGGACACGCCGCCGGCGAAGGCCACGTCGACCTCGCCGAGCTGGAGCATCTGCGCGGCCTGGATGAGGCCCGCGTTGCCCGCGGCGCAGGCCGCGCCGATCGTGTAATGCGGGCCGGTGATGCCCATGTTCATCGTGACCTCGCCGGCGGGGTTGTTCGCCACCGTCCGGGGGTTGTGATGGTGGGTCCAGTACTTGGTGTCGTTGCCGAACTGGGAGATGTTGTGGATCTCGTTCTCGGTCTCGACGTTGCCGTGCTCGGTGATGCCGAGGTAGACGCCGACGCGGGACTTGTCGACCTTGTCCCAGTCGAGGCCGGAGTCGCCCAGGGCCTCGCGGGCGCAGAAGATCGAGATGGAGCCGACCCGGGTGCCGTTGCGGATTTCCTTCCGCTTCTGCCACTTGGTGGCGTCGAAATCGCAGACGCCCGCCGGCTGCGGGCCCATGTGGCGGACGTCGATGACGGCGATGCGGGCCTTGCCGGCGAGCAGGTTCGCCCGGAACTCGCCCAGCGAGTTGCCGTTGGGGGCGGTGAGGCCGAGGCCGGTGATGACGATGCGGGGCTTGGAGGACATCTGACGTTCTCCCATCAAGCCGCCGACGCCCCCGAAGTCAAACCCCGCTCCCCGCTTGCCCTTGCCAATTGGCCGCGGCCGATTTCTCTGGAGGCCGATGTCCAAGCCGATCCAGTGCTCGCTGTGCGAGGAGGCCGCCACGGTCCACCTCTCCCAGGTCGTCCACGGGAAGGTGACCAAGGTCCACCTCTGCGAAGCCTGCGCCCAGAAGGGCGGGGCCACCGATCCGGCCGTCTTCCAGCTGGCCGACGCCTTGGCGGCCGCGACGCCCGCCCCGACGCTGACCTGCCCGCGGTGCGGCTACACCGACCTCGACCTCCGCAAGCGCGGCCGGCTCGGCTGCCCGGCCTGCTGGGAGACCTTCGGGGAGGCCCTCGACGGCCTGCTGCTCAAGGTGCAGCACGAGCCCGCCCACGTCGGCCGCGCTCCCGCCGGCGTCGTGCCTGTCGCGCAGCTGCGTCGCCGCCTCGAGGCGGCCCGCCTCGAGATGGGCGCCGCCGTCGCCGGCGAAGACTTCGAAGCCGCCGCGCGCCTGCGCGACGAGATCGCCGCCCTCGAGCGCCAGCTCGCCTCCTGACCATGTCCGTCGAAGACATCCTCGCCGCCGAAAGCGAACTCACCCATCTCCTCGGAGGACAGCAGGCCGTCGTGCTCAGCACCCGGATCCGTCTCGCGCGCAATCTCGAGGGCCTGCCTTTCCCCGGCTGGGCCAAGCCTCCGCAGCGCAAGGAGACCTCCGACCGCTGCGTCGCCGCCCTCGAGGCCCTGCCGAAGTTCCGCCGCGGCCACGTCGTCCGCATGGGCGAGCTCGGCGACCGCGACCGCGCGGTCCTCGTGGAACGTCATCTCGTCTCGAAGGAGCTCGCCGCCGGCAAGAGCGGCGCGGCCGTCATCAGCCGCGACCAGACCTGCTCCGTCATGGTCAACGAGGAGGACCACCTGCGCATCCAGGTCGTCAAGGCCGGCTGGCACCTCCGCGGCACCTGGCATATCGCCGAACAGCTCGACGACGCCTTGGGCGGCGCGCTGAAGATGGCCTTCTCGGACCGCCTCGGCTATCTCACGGCGTGCCCCACCAACGTCGGCACCGGCCTCCGCGCCTCCGCGATGGTCCACTTGCCCGGGCTCTGCCTCGCGGGCCACATGGACAAGGTCACCCGCGCGCTCAACCAGGACGGCCTCGCCGTCCGCGGCTGGCTGGGCGAAGGCACCGAGGCCGCCGGCAACGTCTTCCAGATCTCCAACCAGCAGACCCTCGGCCTCTCCGAGGACGCGATTCTCAAGCACCTCGGAGGCTGGATCAAGCACGTCGTCGAGCAGGAATGGAACGCCCGCCGCAAGCTCGCGCAGGAGGAAGGGGAGAAGTTCGTCGACCGCCTGGCCCGTTCGCTCGGCGTGCTGCGCTCCGCGCGCCTGCTGACGAGTTCGGAGGCGATGAACATGCTCTCGCACCTGCGGCTCGCCTGCGACCTCGGCTGCCTGCCCGAGGAGCGCCGCCATCTCGTCGACCGGCTCATGATCGAGGGCCAGCCCGCCCACGTGCAGGCGCGCGCCGGGCAGGAGCTCGACAGCGACGGCCGCGACCGTCGGCGCGCCGCGGTCGTCCGCGAGGCGCTGAAGGACTT
>VHCL01000100.1 GCA_016871725.1 Verrucomicrobiota bacterium | reverse complement strand
GATTGATCAGTGGGAGCCATGGTCGCAGAAAAACTAAAAGGGTCAGGCTACTAGGTAGTAGCCTGACCCTTTCATGTCAGCCGCCGAGAAGCGTGCGCAGGCCGGCTTCGTCGAGGATGGCGACGCCGAGTTCCTGGGCCTTGGTGAGCTTGGAGCCGGCCTCTTCGCCGGCCACGACGTAGTCGGTCTTCTTGCTGACGCTGCCGGAGACTTTGCCGCCGGCCTTCTCGATGAGGTCGCGGGCTTCGTCGCGTCCGAGCGTGGGTAGGGTGCCGGTCAGCACGAAGGTCTTGCCGGCGACGCCTGCCACCGAACCCGCCGCGGCGGCTTCGATGAGGTTCAGTCCGGCCGTGCGCATGGCCTTCACCCAGTCGCGGTGGTTAGGGTCGCTGAAGAACGAGAGGATCGACTCGGAGACTTCGATGCCGACGCCGGAGATGACGGACTCATACACGGGTTCGCCGGTATTGCGGTTGATCCGGATGAAAGTCAGGAGTTGCTCCCGTTTGACGTTCTCAAGTGCGTCCATGGACTTGAAGTGGCGGGCGAGGTCCTTGGCGGTCTGCATGCCGACGTTCGGGATGCCGAGGGCGTGGATCGCGCGCCAGAGCTCGCGCTGCTTGGCCTGTTCCAGTCCGGTCATCATGTTGTCGACGGACTTGTCCTTGAAGCCTTCGAGCATGCGCCACTGGGCGGGCGTCACGGCCAAGGCGTCTACCGGCGCGTCGACGAGGGCCAGGTCCACGAGCTGCTCGGCGACGGCGTCACCGAGGCCGTCGATGTCGAGGCACTGCTTGCTGGCGAAGTGCACGAGGCGACGGATCTTCATGTCTCGCGAGGGCGCGCGGAGCTTGTAGGCGGCTTCTTCCCCGTCGCGGGTCGCATCGAGGCCGAGCTCCTTCAGGCGCCCTTCGAAGTCGAACGGCCGGGCGTCGGCAGGACGCTTCGCGAGCACGACACCGAGGACCTGCGGGATGATCTCGCCGGCCTTCTGGATGCGGACGGTGTCGCCCTCGCGGATGTCCTTGCGGGCGATCTCGGCGGCGTTGTGCAGGGTCGCACGGGCGACGGTCGAGCCGGCCAGCAGGACGGGATCGAGTTCGGCGACGGGCGTGATGGCGCCGGTGCGGCCGACCTGCATGCTGATTTTGCGTAGGATGGTCTCGGCCTGGTCGGGCGGGAACTTGAACGCGACCGCCCAGTGCGGGAACTTGCTCGTCGTGCCGGCCCGGCGCTGGTCTTCGAGGCGGTTGACCTTCACCACGGCGCCGTCGGTCGGGAAGGGGAGGTCGCGACGGAGAGCATCGAGCTGCTGGATGGCCTTCCAGGCGGCGTCCACGCCTTGCTGGACGTCGATGTCGTCGCGGATGGGGAAGCCCCAGTCCTTGAGCTTCGTCTTGAATTCCTTGAGCGTGGCGAAGGCCGAGGCCGGCTCGCAGGCGCCGAGGCCGTAGCAGACGATGCTGAGACGGCGGCGGCGGGCTTCCTCGCCGTCGAGGAGCTTGACCGTGCCGGCTGCGAGGTTGCGGGGATTGGCGTAGAGCGGTTCGCCGGCGGCTTCGCGTTCGGTGTTCAGGCGCTGGAACTCGGCGAGCTCCATGTAGATCTCGCCGCGGACTTCGAGGAGGTCGGGCGCGCCTTTGAGCGTGCGCGGGATCTCACGGATGAGGCTGACGTTGGCCGTGACGTCATCGCCGCGGGCGCCGTTGCCGCGGGTGACGGCCCGGACGAACTTACCCTGCTCGAAGGTGAGCGAGACCGCCACGCCGTCGACCTTCGGTTCGACGATGAATTCCAGCCCTGTGCCGCCGAGGGCCTTGTAAAGGCGGTCGCCGAAGGCCCGGAAGTCGGCTTCGTCGTAAGTGTTGTCGAGCGACAGCATCGGGGCCTTGTGGTCGGCCTGCTGGAAGCCTTCGGACTTGTCGTCGCCGATGCCGAGGTCGGGGCCGGCGAACATCGGGAACTCCCGTTCCAGGTCGGCCAGCTGGTCGACGAGCTTGTCGAATTCGAAGTCGGAGATCTCCGGGGCGTGCTTCTTCCGGTATAGCTCCTCATAGCGCAGGATTTCGGCGCGGAGGCGGAGGATCTGATCGCGGGGAGATGCCGACATGGACGTCGGCGGAGGATAAAGGGGGGAGGGTGGGGAGGGGAAGGTTTAGATGCTGAGGGGTAGGGGCGGGGGTAGGGGTAGGAGTGTGCAAAAGTGCAAATCGGCCTGCGGCCTGTGCAAAGGTGCAAAAGTGAGAGGCAGTTGCTTGGGTAGGGTTGAGCGGCCCGCTCAACCGGGGCTGACCGGGCCGGTCAGCCCTACCTTGAGGCAAAGGCTTAAACTCAAAGGGAAACCGGAGATCGGATGATTGGCTGGGGTGCCATTTTCGGGTCTCAGGTCTCGGCCGTCGGGTGTCCTGGTGACAGGTGGTTGCTGCGGGGTCGCCCAGTGGGCGCTCTGCCATCTGTCCTCTGTCATCGATTCAGTCATCCATGTAGCCACTGTATTCACCTTTGCACTTTTGCACCTTCGCACCTTTGCACATGCTTTCACTCATGCCCCTCCCTCCTCTGCCCCCGCCTCTCCGTGCCCGTCGTGATTTCCTCCGTCAGGTGGCGCTGGGGGCGGCGATGTTCGCGTTGCCGGGCGCGTTCGCCGAGGCGCTGACGCGCACGCCGAAGCAGACCGAGGGGCCGTTCTATCCCGACAAGCTGCCGCTCGATACCGACAACGACCTCATCATCGTGAACAACGCCGTCACGCCGGCGGTCGGCGAGATCGCCTGGCTGTCGGGCCGCATCCTCGACGAACATGGAGACCCCGTGCGCAACGCGTTGGTCGAGATCTGGCAGGCCGACAACAACGGCGCCTATATCCACACCAAGACCGGCAACGCCGACAAGCGCGACGGCAACTTCCAAGGCTTCGGCCGCTTCCTCACCGGCGCCAACGGCGAATATGTCTTCCGCACGATCAAGCCCGTCCCGTATAAGCCGCGGACTCCGCACATCCACCTCGCCGTGAAGATCAAGGGCAAGAAGGAGCTCATCACCCAGTGCTACGTCAAAGGCCATGAGCTGAACGCGAACGACATGGTCTACAAAGGCATCAAGGACGTCGCGCAGCGCGAGAGCGTCACGCTGGCTTTCGATCCGCTCAAGGGCTCCAAGGCCGGCGAGCTCTCCGCCCGCTGGGACGTCGTGCTCGGGTTCACGCCGGAAGGGTAGACGGGGTAGGGACAGCACCACGTGCTGTCCTCGGTGCAGAAGTGCAAATCGGCCTGCGGCCTGTGCAAAGGTGCAAAAGCAAGAGGCAGTTGCTTGGGTAGGGTTGAGCGGCCCGCTCAACCGAGGCTGACCGAGCCGGTCAGCCCTACCTCGAGGCAGAGGCTTAGACTCAGAGGGAAACCGGAGACCGGATGATTGGCTGGGGAGATTTATTTTCAGGTCTCGGGTCTCGGCTACAGGTTCAGGTGCGGGTACGGGTTCAGGTCCGGGGCCAGGCGATTGCTGCGGGGTCGCCCGGTGGGCATTCTGCCATCTGTCCTCTGTCATCGATTCAGTCATCTATGTGGCCCTGGCTCTTTCCCCACTTTTGCACCTTTGCACTTTTGCACATTTGCACATTTGCACACTGTATCCCCATGCCCTTCACCCCTCGTCGTGATTTTCTGAAACAATCCGCCTGGCTGTCCCTCACGGCGCTGGGTCTGTCCGCCCGCGCCGCCGAGCCTGCGCCGGCCGGCAAGCTCTCGCGTCTGCGCACCTCGCTCAACGCCTACTCGTTCTACGTCGAACTGAATCTGGGGCTAAAGGACCCGACGCACCCGAAGGCGATGACGCTCAGCCAGCTGCTGCGCTTCACTGCCGAAGCAGGCTTCGACGCGATCGACCTCACGGGTTATTTCTTCGCCAGCTATCCCAAGGCCCCGACCGACGCCGAAATCTTCGCCATCAAGCACGAGGCCTTCCGGCTTGGCCTGGAGATCAGCGGCAGCGGCGTGAAGAACGAGGTCACCACCGCCGACCTGGCCCTGCGCGCCGAAGGCAAGCAGCGCATCAAGGATTGGGTCGACGTCTGCGTGAAGCTCGGCGCCCCCGTGTTGCGCGTCTTCGCGGACACGAACATCCCGCCGCAGAAGTGGCAGGCCGTCTCCGGCGGCGCCGCGCGCGAGGTCGTCGAGGGTTGGATCGCGGATGATTTCCGCGAGTGCGCCGAATATGCCGCCGCCCGCGGCATCTTCCTCGGCGTGCAGAATCACGGCGACTTCCTGACCACTGGCGCGGAGCACGTCAGCCTGCTCAAGCGGGTGAATCACCCCAACTGTCGCGCCATCGTCGATACCGGCAAATACCTCACCGCCGACCCTTACGTCGACATGGCCCTGGCCGCGCCTTACGCCGTGAACTGGCAGGTCAAGGAGACCCCCTTCGGCAAACCGAACAAGCCGCTCATCGACATGCGCAAGATCGTGAAGATCGCCCGCGACGCCGGCTACAACGGCTACCTCCCCATCGAATCGCTGCCCATGGGTCGCAAGGATTACGATACCCCCGGCGAATTGCGCCGCATGCTCAGAGAGCTGAAGGCCGCGATCGTGGAGTGAGGTACCTCTCAAGGTAGGGCAGCACCGCGTGCTGCCCTCGTGCAAAAGTGCAAATCGGCCTACGGCCTGTGCAAAAGTGAGAGGCGGTCGTTTCGGGTGGCGGGGGATGTCCCGAGGTAGGGGCAGCACCGCGTGCTGCCCTAGCGTGGCTCTCGCCTCATCGGCCACTCCGCCGAGTAAGGCCAATCCTCGGCTCTGCCTGTCAATCCCGCTCTCACCGGATTGGCTCGGATGTAGTCCCTGATTTCCTGGTAATGCGCATAACTCCTTATTCGATGATCGAAGGCGTCGCGCTGCCAGGCTGTGGGAAAGGCGTAGCCGATGTCTCGCTTGAAGGAGCCGAGGGTTCGCTGGATTCGCTGATCGTGAGAAATCAGCACAATCCCGTGAAGGTGATCCGGCATGGCCAGCATCATCAATGGCGTCCACTTCCCGCGGGTAGTCAGGTGATGGGTGGCGGCGACGATCGCCTCCCATGCGGCGGGATTATCGAAGTG
>VHCL01000099.1 GCA_016871725.1 Verrucomicrobiota bacterium | reverse complement strand
CAGCTTCGGATCATCTAGCACGAAGTCCCAGGCGTTGGACTTGCCAGCGACCTTGTCGCGCTTGTGCAGGGGAAGGTAGAAGTTGCCAAGCTGCGACTGCAGGACCTTCTCCCACGCCTGCGCCTCGGGCGAAAGGGTCGCCACCCACGCCTGATACTTCTCGTCCACGACCTTGTCCTGCGCGGCCTTCTTGGCGGCCGCCTGGGCCGCGGCTTCCTTCGCATTCGTGGGCTCACCCTTCGGCGGCTCGGCGGCATGGGCGCAGAGGACGAGGCTGAACAGGACGAGCAAGGGCTTCATGGCGGGGCAGAATCCGATGCAAGCAGCCTTCCGCCCGCCTTCAAGCCGTCACTGCTTCCACGACCTGAGTCAGCAATCGACGGCGATGCGCCAAACTGCGCGCCGCGGCCACGACCGAGCCGGCCTGTAAGGTGGCGACGCCTCCGGGGCCATTGGCTGCGCGCACGAAATCCGCATCCTCTTCGGCCCAGAGCGCCGCCATCGGTCCGTCGACCTCCGGGTGGAACTGCATGCCGACCGAGCATCCCAAGCGGAACATCTGCACCGGACAGACCTTCGTCGAGGCGAGCAAGGTCGCGCCTGGCGGCAGTTCACAGGCGTCGCCATGCCAATGCAGGACCTCGATGCTCGCCGGCAGGCCGCGCGTGACCGTATCCGTCCCATGGAAATCCAACCGACCCCAGCCCACCTCACGAACACAGGCGCCGGCCGCATCCTTCATCGGCGCCACCTTCGCGCCAGCGGCATGGGCCATCAGCTGCATACCTAGGCAGACGCCGAGATTCGGCCAGCCGCGGGCGAGGCGTTCACGGAGCAGCGCCACCTCTGCCGCCAACCAGGGCATCGTCGGACGATGCAGGTCCGCGACGCCCATCGGACCACCCATGACGACGAGGAGATCGGCGGCGCCCAGATCGGCGGGCAATGGCTCACCGCGGAAGACTTCCCGGGAATCGAGAGCATAGCCGGCCGCGGCGAGGATCTCGCCCAACAACCCGGGCCCCTCGTGCGGAACATGGGTGACACAGACGGCCCGTGGCATCTTGGCGGCGTATGTTCCGCCCCGCGTCCATCATGGCAAGCCGAGGTCGTGCGTGGCGTGCTTTTGCCGACTTTCCGACAGCGGCTCAGCGGGTCACGCCGCTGAGCGGGTGCCCCGTCACGGCCTGCCAGGCGATCTCCTGGAGCAGCCGGTTGAGCTTTTCCGCTTCGGGGAGCTTCGCGAGCTGGCTGACGACCGGCAGGCCGACCGGGCTGCGACGATAGATCACCGCGTAGTGGCAATAGGCCGAGAGCACACGGATCTGCGGACCGGGATGGCCGAGCACGTCCGTGAAGAGCTCGTTCTGCGAGCGGATGCCCGGCGCCTCGCCCTTGATGACCTTCTCGCGCAAGGCCAGCACGGCTTCTCCGCTCGGCACGACCGCGATCCTGGCCGCAGGGATCCGCGTATTCAGTTCCTTTACGTGGTCTTCGATGAGCTTGAAGTAAGCGTCGTGCTTGGCGCGCAGCTGGGCGACGGTCGCCTGGTCTCGGTCGATGGACTTGGGCTTGTTCCGGGAGAGCCAGAGCTCGGGGTCTTCGTACGGCACCCAGTTCTGCTGGAGCGTGAAGCGCAGGTCAGCACGGTGCGCCAGGCCCAGCTTCACGAAGTTCTCGATGCCGGGATCGGGCAGGAAGGTCGGCGCCATCGTGAAGAGGTCGGCCTTGCCGGACGCGAGCACCGGCTTCGCCTTGTTCTTCTCCGGAGGAAGATCCCAGTGCTGGATCACCTTCGAACCGCCGATGGAAGAGATCGCCAGCTGCTCATGTCCCTGGATGCCCGCGGCCTTGGCCATCTCGGCGACCAAAGGAGGCATCCAGACATGGAAACTATGGCCAGCCGTGAGCACCTTGAGCCCAGCCGGGGCCGGCTCCTGCGCCGACAAGCCGATCGTGGCCAGGACGAAGAGGAGCAGACCGCGGCAGAGACGCATCTTTAGAGTTACTTGCTGGAACGATACGGACCGGCCGGCAGGCCGTCCTTGCCGGCGGAGAAGACGCTGACTTCGGGGAAGTTGGCCCAGGCATAACGGACTTCCTTGGGCTCCTTGACGCCGGCGGCGGTGACGGTCACGCGCGTGCCGTCGGCTTTGGCCTGGGCGAACACCCACTTGCCGTCGGCGGTCTTGAGCGCGAAGCCCTTGCCGTCGTTGTTCAAGGTCACGGCTCGGTCATACGTAAGCACGAAGGCATCACCCTGACGCTCGGCCTTCTTCACGCGGGGCGCTTCGCCGTCGGTGCGCGACTTGTAGACGCGCTGCAGGGCGACGTAAGCGAGGCGCTCACCGACCGGCAGCTTGTCCTTCGGGTGGATGTCCTTCTCTTCGCCAAGGTCGATGTTCACGGTCATCATCGCGCCGGGCACGTTGTCGGCGATCCACTCCATGGACTCGCGGATGGCCGGCCAGCCTTCTTCGACCGCCAGCTCAGGCTTCTTCGCCATGAAGCGCGGCAGCTGCACGACGATGAACGGGAACTCCTGACCCCATGCCTTCTGCCAGGACTTGATCATCGAGCCCAGCACCCACTTGTAGGCCTCGGGCTGGCCGGCGTTGGATTCGCCCTGATACCAGAGCGCGCCGCGCACGGAGTAACCGACGAGCGGGGCGACCATGCCGTTCCAGTTCATGTGCGGGCCATTGGACCAGACCGGGGCGAGCTTACCGGCGTCCTGACGTAGTTTGGCTGCGGCGGCCTTGTCCTTTTCGGCGGCAATCTTTGCCTGCAGCTTCTCAAGCGCGGCGGCGCGGGCCTTCATGGAAGCGGCCTCCTTGGCATCGAAATCCTTGGCGTCCGGGACGTCGGCGTACATGCCCTTGGGACCCCAAGCCTCGGCGCGGGTGCCGCCGATGGAGGTGTGGATGACGCCGACCGGCTGCTTGAGGTTCGCGCGCAGTTCGCGGGCGAAGTAGAAGCCCGTGGCGGTGAAGGATTCGACGGTGTCCGGGGCGGCGAGCTTCCAGGAACCCTGGACGTCCTCGACCGGCTCGGCCTTCGGCGTGCGCGCGACGGTGAAGACGCGCAGGCCGGCGTCGGCGGGGCGGGACTTGGCGTCCGCGGCGGCGGCGGTGCGGCCGACGGTCCACTCCATGTTCGACTGTCCGGAACCGATCCAGACTTCGCCGACGATGACGTCGCGGGCGGTGAAGGTCTCTTCGCCGGAACTGACGACGAGATCCTGGCCCTGCTCGGTAGGCTTGAGACCGGCGAGCGTCGCGCGCCACTTGCCATCGGCACCGGCAGTGGTCGTGGCTTCGGCGGAGCCGAGCTTGACGCTCACCTTCGAGCCCGGATGGGCCTTACCGAAGACGGCGGCGTCACCGGCCTGAAGCACGGCATGGTCGGAGAAAAGGGAGATCAACTTGAGCTCTCCGGCCGAAACGAGCGCGGAGCAGCAAAGCACGAGGGTAGCGAGGCGGGGTAGCATGGGGGAGAGACAACCTTCCGGGCCAAAGGTTGCCAATTCCAAAGGTCCGTTTCAAATAGACGAAACTCCCGCCCAGCCCCGCTGTTCTATCGATACCATGAAGCACCTGCCCCTGCTCCTCCTCGCCGCCACCCTCGGCTTGGCCGCCGAAGAAGGCCCTCGCCCGCCTGCCCGCCCGCAAGGCCCCGGTCAGGAAGGCCGCCCCAACCCGCGCCTGCCGGTCCAACTCAGCCCCGACGAACAGAAGCGCCTCCACGAGGCCATGGAGAAGGCCAAGCAGGACCCCGCGGTGAAGGAAGCCCATGAGCAGGCGGCCAAAGCCCAGCAGGCCGCTCAGGAGGCCCAGCAGAAGGCCCGGGAGCTCACCGAAGACGCCGCCCGCAAGGCCGACCCGTCCGTCGCCCCGATCCTTGAGAAGATCAAGAAGGCCATGGAGCGCCGCCAGCCCGACCAGCCGAACCGCCCTCCGCAGGTGCAGCCGCGCGGCGAGCAGCCTCGCCGTCCGGAAGGTCAGCCCAATCAGCCCGGCCGCGAACGCGGCCCCGGCCAGCCCGAAGGCGACCGCCCCCGTGGCGACGTCCGGGAGCCTGGTCCCGATCGTGGTGGCGTGATCCCGGGCCTCTCGCCCGACGAACAGCGTCGCGTCCGCGAAGCCATGGCCAAGGCCAACGGCGACCCCGCCGTGCGCGCCGCCCGCGAAGCCGCCGCCGCGGCCCAGCGCAAGGCGATCGAGATCGCCGAGGACGTCGCCCGCCAGGCCGACCCTTCGCTCGCCCCGCTCTTCGAGAAGATGCGCAAGGCCGGCGAACCGCGCCGCCCGCAAAGCGACAATCGTCGCGACCGCAAGCAGCCCGAATAAGCACGGAAACATCCGTAACGAAGGCCGACCCTGTGGTCGGCCTTTTTATTTCCATTATGCGCGGCAGGGGCCCATATTCGCCCCATGCGCCTCCCCACGCTCGTCCTCGCGACCCTCGGCACACTGTCGCTCGCTCAGGCAGAAGATTCCCGGCTCGGTCCGTTAAAAGACCTCAACGGGTATTTCCCCTTCGCCGCGCCTCAGTCCGTCCAGGCCTGGGAGCCGCGGCGCGAATTCGTCCGTCGTCAGCTGCTGGTCTCGCAGGGCCTCTGGCCGATGCCGACCAAGACGCCGCTCAACGCGGTGATCCACGGGAAAATCGACCAAGGCGAATACACGATCGAGAAGGTCTATTTCGAAAGCGCCCCGGGCTTCTTCGTGACGGGCAACCTCTATCGCCCGAAGAACGTCACCGGCAAGGCGCCGGCGGTGATCTTCCCGCACGGCCATTGGAAGGACGCCCGCTTCCTGATCCAGCCCGACAAATACGTCCGCGAAGAGATCGCCACGGGCCAGGAACGTTTCGTCGAAGGCGGTAAGTCGCGCTTCCAGTCGATGTGCGTGCAACTGGCCCGCATGGGCTGCGTGGTCTGGCAGATCGACGCGCTGAGCGACTCCGATTCGATCCAGTTCTCCGCCGAGGTCATCCACAAGTTCGCCAAGCAGCGCCCGGAGATGAACCGCACCGAGGGCTGGGGCCTCTACAGCCCGCAGGCGGAAGCGAACCTCCAGAGCGTGATGGGCCTGCAGACGCTCAACCTCGTCCGCAGC
>VHCL01000098.1 GCA_016871725.1 Verrucomicrobiota bacterium | reverse complement strand
GGCCTGCTCTTCGAACGCTTCCTGAACCCTGAGCGCGTGTCCGCGCCCGACTTCGACATCGACTTCTGCATGCGCCGCCGCGACCAAGTCGTCGGCTACGTGCGCAAGAAGTACGGCGAGGACCGCGTCGCCAACATCATCACCTTCGGCACCTTCGGCGCCAAGATGGTCGTCCGCGACCTCGCCCGCATCCGCGATCTCCCTTTCGTCGAGACCAACCGCCTTGCCAAGCTCGTCCCCGACGACATCAACATCTCGCTCGAGGACGCCCTGAAGAAGTCCAACGAGCTCCGCGAGGAGGTCAGCGTCAACCCGCAGGCCGCCAGCATCATCGAGACCGGTCGCGTCATCGAGGGCATGGTGCGCAACTCCGGCAAGCACGCGTGCGGCATGATCATCGCCGACCGTCCGCTGACGGACATCATCCCCGTGACGATGCAGGAAGGCGACCTGACGACCCAATACGCCAAGGACCCGGTCGAGAAGCTCGGCCTCCTGAAGATGGACTTCCTGGGCCTCAAGACGCTCACCATCATCGACGACGCCCAGAACCTCGTGCGCAAGCACCGCCAGCAGCCCGGCTTCGACATCGAGAAGGTCGGCTTCGAGGACCCGAAGACCTTCGCCCTGCTCAACGAGGCCAAGACCATCGGCGTTTTCCAGCTCGAATCCGGCGGCATGCAGTCGCTCTGCCGCAAGTTCAACATCACCCAGATCGACGAGATCGTCGCGCTCATCGCGCTCTACCGCCCGGGCCCGATGCAGTTCATCCCGGACTACATCAAGGGCAAGGACGACCCCAGCTACGTCAAATACGCCCACCCGCTCCTCGAGAAGGTGGCCAAGGAGACCTACGGCATCCTGGTGTACCAGGAACAGGTGATGGAGGCCGCGCGCGTGGTCGCCGGCTACACCCTCGGCGGCGCCGACATGCTCCGCCGCGCGATGGGCAAGAAGATCCGCGAGGAGATGGAGCAGCAGCGCTCGATCTTCGTCGAGGGCGCCAAGGCGACCAACAACATCGACAAGAAGAAGGCCGAGGAGATCTTCGCCACGCTGGAGAAGTTCGCCGAATACGGCTTCAACAAGTCGCACTCCGCCGCGTACGCGATCCTCTCCTACCGCACCGCCTACCTGAAGGCCAACTACCCGGTCGAGTTCATGGCGGCCGTGCTGACGTCCGAACAGGGCAACGCGGACAAGCTCGCCGAATTCATGGCGGAGGTCGAGGCCCTCGGTATGAAGGCGCTCGGACCCGACGTGAACCAATCGGACACCGACTTCACGCCGGTCGTGAAGGACAACGCCATCCGCTTCGGCCTGGGCGCCATCAAGGGCGTCGGCGAGCAGGCCGCCCGCAATATCGTCGCCGAGCGCGAGAAGAACGGCCCCTTCAAGGACTTCGCCGACTTCGTGGGCCGCATGGGCGAGACCGACCTCAACGCCCGCACCCTCGACTGCCTCGTGCGCGCGGGCGCCTTCGATTTCACCGGCGAAGACCGACGGCACCTCGTCGACTCCATCGAATCCGTCCGGCGCCACTTCGCCGGCGAGCGCAAGGAGCGCGCCAGCGGTCAGGGTTCGCTCTTCGACCTCCTCGGGGCCGAGGACGCCGGCGCGGCCCGCCCGACCGACCTCATCCTCCGCAAGTCGGAGAAGATGCCCAAGCTCGAGATGCTCAACGGCGAGAAGTCGCTCCTCGGCTTCTACCTCAGCGGCCACCCGCTCGCCGATTACCACGGCCTCGACGAGGCGATCGCCACGCTGACCGTGACGCCGGACCGCATCGACCTCGACAAGCAGCAGCGCCACACCGTCCGCGTCTGCGGGATCGTCGGCGGCCTGGAGAAGAAGATCTCCAAGAAGGACAACCGCCCGTGGGCGCTCTTCACCGTCGCCTCCCGCTCGGTGACCATCCCGGTGATGATGTTCTCCGACGCCTACGACGCGGCCGCGCAGCTCAAGGACGGCGAGCTGCCCCTGCTCATGGACGGCTCGCACGTCATCGTCGACGCCCGGCTCAACTGGCGCGAGGAGCGCGGCGAATGGTCGCTCAGCGCCCACGCCATCGGCACGCTCCGCCGCGCCCCGAGCCTCATCAAGAAGATCCTCTTCGCCCTCAAGCCCGGCCCGGACGCCGGCGACTTCCTCGAGAAGATCGTCGCGCACACGCGCAAGGTCGACGGCCCGACGATCGTGCAGGTCGGCATCATCCAGCCCGACGGCCGCGTGCTCGTGGCCGAGGCCGCCCGCGGCATGACGACCCGTTTCGACACCGAGAGCTACGGCGCCTTCGGCCGCCACCCGGCCTGCGCCGGCGTGCAGATCGAGCCCGTGCCGCCGACGCAGCCCCCGCAGCGCAAGTTCGGCCCGCGGGCCTAGAACTTCGAGAAGTTGAAGAGCACGACGGCCCGCAGCGGGCCGGGCAGCAGCTTCTTGGCGAGCGTCTTGGCGAGGAAGCGGACCTTCCAGGCGGTGCCGCGCGGGGAGACGCGCCAGAGATAGCCGATGGCCATGCCTATAGCCTTCCAGCGGGCGTTCGGGTGGGTGCAGTGGAACTTCACCGAGGCCTGCGCGTGCAGATCTGTCGTTAGTTCCGCCATTCGCTTTGCCTTGGATTCCGATATGGCACCTATAGCCAAGGCATGGCTAATATCCCGCAGGTATCCGCGCCGATGAACTTTCTGGCCTGCTGGCCAAGCTGCGCATCTTCTTAATTTTGCCCTCCAATCAAGCCCCTTCGCTCTCCCTCCGTGGGAGACGTTGGCGCCATGCCAACGCCAATCCATTAGTATCTCTGAATCCACCGCGGCCGAGCCAAGAAGCAACGAACGGATAATGAAAGGTCCGTCCTCTCCTCCATATATTCCGAACATTGGAGGAAATACCCTGCATAATTCTGTGCGGTAACTAGCTGTCGCTCCGCAAAATTGGACGCCTTGATAAAGGTGGAATGAGCTTGGATTATAAGCGGCTTTTTTGATTCCTTTGTGCTTATACCAGACTGGCCTGATAACCCCACCTTTTGCATCAATAATTCTCGCATTACAGTAGTAAGCATAGCAATCGGAATGTGCATTGAAAAAATTTGCCACATGGCTTAACCTGCTGGGATAACTGACGTCGTCGCCGGCAGCTCCAACGATTATCTGGCCGGAAGAAAGCGAGACACATCTGTTGTAATTTCGGATAATTCCTAGATTTCTCTCTTTGGGAGCAGTTATGATTTTTGCTTTTCCTCGGTACTCCATGATCTCCTCCTCAATTATTCCCAGGGTACCGTCGGACGAGTCGTCATCACCAATGATGATTTCGTAGTTATCATAATCTTGTTTAAGCACGCTCCGCAGGGCCTGCCTAACGTAAGACTCTTGATTATAGGTCAAAAAAATGACGCTTATTTTAGGGAGTTTCATTTTCTCAGAAAAATATCGTTTGAGATTTCGAGTGTAAGGATCTCGACGAAGTGATCCTGCGAGAAAGGCCTGGCCTGCGCCGAAAGCAGGAAGGCGCGGATGCGGTCCTGGTAGCCGCGGTAGGCTTCGTCGTCGACCGTGCGCAGGAAGGCGTCGAGTTCCGCCGGGGTCGCGTAGGCCCGGCCGTCGATGAAGCATCCGGCCGGGACGAGTTCCGCGATCTCCTTCGGGCCGACGTAGACCGGCACGCAGCCGGCGCGGAAGCAGTCGAAGAGCTTCTCGGTCACGTATCCCTCCAGGTCGCGGCAGTTCTCGTGGGCGAGGCAGAAACGGGCGCGCGTCAGCAGCTCGATCTTGTCGTCGACCGGGCCGCGCCAGGTGGCGTAAGGCGACTTCGCCGGAAAGACGCGGGCGATGAACTTCCGCAGCTGATTGCGGACGCGGCCCCAGCGGCCGGGCAGCGCGGCCGGACGGTCCCAGCCGCGGCCGTAGAGATGGAAGTCGGCCGGCGCGTGCCGCTCATACCAGTCGAGGATCCGGACGCGGGCCTGGTATTGGTCGCGCGGGTCGACGACCGTGAGCGCCTTGTTCGAGGCGACGAGCACGCAGAAGAGCGGGCGCCGCTCCGGGCCGTTCCAAACCTCGGTCTCGAAGCGATTGGGATAGAGGAGCGGGACCGTGCGCGGGTCGTCGCGCAGCGCGCCGTCCCACGCGAACCACTTCGCGTAGCGGGCGAGCGCGGCGCGGTCGCGGTTGAGCGGGCGGATGAGCGGGTTCTCGTAGAGGTAGACGTAGGCGCGGGCGGACGGGTCCTGCCGGCGGCAGTTGATGTGGAGCTCGAACGCGACCGGGCGGCCGGCGTTCATGTCCGGCGTGTTCAGCTCGACGCCGGCGGCGAGGAAGCGCGCGCGTAGCTTGGCGTAAGGCAGGTAGAACTCGCCGTTGTTCTCCCCGGCCCCGGGCGCGAACAGGCTGTTCTCCGCGTAATCGCGATAGAGGACAGAGGCGTAGCGCATCTTCAAGAAGGCCGACGAAGCAGCACCGAGACCTGGCCCCGGCGGGCCCGGATCTCGAACCCGGCCTTGGCGAGCTCCGCCACGACCTCTTCGTGCGGGACGGTGCGTCCGCCCTCCCGGACTTCATGGCACTCGACGATGATCCCGGCGAAATGCCGCAGGGCGCCCGCCTGCCGGCGGGCGAGTTCCCACTCCATGCCCTCGATGTCCATGACCAGCCACGCCGTGTCCGGCAAACCGTGCCGGGCGATGACCGAGGCCAGCGACGCGGCGGGGACGCGGAGGCGCGCGGCGGCGCCGGGACGGGCGACCGAGCCGCCTTGGGTGTATTCCGGCGACCAATCGAAAGCGACCTCGGCGACGCCCTCGTCCGCGACGGCGCAGTGCACCAGCTCCCAGGGGGCGGAAGGGTGGTTATGCGCCACGACCTGACGCGCGACTTCGGCGAGCGACCCGACCGCCTCGTAGGAGACCAGCCGCTCCGGCCGCCGGCCGAGGATGATCGAGGAGACGATGCCCAGGCTGGCGCCGAGCTCCAGGACCTGCGCGCCGGCGGGCAGGAAAGCCCGGATGTAACGGGCCTCCTTGGCCTCGTAGGAACCGGCGTCGAGCTGTCCGAGGATGACCTTGGAGGGCACGAGCCGGAGCGGGACTTCGACCCCGAACAGCCGCGGGTTGCCTTGGTAGCAGGCCCGGGCCACGG
>VHCL01000097.1 GCA_016871725.1 Verrucomicrobiota bacterium | reverse complement strand
TGCGTCGAGGTAGGGATGACCGGCCCGGTCATCCGCAGGCACGCGGGCCGCACGCCCCACCAGATGAGATGACTGCGTCGATGACAGAGGACTGAATCGTTCATCCGCCACCCGCCACCTGGCGCTGCCACCCGCCACCTGTCTCTTTGCCTCTCCCTATACTCGATACTCCATACTCGATACTCGCGCATTTCCTGGTCCACCGAGCCTCTGAGCCTCCGAGCCTCTAGCTTGTATCGATGGATACCTTGTCAACGTGTCAACTTGCCAGCATGCCCCCTCGCGCAAGCGCATGTCACCGTGTCCCCGTGCCCACGTGTCCCCTGTCGCGCTTTGCGCGACACACAAAAAAACCCGCCACTGGCGTGACGGGTCGAGGGGTCCCGGTTGCCCGGTTCCGGAAGGGAAAGCCGCTTAGGCCTTCTTTTCCTTCTTGGGCTTCTTTTCGCCCTTCTTCTTGGGCTCTTCCTTCTTCTCTTCGCCGGCCGCGGCGACGGCGACGGAGAGGACCTTGCTCTTCACGTGCTTGTCGACGTTGACTTCGACGGTCTTGCCCTTGAGGTCGGCGGCCTTGTCAGCGCCTTCGGTCTCGGGGGTGAGGGTATAGGTGGTGTCAGAGCCGCCGACGGAGACGACGAGCTCCTTCTTTTCGGAGTCGTAGGACTTGACGGTGCCCTTGGAGGAGATCTTGGCGCCGCAACCAGCCTGAGCGGCGGCAGCGAGGGCAAGAACGGTGAGGATGCTGAGGATGTTCTTCATGGGAGTGCGGGGATAGAACCCCAATCTGGCCCCTTAGTTGCACAAGGTAAACCACAAACGGGGTTGAATCCCTACTGTCACCCAACCATGGTCTCCCCATGCCCAGGACCGCCCCCCTGCTCCGCCCCCTTCTGACCCTCCTTTTGGGGCTCTTTTCCGCGGTCCTGGCCGCCCACTCCATCCCCGACATCCCGGTCCGGGGCGCCTTCCAGACGGGCGGCGAGGCCGAGATCACCATCGAGATCAACCCGCGCAACTGGTCCGAAAGCCCGAAGATGGCCCTTTCTTTGGAGCAGAAGGATTTCCTGACCTACACGGACGCCCAACGCGAAGAGCTCCTTAAGCAGACCCGCGCCTTCGTGGCGACCTACCTGGAATTCACGCTCGAACCCATCGGACGCGTCCAGCCGGACTTCACCTACGACTTCGTCGCCGAGACGGGCAAGCCGCTCATGAAGATGGACGACGCCGTCGTCGCCCGCGGCCGCTGGAAGACGAAGATCCCCGCCGGCGTCACGGGCTGGAAAGTCCGTTCCCTTCCCGGCCACAAGGTCGCGACGGTCTTCACCAACTCGGTCGACGGCAAGGAACACCCGCGCTTCATGGTGATGTTCCCCGGCGAGACGAGCTTCACCTTCGACCTCACCGGACTGACCGCCAAGGCCCCGACCGCCCCCACGCCCGGGAGCGTGGGCACCCACGACACCGACGCCGCCACGGGAGCCACTTTCGTCAGCTACCTCAAGCAAGGCTTCGAACACATCCTGCCCGAAGGCCTCGACCACATCCTCTTCGTCCTGGGGCTCTTCCTGCTCTGCCGGGCCTGGCGCCCGATCCTCATCCAGGTCACGACCTTCACCGCCGCCCACACCATCACCCTCGCCCTAGCGACCCTAGGCTACGTGTCCGTCGACCCTAAGATCGTCGAGCCGATCATCGCGGCCTCCATCGCCATCGTGGCCCTGGAAAACATCTTCCGGCCGACCTACGGGAAGTTCCGCCTCCTCCTGGCCTTCGTCTTCGGCCTGATCCATGGCCTGGGCTTCGCCCAGCGCCTCATCGACGAGCGCATCCCCGAAGGCTCGGTCGTGAGCTCCCTCCTCGGCTTCAACTTGGGCGTCGAACTCGGCCAGCTCGCCGTGATCGCCCTGGCTTTCGTCGCCACCTTCTGGCTCAGGGACGAGGATAAGTACCGACGCTGGGTCGTCATCCCCGCCTCCGCCCTGATCGCCCTCGCCGGCATCTTCTGGGCCGTCGAACGCCTGTCCTGAGGTCGGGATGACCGGCCCGGTCATCCGATCTCGCCCCCTCGGGCGCGCGGGCCGCACGCCCCTACCCGTCGGGATGACTGCGTCGATGACTGAGGACTGCATCGACCATCCCGCCGCCTGCCACCCTTAACGGCGTCATCTTCCCCTATACTCAATACTCCATACTCAATACTCTCGTTCATCTCCCCATGCCCCCGTGTCACCGTGCCAGCGTGCCCCCTACGCGACCTCCGGTCGCGTCCCGCAACTCCTCCCCCTCCTCGGGGTTTCATCTTCGTATCCCTGTCATGAAAACCTCCACCCTCGGACTCTCCCTCCTCGCCCTCCTCGTCGCGACCTCGGCCTCCCAGGCCGCCCCGGAAGGCGACAAGCCCGCCCGCAAGGACGCCCCCGCCAAGCGCGACGGCGACCGCCGCGACGAATTCCTCAAGCAGCACCCGGAACTCCGCGAAGCCCTTGAGAAGCTCAAGGCCATGTCGCCCGAGGAACGCCAGGCCTGGCTGAAGGAACACCCGGATGTGGCCGAAAAGATCGAGAAGGCCAAGGCGGCCGCCCGTGAACGCGCCGACAACCTGACCCCCGAGCAGAAGGAAAAGCTCAAGGCCAAGCTCAAGGAGCGCGGCGAGAACCTCACCCCGGAACAGAAGGAGAAACTCCGCGAGAAGATGAAGGAGCGCCTCGCCCAGATGACCCCGGAACAGAAGGAAGAGTTCCTCAAGAAGCACCCCGAGCTCCGCGAAAAGCTCGAAGGCGACAAGAAGTAAGTCGGCCCACATTCCTTCCCCTCAGGGCGCGACTCAAGTCGCGCCCTTTTTGCTTAGGTAGGGATGACCGGCCCGGTCATCCTTGCATCAAGGTAGGGATGCGATGACATCGCCTCCGCTGTCTCGACGCCAGGCGGCACCACGTGCCAATCTGGCTCGTCCCTTACGCAATCAGTTCCTTGATCACGTCGCCGCCGAACTGACTGAGCTGTTTGAAGCGACCAGCGTGATAATAGGTCAGCTTGTTATCATCCAACCCGAGAAGCCGCAGCAGGGTGACATGGAAGTCGCGGACATGCCGACGAAGCTCCACGGCCTGCATGCCCAGCTCGTCCGTCGCGCCGAAAGTGTGGCCGGCCTTGCAGCCCCCGCCGGCCATCCAGATGGTCATGGCGTTGGGATTGTGATCCCTTCCGTACGCCGTACCCTGGCGCACGCCGTTGTCCGGCGTGCGTCCGAACTCCCCGCACCAGACGACCAAGGTGCTCTCAAGCAGGCCTCGCCGCTTGAGGTCACGGATCAAGGCCGCGATCGGCCGGTCGACGGCGCCGACGAGGTTGCCGTGCGCCCGCTCGATGAAGTCATGGCTGTCCCAGGACCCATGGTAGAGCTGCACGAATCGCACGCCTTTCTCCACGAGCTTGCGTGCGAGCAGGCATTTGCGCCCGAAGGAGGCGGTGACCGCCGAGCCGAGTCCGTACTCCTCCTTGATCTTCTCGCTCTCGCCCGCGAGGTCCAACGCTTCTGGCACCTGCATCTGCATGCGATAGGCGAGCTCATAGCTCTCCATCCGCGCCGTCAACGCGTCCCGTCCGGGATTCGCCTCGGCATGGGCGGCGTTCAGCCTGGCGAGCAGGTCGAGATCCGCCCGCTGACGCTCCCGACTGAATCCTTCCGGAGGCAAGAGGTCGAGAATCGGGGCGCCCTTCGGCCGCAAAGGCGTCCCCTGCAGACGAGCGGGCAAGTAGCCGCTGCCCCAGTTGGCCGCCCCGCCCTGCGGGTAGCTGGCTTCCGGCAGGACGATGAAGCCGGGCAGATCCTGGTTCGCGGTGCCCAGCCCGTAGTTGACCCATGCGCCGATGCCCGGGTCTCCGCCGAAACGGTTGCCGGTGTTCATCTGGTACATGGCGGTGGGATGGTTGACGCTGTCCACGTTGCACCCCCTCCAGAAACAGAGTTCGTCCGCCACCCCGGCGAGATGCGTCCAATTCTCCGCCATATCCGCGCCGCTCTGTCCGGCCTTGATGAACTTGAACGGCGAGCGGACATAGTAGCGCTTGCCGCTCTCCATGGCCGACTTCTGGGCGCCCTCCCGGATGAACTCCTTGAGATGCATCCTTTCGAGCGCCGGCTTGGGATCGAAGGTGTCGATATGCGAAGGGCCGCCTTCCATCATGAGGAAGATCACGTTCTTGGCCTTGGCCGGCAGAGACGGTCCGGCCGCCCCCGACCTGGCCTGCTCCGCCGCCAGCAGAGAGGTGAAGGCCACCGACCCCAGGGAGGCGCCGAGACCGTAAAGGAAATCCCTTCGGGCGAGCCGCGGACCGGCGACGAAGGCATGATCAGGGCGCATGGGCGAATTCGTTGGAGTTGAAGAGCACGAGGCAGAGATCCGCCAGCGCACGGGTGCGGTCATCGACGTCGGTCGGCGCGAGGTCAGGCACGAACCCGGCGTTGGCCGGCAAGGGTTCATCGAAGGCGAACGGCGTGCCGGTGTTCTCCTCGACGGCGTCCCGCCTGACCGAGGTCGGCGGTCGTGCGGGCGCCTTCGCGGGACCGAGCAGCGCCCTCACCTTGCGCCAGTGGGCCTTGGCGTCCGTCAGCTCACCTGCGGTCGGCGGACGTCCGAGCACCCCCTGGAAACAACGCCGCACGGCCTCGTCATCCGCCGCGCCCGGCGCCGCCTTGGCCGCCAGGGCCAAGGCCCGGGCATGGACGTCGGCCCCGTTGAACAGGGCGAACGCCTGGGGAGCGACGACGGACTCCTCCCGGCGCTCGCATGAGAAATCGGCGCCGGGTTGGTTGAAGATCTCCATCCGCGGATCAGGCAGGCCGCGCAATCTGAGGACGTAGAGCGAACGGCGATGACGTTCCGCGGGCAAAGGGTTGGGCGTCCAGGCCGAAGCAAACGTTCCCATGACCTGCCGCGGCTGAAGTCCCGCCTCGGGATTGATCTCCGGCCGGCAAGGAATCCCGCCGACGGCGGGATTGAGCTCACCCGTGGCCGCCAACATGGCGTCGCGCATCTCTTCCGCGGTGAGCCGACGGGGAGTGAAGACGGCGTAGGACCGTCCTTTCGGATCAAGATTCGCCAAGGAACGGGAATCCGGATGGACCGACGCCCGGCGATACGCCGCCGAGGACATGATCAGGCGATGCAACGCCTTGAAAGATCGTCCGCTGGCCGGGAACTCGGCGGCTAGCCAATCCAGCAGCTCAGGATGCGTTGGCTTCTCCCCCGTCGAACCGAAATTATTGGG
>VHCL01000096.1 GCA_016871725.1 Verrucomicrobiota bacterium | reverse complement strand
AAATGCGGTTATTTACCATTTAATCAGTCATATAAAACAGTTTATTGACCGAAATTTACCTATTTTTGACAAATAAATAATTACCCCGATCGACTTGCAGGATTTTCACCCAAACGAGGGTAAAAAGGGACAAATTCGGTTGTGCCGATGGGGGGTTCACCCCAAGATTTTCTCATCTCCCCACATGAAGTCACCAGCCGGTGGCTCTCCCCAAATCTATTCTAATGAAAAGTTCGAAGTCCCGTCCCCTGTTCTCGCGCGCCTCGCTGATGGTCGCCGCGGCGCTCCTCGCCGTAGCCGCGCCTAAGCCCGCCAAGGCCGCGAACCTGACCTGGAGTCAGGCGAACACGAACACGTACTCGTGGATCAACGCCGCCAATTGGTCCGGTGGCACCGGTTATCCCGACGATCTCGGCGACGTCGCCAACCTCAACGTCAACATCCTGGGGGCGAACACCATCACGTTGGACACCAATGTCACGCTGGGGGCGTTGAACATCGGTGATGCCACGGGGGCGGACGCTTTCATCATCCAGGCCGGCGTCGTCGCGCAGCCCGGCATCCTGCCGTTGGCGGGCCAGAGCGTCAATGTCGGCGCGGGTTCGATCGTGATGGACGCCCTCGGCGTCGCGCCGGTTTCGATCACCAAGACCGGCGCCGGCGTGACGGACGAAATCGCCGCGCTGATCTACTTCAACGACGCGCTGACGATCACCGCGTCCACGGGCAAGATCCGCCTCTCCGGCGGCCTCCGTTCCGGACAGTCGCAGATCGACATCACCGGCGCGGGCGAAGTCGAGATCTCCGCCGGCGGCTTCATCACCGGCGGCAACGTCGTGAAGTCCGGCACGGGCATCCTGCGTCTCGGCACCGGCTCGGCCTACAGCGGCGAAACCATCATCAACGAAGGCTCGCTCATCCTCAGCGCCGCCAACGTGGTGCCCGATCGTTCACGTCTGACCGTCGGCGCGACGGCCACTTTCAACCTCAACAACAACGCCGAAACTATCGGTTCTCTTTCCGGCTCGGGCCTCGTCACCAACACCGGTGGTTCCGCGCAGACTCTCACCATCGGTCGCGACGACCTGAGCTCGACCTTCACCGGTCGCTTCACCGCGACCACCGCGGCGAACCTCGTCCTCACCAAGATCGGGGATGGCGTGTTCACCTTCGCTCCGTCCGCCCCCAGCACTTACACGGGCGCCACCAATGTCCAGGGCGGCGAATTCCGCCTCGATTTCGTCAACAGCGGCACGAACGCCTCGCTGATGGCCGCCAGCCCGCTGACGCTGCAGTCCGGAGGGCTTTTCACTCTGGTCGGTCGCGCCGGTTTCGCCGCCTCGCAGACCTTGGGCGCCTTCACCGCCGGCACGGGCGGTGGCGTGCTCTCCGTCGTGGCCGGTGACACGAACCTCACCACGCTCACCCTCGGCGCGCTGGCCTTCGGCGCTTCCACCAACGCCAGCACCTTGCTGGTGTCGGCCCCCGCCAACACCCGCATCACCACCACCACCGCCCGCCCGGCTGAGAACATCTACGGCAACGGACGCGCGGTCTTCACCGACGGCACGAACTTCGACTGGCTCAGCACCGCTTCTTCCGCCACGCCTTACATCTTGGGCGGCATGGGTACCGCCGCCGGCGCGGCTTACACGGGCTCCTTCCCGGCCGTCGGCGGAACGACCGTCGCCACCGGCAATTACACCCTGAGCGGCGGCCAGACCCAGACCACCGCGGCTTCGAACGTCTTCACCCTCAAGATCTCCAGCACGGGTGCTTCGCAGTCCCTCGCTCTCGGCGCGTTCGACCTCGGTTTCGGCTCCAACGGCGGCGGCCTGCTCGTGACGGGCACCAACGCCTACACCATCAGCGGCACCGGGGGCCTGCGCGTCGGCACCAATTCCTCGGGCGATCTCGTCATCCACCAGTATAATACCGGCGGCCTCACCATCAGCGCCCCGATCAAGGACCAGACCGCCTCGACCGGGGTCACCCACCTCGTCAAGGCCGGCACGGGCGAGCTGATCCTCACCGGTGACAACACGTTCACGGGCACCATCACCGTCGCCGCGGGAACCTTGACTTTCAGCAACACCGGCACGTCCGGTACCGGCACCCTGGGTCGAGGCATCGCCACCGCCGTCCGCTTGGCCGACGGGGCGACCCTGCGCTATGCCGGGCCCACGGGCGGCACTTTGGCCAATGCCACGACGGCCAACAGCCACGGCATCGCCCTGCTCGGCGGCGTCGCCTTCGTCAATATCCCCGCCGCCAGCAACAACGTCACCTTCGCCAGCGTGTTCAGCGGCGCGGGCGGCCTGACCAAGAACGGCGCGGGTAACCTCACGATCACCGGCGCCAACACCTTCACCGGCCCCCTGACCATCGCGGCCGGTCGCCTCATCTCCAGCGGTGCCGACCGCATCGCGGACACGGTCCCGGTCATCGTCCAGTCCGGTGCTTTCTGGGAACTCACCGGCGGCGGTGACGCCATCGGTTCGCTGGCCGGAGACGGCACCATCGTCTGGAACGACGGCTCGCAGCGCACCCTCAACGTGGGTGGTGACAACACCAACACCACCTTCTCCGGCAGGATCACCAACAGCGGTTCGCGCACGGACCATAACTTCTCCAAGCGCGGTTCGGGCGTGCTGACCGTCAACATGTCCGCCACCGTCGCCCTCAGCGGCGGCAATACTTACATCGATGCGGGCGTGATCCGCGTGGCCACCGGGGCGGGTCAGCAGTTCCCCGCCAACGCCACCTATACCATCAATAACGCCGCGCAGTCGGCGATCTTCGACCTCAACGGCAGCTCGCAACGCACCGGAACGCTCAATTTCTATAACTCGAATTCCACCATCGCCTCCCAGGGTCTCATCCTCCTGGGCAACGGCGGTACGCTCACGATCGGTGGCGACATCAACGTCAACTCCTTCAACGGCAACCCGCAGGCCGCCGGCATCATCGGTGGCGCCGGCTCGACCCTCTCGCTCGGTAACGCGTTGCGCACCATCAACGTCCGCAAGAGCCTAAGCCTGGCTCCGGACGAGGCTGATTTCGTCATCGACGCCGCCATCGACGGAGGCGGCACCGCCGGCGCCTGGCTCAAGACCGGCGGCGGCACCCTCCGCATCCAGGGACAGAGCCTCCTCAACGGCACCTTGGCCACCCGCTTCGACGCGGGCCTCACCTTGCTGGATTACGCCACCGCCAGCAGCACCCTCGTCGCCAATCGCCTCAACCCCGCCGGCGGCATCGACCTGCGCGGCGGCAGCGTGCGCTTCCTCGGTAATCCGAACTTCGACGTCAGCCAGACCGTCGCCGGCCTGGTGCTCCCGGCCGTCGCCACCGGCAATACGGGCGGTTACTCTTCCATCGACCTGTTCGCCGCCGGTGGTCGCAAGCTCGTGCTGAATCTCGGCGCGATCTCCCAGCGCGTCGCCGGCACCGTCCGGTTCACCCTGCCGGCCGGCGTGCAGGACGCCGCCAACGGCATCACGACCACCACCTCGAACGACCTCTTCACCGGCTTGCTCGGCACCCTCGGCGCCGCCGCCACCGTGACCGACGGCTCCGGTGCCACCAGTTTCGCCACCCGCGTCGGCAGCAACATCGTGCCGGTCACCATGGCTTCGCGCGACGCCCTCGCGGGCGTCACCAACGGCGAGAACATCACCGACGTCGCCGGTTACTCGGGTTCGCTGCTCAACGTCGTCTCGCCGATCAGCGTCCGTTTCAACGCCACCGGCTCCTCGCTGCTCAGCATCCCGGACGGCGGCGTGCTCAAGGTCATCTCGGGCGGCATCCTCCAGACCGCCGCCGCGGGCAGCGCGACCCTCGCGGTCACCGGCGCCAACGCCGCGGCCGGTTCCCTGGCCGTCACCGTCGCCAGCACCGCCGGCCTCATCCCGGGCATGCCGGTCGCCGTCACCGGCCAGCCCGCCGGTACCGGCCTCCCCGCCGGCGCCCGCATCACGCAGATCGTCGATGCGACCACCTTCCTGATCGACCGCCCGGTCGTCTCCGCCCTTTCCGGCGCCGCGCTCACTGCCGGTTCCGTCACCGTGATCCAGGGCGGTATCCTCCGTTCGCCTACCCGCGAACTCATCATCGGCAACGACACGACGGGTTGGAATCCGAGCGTCTTCGGCGATCCCGACGCGCTCTACCCGACCAAGCGCCTCGTCATCACCTCGTCCATCGACGGCCAGCAGGGCATCACCAAGACCGGCAACGGCACCTTGGTGCTCCGCGCGGGCGCGCAGGCCAATGATTTCAGCGGCATCGTGCAGATCCAGGGCGGCGTGCTCGAGCTCGCCCGCTCCGGCCGCGGTTCCTTCGCCATCGGCGACTCCGCTCCGGTCGTCTTCTCGAACCAGGATTCGTCCAACCTCCGCATGGTCATGGACGGCGTGAGCCTTTCCGGCGTCGCCGGCGCCACCGCCATCGGTTCCACCGTCGTCAAGCTCGACAGCACGCTGGGTCTCAGCGTCGGCCAGGTCATCTCGGGCAACGGCATCAACCCGGGCACCCGGGTGGCCAGCCTCAATTTCACCGCCAGCTACGTCGCGATCCCTTCCGCCAGCATCGCCAACGCCGCGACGACGAACGCCAGCACCACCGTCAACCTGGCCAGCACGGCCGGCCTGGTCGTCGGCCAGCCGATCACGGGTCCGGGCATCCCGGCCGGCGCCTACATCGCCGCCATCACGCCTGACACCAGCATCACGCTGAGCGTGGCCGCCAACGCGACCGCGCCGTCGGTCTCCCTGACCGCCGCCGCCGTCACCGAGGTCACCACCGCGGGCCGTCACGGCGTGGTCAACAGCGAAAGCCTGACGATCTCGGGCGCGCCTGACGCCGGTTTCAACGGGGTCTTCAGCGCCATCATCGACCCGCTCGTCGACAATCGCTTCGTCCTCACCGGCACGCCCAACGTCCCGTCCGGCGCGCCGCAGACCTTCGTCATCGACGCCGGCCGCCGCTTCGTGATGTCCGCCCCGGCTTTCTCGACCGCGACGGGTCCGACCGTCGTCCAGGCCGCCTCGCAGTACGGCGAGACCATCGGCGCCATCTCCGGCGGCAACCGCGCGACCAATTCCCAGTATACCTTCATCGACCTGGGCCTCGGCACCACGCTCACGGTCAACCAGACCCAGGACAGCACCTTCAACGGCGAGCTGATGGGCCTCGGCGCCCTGAGGGTGATCGGCAACGGCACCCTCACGCTGGGCAACCTCAGCCGTAATCACGGCAGCCTGATCATCGACTCCGGCACC
>VHCL01000095.1 GCA_016871725.1 Verrucomicrobiota bacterium | reverse complement strand
CACCGCCGGCACGGGCACCTTCGCGGATTGGAACGTCGGCAACGCCAAGACCGTCACGGTCGCCGGCCTGACCTTCGGCGGCGCCGACGCGGGCAACTACGACCTGCCGCTCGCCCCGGTCACGACCGCGGCGAACATCACCCCGAAGGACATCACGGCGGTCACGGGCATCACCGCTCAGGACAAGGTCTACGATGGGAACACCTCCGCCACCCTCGACACCAGCTCGGCCGCCTTCACCGGCCTGATTTCCGGCGACACGCTCACCGTATCTGCGGCCACGGGTAACTTCGTGGACAAGAACGCCGGCCCGGGCAAGACGGTCAACATCACCGGCCTCGTCCTCGGCGGCGCGGATCTCGCGAATTACAACCTCGTCTCGAGCAACGCCACCACCACCGCCGCGATCACCAAGCGGACCCTCACCGGCATCACCGGCGTGACCGCGAACGGCAAGGTCTACGACGCCAATCCGAACGCCACGCTCAATACGGGTGGTGCGGTCTTCGGCGGCCTGATCGCCGGCGATACGCTCTCGCTCACCGGCGCGACCGGCCAGTTCTCCGACCCGAACGCCGGCAACGGCAAGACCGTCACGGTCTCGGGTTTCTCGCTCGGCGGACCTGACGCCGGGAATTACGAATACCTGCCGACTTCCTTCAGCGTGCTCGCCGACATCACCCGGGCGCCGCTCTCGGTGCGCGCGGCGGATCTCTCGAAGAACCACGACGGCGTGCCCTTCACGGGCGGCAACGGCCTGATCTTCACCGGTTTCGTCGGCGGTCAGGGCCAGGGCGTCCTCGCCGGCTCGCCGACTTACGGCGGCAACAGCCAGGGAGCCGTCAACGGCGGCACCTATGCGATAACCCCGGGCGGATATTCCTCGACGAACTACGCGCTGACTTTCGTCGACGGCGTGCTGACCATCGGCGCGGCCCCGGCCGCGGTCGACGTCCGCGTCTTCCTGCCGGTCCCGGTCCTCGTCCCCGTGCTCGCCGTGCCGCCCGTGGCGGTCCGCCTGCCGGCCACGCCCGGCGGCCTGAACTACGTCCCCGCTTCGCGTCCGGCCTCGAACGTCGTGGCCTTCGCGCCGACGCCCTCCGTCCCGTCGGCGACGCCGGCGGCTCCGTCGGCCACGCCGTCGCCCGCGCCGTCCGCCAATCCCGCGCCCACGCCGGCGCCGTCCGCGGCGGTCGCCGAAGCTCCCGCCACCGAAGCCGCGCCGGCCGGTCCGACCGGCTCGCGTCGCGCCCAGGATGGCGTCACCCGCTCGCTCATGGGGCCGCTCGACGTGATCGTCGTCAACGGCGGCGTCAATCTCGGCGTCCGTCCCGTCGTCGCCGAATAATCTCCCGCTCCTTCTCCGCTGATGCGTTCTCCTCGTCTTCTGCCGCTGGCTTCCCTGCTGGTGGCTTCCTCCGGCGCTTTCGCGCAGGTCGCGCCCCCTGACGGCGGCCAGGTGCTCAACACCTTGCGGCCGGTCGTCCCCAAGGCGCCCGCGTCGCAGCAGTTGCAGGTCGCCGTCCCCGCCGAGCCCGCCAAGGGCGTCTCCGCCGGACCGGCGGTCGTCGTCTCGGCCGTGACCTTCGAAGGCAACACCGTCTTCTCCGCCGAGGTCCTCCGCGCGCTCATCGCCGCGGAACTGGGCAAGAAGCATGATCTCGAAGGCCTCCGCGCGCTCGCCCGCATCATCGGTCGCTATTATCGCGAGAACGGCTATCCCTTCGCCCGTGCCGTCGTGCCGGCGCAGGAGCTCAAGGACGGACTGCTGCGCATCCGCATCCTCGAAGGCGCCTACGGCGAAGTCCGCGTCACGGGTGAGGCCGCCGTCGCGGCCGGCTCGCAGCCTTACCTTTCGCCGCTCCGCCGCGGCGAACTCATCGAGAGCACCCGCCTGGAGCGCACGCTGCTCATCCTCGACGACGTCCCGGGCGTCGGCGTCCGTCCCGTGGTCAGCCCCGGCCAGCAGGTCGGTGTCGGCGACCTCGAAGTCGGCGTGCTGATGGAGAAGGAGCAGGGCGGCGAGGCCGGCGTCGACAACGAGGGCAGCCGCTACACCGGCGACCTCCGTTTCCGCGCCGCCTGGTATCGTAACTCCGCGCTGCAGTTCGGAGACCGCCTGGCCGCCTCGGTGATGGCCACGAACGCCTCCCTCTGGCTCGGCTCCGTCGATTACGACGCCGCCCTCGGCTCCGCCGGTCTGCGCGGTCAGGTCGGCTGGGCGCTCAACACCTACCAGCTCGGCAAGGAGTTCGCCGCCCTCGAGGCCTCGGGTCTCGCCCGCGTCTGGACGGCCAAGCTCAGCTACCCGCTGATTCGTTCGCGTCAGTCCAACCTGCTCGCCTCCTTCGGCCTGCAGTATAAGTCGTTGAACGACGATTTCGACGCGACCTCCGTAAGCGAGGACAAGTTCAGCCGGTCGCTCCCGCTCTCCCTCCGTTTCGATCATCGCGACGGGCTCGGCGGCGGCGGCATCACCTACGGGATGCTCACCTGGACGCATGGCGACATGAACCTCGACGCCGGCCTCACGGCGGTCGACGACACCACGGCCCGCAAGCAGGGTCATTTCGACAAGGTCACCCTCGACCTCGCGCGCGTCCAGAACCTGCCCGCGGGTTTCTCGCTCTACGGCCGCTACTCGCTCCAGCTCACCGACCGTAACCTCGACTCCTCCGAACGCTTCGGCCTCGGCGGCGCGCAAGGCGTCCGGGCCTATCCGCTCGGCGAGGGCATGGGCGACGAGGGCTGGCTCGGCCAGGTCGAACTGCGTTACGACGCCGGCGCCTTCGCGCCTTATGCTTTCTACGACGCCGCGCAGGCCGATATCAATTATCGCCCTTGGAACGCCGCCGCGGATCAGGGACGCTTCATCTCCGGCGCCGGCTTCGGCGTGCGCACGACCTACCAGCAGTGGTCAGGTGACATCGCGGTCGCCTGGGCCATGAAGGGCGGCGACGCCCAGGCGGACGCCAAGCAGAGGGCGGCCCGAGTCTGGTTCTCCGTCAACCGCAGCTTCTGAGGTCAAGGTAGGGACGGTTCTCCGGGCTTTCCGATCGGCGGCGAGTTCGGAGAACCCGCCCTAACTCTGCCTGGGGTAGGGATGCGATGACATCGCATCCGCAGGTAACGAGGTAGGGACAGCACCATGTGCTGTCCTATCCCGGCCGCCGCAGGGCGGCTGAAGGGTAGGGGCGTGGCTACGCCGCGCCCTCCGATGATGAGGGCACGATGAATCGTGCCCCTACCTGCGTTCGCCCTGCGGCGAACATGAGGCAGCCATGTCGTGACGCGGTCCCGACCCTACCTTGGGACCTGGGTAGGGATGGCTCTCCGAGCCGTTCGAAAGGAGGAGGATTTTTCATTTAAAGAAAGAAATCAGTCCTTAAAACGAAACTATACGACTGTTTTAATCATATAATCGTCGCATTACGTGCGTATCTAAGTCAGGTTTTCGGGTAGGCTGGGGATGCCACAAAGTGTTGCAAAACAGGGTATTGTCTTAAGTTAGATCCTGACCACATGCCACGCGTTGTGAATAAGTTTTTGGCGTCGAAACCGCTCTCCCGGGGCTGGGGTCTTTTGCTGGGTATAGTTTTAGCCAGTTCGTGGGCTGAACTCCGGGGCCAAGCCGCCCCGGATGCCGGCAGTCTGCTTAACCAGATCCAGCGGAGTTTCCCGGCACCGCGCCTGCCGGACGTCGGCCCGGAAGCCCCCCCGCCCAAGGTCGAGATCGTGACGCCGAAAGGACCCACGCTGACGGTGAAGGCCTTCACGTTCACGGGCAACCTGCTGATTCCCTCCGAGCAGCTCGCCCCGCTTCTCGCCGGCTACGTCGGCCGGCCGCTGACTTTCGAAGATCTGCGCAACGCCGCCGCCGAGATCTCGCTCCATTACCGCCGCCAAGGTTACGTCGCCACGGTCTCCGTTCCGAAGCAGGAGGTCACCTCCGGCTTCGTCGTCCTGCGCGTGCTCGAGTCGCGCTTCGGCGGCGTGTCCCTCGATCCCGCTTCCGACGGCCGGATCTCGCCCGAACTGCTCAAGCAGATCATCACGCATGCGATGATCCCCGGCGCGCCGACGGACATGCGTCTGCTTGACCGCGGCCTGCTCCTCGCCGGCGACCTGCCGGGCGCCTCCGTGACGGGCGGCCTGGCCGCCGGGACGGAGGAAGGTCGCAGCGACCTGGTGCTGCTTTCGCGCAAGATGCCGCTCTGGTCCGGCTCGGTGAGCGCCGACAACGCCGGCGCCCGTTCGACCGGCGCGCCGCGCGCCCTCGCCAGCGTGGCGCTCGCCTCGCCGCAGGGCCTGGGCGAGCAGTTCTCCGCCGACCTGCTCAAGTCGGAAGGCGCGCGCTTCGGCCGGCTCGGCTTCGGCCTGCCGGTCGGCTACGAGGGCTCGCGCCTCACGTTCGGCGTCGGCCGCATGGACTACGAGCTCGTGTCGCCCGACTTCGTCGCCGCGCGCCTCGCCGGCCAGTCCACGACCTGGACCGCCGATTACCTGCGTCCGCTCGCGCGTAGTCGCGTCTTCAACGTCAACTTCACCGCCGGGCTCGAGTCGAAGGCCTTCCGCAACACCGCGGCCGACGTGTCCGTGAGCGATTACGCGATCCGCTCGGTCGCGGCCGGCTTCAACGCCAACGTCTACGACGGCTTCCTCGGCGGCGGCGTCACCTCCGCGAACCTGCAGTGGACCGCGGGCGAGCTCGACCTCGGCGGCTCCCCCAACCAGGCGAGCGTCGCCTCGACGACCAAGGCCGAAGGCCGCTTCCAGAAGCTGCGCCTCACGCTCACGCGCTCGCAGAACCTCGCCGAAGGCCTCGTGCTCGCCGCCTCGTTCAACGGCCAGCTGGCCTCGAAGAACCTCGACTCCGCCGAGAAGCTCTTCGCGGGCGGCGTCGGCGGCGTGCGCGCCTATCCGGTCAACGAGGGGTCGGGCGACGAAGGCTACGTCGCCGCGCTCGAGACCCGCTGGCAGTTCGCCACGCGCTGGCAGGCGATCGCCTTCGTCGACCACGCCCGCATGCGCGTCAACGCCGACAACGCCATCAACGGCGCGGCGGCCGTCAACCATCTCTCCTACGAAGGCGCCGGTCTCGGGCTCAGCTGGGCCGGCCCCGCCGACACGGTCTGGCGCGCCACGTGGTCGCGCCGCCTCGGCGACAACCCTAACCCCAAGCCGGACGGCTCCGACCAGGACGGCACGCTCCGGCACGACCGCCTCTGGCTGTCGGTGAGCCTCAACTACTGAGCTTGAAGACGCCGCGCCGC
The DNA here is from genome assembly GCA_016871725.1 of Verrucomicrobiota bacterium. GTDB lineage: Bacteria > Verrucomicrobiota > Verrucomicrobiia > Opitutales > UBA953 > UBA953. Next base: position 94 of record VHCL01000095.1, on the reverse strand, counting down.
CGCTTCCCGCTGTCCCGCGCCGTGCTCCTCACGGCCGCGTTCCTCGTCCCGTCGGCGATCGCGCAGACGGCGCCGGCGACGAACGCGCTCCCGA
>VHCL01000094.1 GCA_016871725.1 Verrucomicrobiota bacterium | reverse complement strand
GATGACGCCGTACTGGATGGCGTCGGGGTTGTAGCGGTGCCGGTAATACTTACGCCGGTCGCCCCACCAGTCGGTCACGCGGGTGAGCGTGAGGGATTTCTCGCGCCGGAAGTCCTCCGGCTTCACATAGTAAGGTCCGGTCGTCGGGTGGAAGCGGTCGTTGTAGGCCTTCTCGTAATTGGGGCCGAAGTCCTTGAAGAACTGCCGGGGAGTCGGCCGCAGGCCGCCGAGGAGTTCCAGCTGGTACGGCCGCTTGCGGGGGGCCTTCACCGCCAGCGTATGGTCGTCGTACTTCGTGACGCCGCCCCATTCGCGCGTGTAGTGGTCGGCGTACCAGTCCGCCTTCGCCCACGGCGAGCGGTGGAAGTAGAAGGTGTAGAAGAAGTCGTCGACCGTGACCGGCTGGCCGTCGGTGAACTTCGCGTGCGGATCCAGCCGGAAGTAGGCCGTCATCCCGTCGGCCGACATCGCCCAGCTCGTCGCGAGGGCCGGGATGACCTCGTCGGTGTTCGGGTGGCCCGCGAGCAGGCCGTAGTCGTTGTTGTCGTAGAGCTCGCCGCGGAAGCCGTTGTTGGCGTTGGGCCCGACGCGGCGCAGCGTCGGCGGCGTCCCCGTGATGAACTGCCGGAGCACGCCGCCGCGGACCGCGCGGGGGTCGGCGAACTCGGCCTGCTCCGAACCGTCGCGCCAGACGAGGTCCTTGGGCAGGTCGGCGGGCGTGGCGAAGCGGAAGAAGTCCGGATGCGCGGCGTAGAAGGCGGCGGCCTTGGGGTCCTGATAGGTCTCGGCCCGCGCGATCCCGAGCAGGCAGAGGCAGGCGAGGAGGATTCTCATCGTTGTTGGCGGCGGAGGTCGAAGGCGTCCTGGAGCGCCTCGCCGATGGAGTTGATCATGACCATGGTGCCGACGAGGCAGCCGAGGGTCGGGCCGAGGATCCACCAGGCATGCCAGTTCTCCTTGGCCTGATGGAGGAGGTCGCCCCAGGAAGGTTCGGTGGGCGGGAGGCCGAAGCCGAGGTAGTCGAGCGCGGAGAGCGAGAACACCAGGCCGTGCAGGCTGAACGGCAGGGTGGTCAGGATGACCGTCGCGCAGTTCGGCAGGACATGGCGCCAGATGATGCGGGCATGGCCGGCGCCGAGCGCGCGGGAGGCGGTCACGAAGTCGCGGGCGGCGACCTGGTAGGCGGCGGCGCGGAGCTGCTGGGCCAGGCCGATCCACGAGAAGGCCACGAGGATCAGGATGAGGATGGCGAGCGAGGGTTCCAGCAGGCTCGCGAGGAAGATGATGGCGTAGAGGAAGGGGATGTTGGACCAGACTTCCATCACGCGTTGCAACGCGAGGTCGAACCAGCCGCCGAAGTAGCCCATCGCCGCGCCGAGCGCGAGACCGACGCCGTAGACGCACGGCAGGAAGATGACGGCCGCGAGGAGCAGCAGCCGGAAGCCGCCGAAGAGCCGGGCGACGATGTCGTGGCCGGACTCGTCGGTGCCCAGCCAGTGGCCGTCCAGGCCGGGCGGGCAGGGCGACGGGATCAGCGTCCGCAGGCCTTGGCCCGGCTTCCAGTCGGTCCGGTCGCCCGCCGGGGCGCGATGGACGAGTTCGCCGCCGACGAACTTGGCGCGCGCGACCGTGGCGCCGTCGGCGAGCAGCCGGGCGTCGCCTTCGGTCCGGCCGTTGATGACCGTCCAGACCTGGCGGCGGGTGCCGTCAGCGTTGAGCGTGAAGATGCGGCCCTCGGCGATGACGCCGCGCGGATCCTGCCAGCGGCCTTGGTCGTCGCGCGAGACGGGCGGCATGACCTCGCAGACTTCGTCGGGCGCGAACGGCACGGGCGGCATGACGAGCCAGCCGCGTCCGTCGCGCCGCAGCTCCTCGGCGAGGAGGCGGTAGTCGGGCTCGCCTTCGATCCGCAGGCCGAGTTCCCGGCCGGAGACGTAGCCGGCGAAGACCGGGAAGCGCGTGACGCCGTCGACGTGGAGGATCAGCGGACGATGGCCGACGAGCAGGGGGCCGAGCACGGCGAGGACCGACAGGGCGAGCAAGGCGAGCAAGGACCACCAGCCGGCGCGGTGCCGGCGGAAGCGCGCGAAGCGCTGCCGGGTGATGGGGTCGAGCAGGCTCATGCGGATTTGTCGAACCGGATGCGCGGGTCGACGGCGGCGACGCAGAGGTCGGAGACGATGTTGCCGAGGAGCATCGCCAGGCTGGAAAGCGTGAGGAGGCCCAGGAACACCGGGAAGTCGCGGTGGGTGAGGGCGTCGTAGCCGAGCAGGCCGAGTCCGGGGATGTTGAACGTCACCTCGATCAGGAACGAGCCGGTGAGGAAGAAGCCGAGGTTGCCGCCGAAGGTGGCCGCGAGCGGGATGAGCGCGTTGCGCAGGGCGTGCACGTAGACGATGCGGCCGTGGCTCAGGCCCTTGGCCTTGGCGGTGCGCACGTAGTCGGCGGCGAGGTTGTCGAGCAGGCCGTTGCGCGTGAAGAGCGTCAGCGCGGTGAAGGCCCCGACCATCTCGCAGGCCAGCGGCACGACGGTGTGGTGGAGCCGGCCGCCCCAGGTCAGCGACTCCCAGTTGAAGCCCTTGGTCGGGAACCAGCCGAGCTGGAAGCAGAGGAACTGCAGCGCGGCGACGGCGAGGATGAAGCCGGGGATGGAATACAAGACGAAGAGCAGCTGCGAGGACCCCCGGTCGAACCAGCCGTCGCGCTTCAGCGCCTTGGCCACGCCGAGCGGGATCGAGATGCCGTAGGCGAGGAGCAGGGACCAGGCGCCGAACCAAGCCGAGATCGGGAGGCGCTCCTTGATCTCGTCCCAGACCGGTCGGTCGCTCGAGGTCGAATCGCCGAGCTCGCCTTGGAGGAGGCCGGCGTAGGCGCGACGATAGACGAGTAGCCGCGGGGCTTTCTCCGGGTCGTCCGGCAAAGGCGCCGTCTCGGCCCGCCAGGCCGGGCGGACCTTCTTGGCGTCGGCGGGCGTGACCACGTAGCCGCCATCCGTGGCGCGGACGGAGAGTTTCAGGAGCGCGCCCTCGGCCTGGTCATCCGCGACGTCGGCCTCGCCCCGGCCGTCCTTGTCGAGCCGGATGGTCACCCAGTCGGCCGGGCCGGGCAGGGCGCCCAGCCAGATGGCGTAGGCCTCCAGGAGCGGACGGTCGAAACCGTAGCGGCGGCGCAGGTTGTCGAGTTCTTCCGGCGAGGCCGGACCGGAGGGGCGGGCGGCGGAGGTCTGCTTGCGGTTCTCGGCCTGCTGCCGCTCGGCCATGGCCTGTTCGATGGGACCGCCCGGGACGAAGCGGGTGAAGCAGAACGCGACGAAGGTGATGCCCACGAAGGTCAGTGGGACTAGCAGCAACCGTCTGAGGACGTAGTCGCGCATCGCGGGTGCCCCTAGGGCATCCGCGGACGGGTAGGGGTCAACCCGAAAGGACTCGGCTTGCGCCTGCCCGCCCGCTCCGCAACTTGGAGCCGTGCCTCTGCTTTACTCGCTCGCCTGGTTCCTGCTGATGCTCCTCGGCGCGCTCGCCGCGGTCGCCGGCCTGCTGCTGGTGGTCTTCCTGCTCGCCTTCGCCTGGCGGGCGCCGCGCCGGCATCGCACGATGTCCCTCGGCTATTGCGCCGTGCAGACCGCCAGCTGGCTGTTCGTGAGGTGTTTCTACCGCGTCCGGCTCAAGGGGCTGGCGAACCTGCCGGACCGGGGCGGCGTGCTGCTCATCGCCAACCATGTCGCCTACGTGGACGTCCTCCTCGTCGGCGCGCTGTCGCCCCGGCCGGTCCGCTTCCTGTCCTGGGAGGGTTTCGAACGTCAGCGGGTGATGCGGTTCCTGACCCGGACGATGGGGACGATCCCCGTAGCGGAGTCCAAGGCCAAGGACGCCATCCAGAAGTCGGCCGACGCCCTCAAGGCCGGCGAGGTCGTCTGCATCTTCCCCGAAGGCAGCCTCACGCGCAATGGCGGCATCCTGCCGTTGCGCAAGGGTTACGAGCTCATCGCGCGGCGCGCCGAGTGCCCGATCCTGCCGCTGGCCATCGACGGCATGTGGGGGTCGCTCTTCAGCTTCAGCGGCGGCAAGTTCTTCTGGAAGATGCCCAAGCATTTCCCGCGCCCCGTGAGCGTGGTCATCGGGCAGGCTTATCCCGCCGCCGAGCATGCGACGACGCGGCTGCGGCTGCTGGAACTGGCGTCCGAAGCCTTCGCGCAGCGCGCGTCCCTCGAAGGGCATCTCGGTCGGGAGGTCGCCGCCGGTCTGGCGAAGAAGGGCGGGGCGGTCGCCTTGGTCGACCGGACCTCGGCGCGGCGGGAATTCGGCGGCGCCACCTTGCTCGCCCTCTCCTGGGCCTTCGCGGGTGAGCTCAAGCGGCGGACTTCCGCCCGGCGCGTCGCCATCGTGCTGCCTCCCGGCGTCGCGGCGGCGGTCGCCAACCTCGGCTGCCTGCTCGCCGACAAGGTGCCGGTGAACCTGAATTTCTCCCTGGGACGTGAGCAGGCCTTGTCCTGCCTGCAGCGCGCCGAGGTCGAGCTCGTCGTCACCGCCGGCGCCTTCCGCAGCAAGCTGGCCGAGAAGTTCCCGGACTTCCCGTGGGGCGACCGCGTCCTCGACGTCGCCGATTTCCTGACCGCGTATCCGCGGGCCGGTCTCGCCTGGCGGATCGCGCTCATCCGCGTGCTCCCGGCCGCGTGGACCTGCGCCTGCCTCGGCCTGCCGAAGCGCGGCGGCGAGGCCGAGGCGGCCTTGCTCTTCACCAGCGGCAGTTCCGGTCAGCCGAAAGGCGTCCGGCTCTCGCACCGCAACATCCTCGCCAACCTCCGGCAGATCGAGGACGCGGACATCCTGCCGGATTCCGCCGTCCTGCTCAGCAGCCTGCCGGTCTTCCATAGCTTCGGTTTCACCATCGGCCTCTGGTACTGCCTCTCGCGGGAGCCGCGTCTCGTGACCTTGCCCTCGCCGCTCGACGCCGCCGCCGCGGTCAAGGCCATCAAGGAGGAGAAGGTCACCGTCGTCGTCGGCACGCCGACCTTCCTCCGTCCGTATCTCCGTCGTGGCACCGCCGCCGAATTCGCTTCCCTCGAGTGGGCGGTCGTCGGCGCCGAGAAGTGTCCGGCCGACCTCGTCGACGCGTTCGCGACCCAGCTCGAGACGCCGATGCTCGAAGGCTACGGCATCACCGAGACGAGCCCCGTGCTGTCGGTCAACGTCCCGGACCGGACGGACCCCGAGGCGCCCGGCGGCGTCTGGGTGGGCAACGTCCGCGGTTCCGTCGGTCGGCCCGTCGTCGGTGTCGCCGTGCGTTTCCTCGACCCCACGAGCGGCGAGGTGCTGCCGAGCGGGCAGGTGGGCCTGCTCGAGATCCGCGGCGCGAACGTCTTCATGGGTTACCTCGATCCGGAGCAGACCGACAAGGCG
>VHCL01000093.1 GCA_016871725.1 Verrucomicrobiota bacterium | reverse complement strand
CGCAGGGGCACCCGCGCGGCCGCCGCCGGCGGCTTCACGACCGTCGTCACGATGCCCGACTCGCTCCCCGCGGCGGACAACGTCGGCACGATCCAGCTCCTCCGCGAGATCTGCTCCCGCGACGCCGCCGTGCGCGTGCTCCCGACGGGCACCCTCACCAAAGGCCATGAAGGCAAGGCCCTCGCCCCGCTGGGCACGATGAAGAAGGCCGGCGTGGTCGCGGTCACCGACACGACCTCGGGCGTGCAGAACAACGAGATCATGCGCCGCGCCCTGGAATACGCCGCGATGTTCGACCTCGTCGTGCTCGACCATTGCCAGGACAGCAGCATGACCGAAGGCGGCCAGATGCACGAAGGCGCCTGGTCCCTCCGCCTCGGCCTCCGCGGCCTGCCCCGCGCGGCCGAAGAGATCGTGGTCTCGAGCGACTGCCTGCTCGCCGAGCTCACCAAGGCCCGCATCCACCTGCAGCACCTTTCCTCCGGCGGCTCCGCCGAGATCGTCCGCCGCGCCAAGGCGAAGCAGCTCTCGGTCACGGCCGAGGTCTCCGCCCTCCACCTGCTCCTGACCGACGCCGCGCTGGCGAATTACCCGACCAGCCTGAAGACGAACCCGCCCCTCCGCGAGGAGGCCGACCGGCTGGCGCTCATCGCCGCGCTCGTCGACGGCACGATCGACGCGGTCTGCTCCGACCACTCGCCCTGCACGGCCACCGAGAAAGACTGTGAGTTCGACCTCGCCCCGTTCGGCGCCGCGACCTTCGAGACGGCCTTCGCGGCCGCCCACACGGCGCTCGTCGCCGGCGGCCACGCCGACCTCTCCGTGCTCGTCGCCCGCCTCACGCACGGACCGGCCAAGGCCCTCGGGCTCGCCGCCGGCACCCTCAAGGCGGGCGCCCTGGCCGACCTGGTCGTCCTCGACCCGAAGGCCGCGTGGACGCCGACGAAATCCGACCTGGTCTCCAAGTCCGGCAACAACCCCCTCGTCGGCCGCGCCCTGACCGGCCGCGTCCGCGCCACGTTCGTCGGCGGCCGTCAGGTCTTCGGCGCCTAAGCCCGCATGGACGAGCTCGCCCAATCCCTCGAGGCCTTCGGGCCGTGGGACTGGGCCTGCGTGGGCGCCAACCTCACCGCGGCGGCGCTCGGCCTCTTCGGCCTGCGCTGCTGGCGCGGCCTGCCCGGCGTGCCGCCGCCCTTGCCCGCCTCCGCCCTGAACGCCGCGCTCGGCGTGGTGACCGGCGTGATGGCTTTCGGCCTGGTCTTCGGCCTCGTCGTCACCGCCGCGGCCCAGGCTTTCTCGTCCCACTTCGGCATCGCCCAGGCCCACGTGTTCACCGCGGCCTTCCTCGGCCAGGCGGCCGCCGCCCTGACGATGATCGCGATGGGCGCCCTCGTCCCGGAGACGCTGCGCTGGGCCCCGGAGACCCCGGCCGAAGATCCGGACGCGAGCCCGCTCCGGCGCGCGGCCCGCGCCTTCGGATGGTCCCGGCTGCTGCTGGTCCTGCTGATCCTCTTCGCCTTGGGGCTGACCTTGGCCGCCCTGTGGAAAGGCGTGCACGTCGGCTGGACGCAGCTGTTCCAATCGGGCTGGGTCGGCGAGCCTCCGGCCGATGAGCCGCAGGACATCGTGGACTCGGTGCTGAAGACCGACGTCGATTCCTGGCGGTTCGTGACGATCGTCTTCGCCGTGACCGTCGGGGCGCCCGTCATGGAAGAACTCGCCTTCCGCGGCATGCTTTACCCCGGCCTGCGCCGGCTGCTGACCGTCGGCTCCGAACGTCATGGCCGCTGGCTCGCGGTCGCCCTCACGGGCGCGATCTTCAGCGCGGCCCACCTGAGCCCCTCCGCCGCCCTGCCGCTCTTCGGGTTCGGCGCGTTCATGTGCCTGGTCCGCGACCGTTACGGCCTGCTGACCTGCATGGCCGCCCACGCCGCCTTCAACGGCTGGAACCTGGTCTGGTTGAAACTGGCGCCCGCCGCCTCCACGTTCTGAGACCATGGGCGCCCTCACGACTCTGGCCGACCGCTCGGTCGCGAAGCTGACCGAGGAAGAGATCATCCGCCGCGTGGTGCAGTCGCTCGCCGACGCCGCGCCGGCCTTCCCCGAAGGCCCGGGCGGCGACTGCGCCCACCTGCCGACCAAGGGCGGCCGCGCCGTCCGCGCCAGCACGATCGACTCGGTGATCCTGGGACGTCACTTCGACGCGGCCTGCGAGGGCATCCGCGCGGGCGCCAAGCTGGTGAACCGGAACCTCAGCGACCTGGCCGCGGCCGGCGCGACGCCTTCCGACGCCCTGCTCTCCTTGGTGATCGGGCCCGACGTCGACGCGACTTGGCTGACCGACTTCGCCCATGGCGCCGGCCGCGCCGCCGCCAAGGCGGGCCTCCGCATCGTCGGGGGCGACGTCTGCCGCGGCGCCCATGGGTCGTTCATCGGCACCCTCGCGGTCCAAGGCTTCGCCCACCGCACCCTGACCCGGCGAACGGCCGCCGCAGGCGACGCGCTCTTCGTCACCGGCCAGCTCGGCGGTTCGCTCTACGGCCGGCACCTCGATTTCTCTCCGCGTCTCGCCGAAGGCGAATGGCTTTGCGGCCACGGCGAAGTGACGGCCTGCACCGACCTTTCCGACGGACTCGCCAAGGACCTGCCCGGACTGCTGGGCCCGAAGCTCGACGCGCGCATCGACGTGGCGTCCCTGCCGGTCTCCGACGCCGCCAAGGCGCTGGCGAAGTCCGACGGCAAACCGGTCCTCGAACACGCCCTGCAGGACGGTGAGGACTACGAGCTCTTGTTTGCGGTCAGCGCCGAACGCGCCGACCTGCTCGAAGCCTCCTTCCGCAAAGCCTTCCCGCTCACGCCGCTGACGCGCCTAGGCACGGTCGAAGCCGGCACGGGCCAGGCCCGCGACGTGGCGGACGGCCAACCGATCAAGGTCCGCGGCTTCGGTCACTTCGCCTGAGCCGCCGGCCCGCTCACATGCGGAAGCGACGGATCGCGACGAACAACGCGAAGATGAAGGCGGACGCCCCGAAGGTGACGGTGACGGTCTCGTAGGTGGCGAGCAGTTCGATCACCTGGTCGAGCAGCTTGACGGACTCCTTGGTGTCGCGCTCGGCGAGCACCAGCGCGGCGGTCGCGTTGTTCGCGGTGACCTCGACGTTCTTGTTGTCGGACTTGGTGCCTTCGTCCGTCAGGAGCACGACGGCGGTCTCGGCCGACTTCATGGCCGACTTGTAAGCCTCGACGGAGGCCTGGACGCTGAGGGTCGTGGTGCGGACGCGCTCGGTCGTGCCCTTGAGCTCATGGCTGAACCAGAGGCCGGCCAGCGAGACGAGGAGCGTCACGACGGCCATGCCGACGATGCCGATCTCGGCCTGGATGAGGTTGTTCTTGGCGGATCGACCGCGGCTACGCTGGGCGCACATGACGTTGGTTGTTCAAAGGTTGAGGGTGGCCTGGCCGTCGTCCGGCTTAGGCGCGGCGGGCTTCCGGGCGCGCGGCTTCTTTTCGGGAGCCTTCTTCGCCGGGGCCTTCTTGGCGGCGGGCTTCTTGGCGCCCTTCTTCGGCGCGGCCTTGGCCGGCGAGGCTTTCTTCGCGGCGGCGCCCGGACGGCGACGGCGCTTCGGCTTCTGCTTCCGTGTGAAAAGGTTCTTCCAGGCCGGCGTCTTCGGCTTGTCCTTATAACCGAGCTTACGGCGGATGTTGGTGGTGATCCAGTCGACGAGCTCCGGAGCGACGGCGCCGCAAAGGCCTTGGACGATGGCCTTGTTAAGCGAAGACAGCTCCCACTGGAACATGACGAAATAGGCGATGACCGCGAAGATCGCGGCGGCGAGCACGTGCCGGAGCGAACGTTGCCAGCTGGCGTCGGCGGCTTCGTCGACGAGGAGCCTTCCGACCATCGCGGCGGCGCCGATCAGGGCGACGACCCAGCCGCCGGACTTGAACGCGAGCAGCGCCAGCTGGAAGTTGTTGGCGACCGCGGCCACGCCTTTGACCGGGGCGGCCTGCGCCGCGGCTTCCGCGAGGAGCAAGGCCAAGGTCATGCGCGTCCCTCCCCGGCCCGAAGGCCGATTCCCGCGGAGCGGGCGACTGATGTGCGGAGACGACGCAAGGCGAAGGAGCACCCGGACGGATGCGGTTCGTAAAAAGAGGAGGGTAAGTCTTGGGCGGACCGACCCTCCTCTCAACCCCTAATCAAGGGGAAATCTTCGCAAAGCGGGCTTAAAGCGCCGCTTTTCGGGCCGGACGGCCTTCATCGACCTCGATGTAGTCGAACATCGTGTCCACGCCGGCGTCGGCGGTCAGGCCGTTCTCCTTGAGGCGCCGGACGAGCACTTCGTTGGCTTCGTCACGCCAGCCGCGCTTGGTCATGAAGCCGTTCCAGATCTCGATGTCGTTCGTGGAAAGCTTACGCCCCTTGGCCTCGGCCCAGGCGAGGACCTGCTCGGAGGTCGCGGCCGGATTCTGGAGCACCCAGACGCGGAGGTCGTCATACTTGACCCCGAGATACTGGCAGCAACGGTCGTCGAAGGCCTTGCCGAGGTTGTTCACGAAATCGGCGTGCAACTGTCCGGCGGCGTGCAGGCGGATCTTGGAGACGAGGCGAGGCAGGTACACGAAACCGCGGACGGCTTCGTAGGGGCTGAGGAGACCGGGGACGAGGGGCATGGGAGGAAGGTAGATGAAAGATGACCGATGACGGATGACAGAGGAAAGCCAAAAGCCGAGTCAGGTCGTAGCGGATAGCGGTTGGCGGTTGGCGGATAGGAAAAACAAAGGACGACCGGAAGATGGGCTATGAAGCCTGCCACCCGGGGCAGCTTTCCGCCTTTCTATTGCCCTGCATGCTGGTGCCCCCAACCGCTTTCCGCCAACCGCTAACCGCTTTCACCTGACATTTGCACCTTTGCACGCGGCACCGCCGCATTTGCACTTTTGCACACATTACCTCCTGGCCTCCTGCCCTCGTGTCCTCCGGTCCTTCGGCCCTCGCTAGCCTTGCCCTCCCCGCCTCCCTGCCTTTCCTACCCCTACCCCTACCCCTTCTCATATGAAACTCCTCCTCGCCCTCCTCCTCGCCGTCACCGGGTTCGCGGCCGACGTCGCCAAGCCGGCCTTCTCGTCCGCCAAATATGACAAGGACATCGCGGCCTTCGAAGCGGCTGACAAAGCCAACCCGCCGCCGCAGGGCGCCTTGCTCTTCTCTGGCGCCAGTTCGCTGCGGCTCTGGAAGTCGGCCGCCCGGGATTTCGCCCCTTACCCGCTCATCAACCGAGGCTTCGGCGGCTCGAAGACGACCGAAGTCCTCGGCTACATGGATCGCATCACATTGCCTTACCACCCGCGCGTGGTCGTCTTCCACTGCGGCAGCAACGACATCAACGCCGGCGACACCGCCGAGGCCGTAATCGGGCGGGT
>VHCL01000092.1 GCA_016871725.1 Verrucomicrobiota bacterium | reverse complement strand
GGCTCAAGATCCCGCAGACGAAGATCGTGGCCGTCGCGGACGCCGACCCCAAAGGGCTGGCCGCCGCGGCCAAGAAACTCGGCGGCGTCAAGGCTTACGCCGATTACCGCGTCATGCTGGCGGAGGCGAAGCCGGACCTCGCGGCCATCTGCCCGCGGCATATCCATGAGCATCGGGACATGATCGTCGCCGCCATCGAAGCCGGCGTGAAGGGCATCTATGTCGAGAAACCGTTCGTGCGCACCTTGGCCGAGGCGGATGAGGTCGTGAGGCTCTGCGCGGACAAAGGCGCGAAGCTCGCCATCGCGCATCGTAACCGTTACCACCCGGTGCTTGACGTCGTGAAGCAGCTCGTCGCCGCGGGCGAGATCGGCGAACTCAAGGAAGTCCGCGTGCGCGGGAAGCAGGATCAGCGCGGCGGCGGGCTCGACCTCTGGGTGCTGGGCGGGCACGGCTTCAACCTCGCGACCCTCTTCACCGGACCGGCGATCTCGTGCGAAGCCACCATCCTCTTCGAAGGGCGTCCGGCGACCAAGGCCGACGTCCGTCCCGGCGACGAAGGCGTCGGCCTGATCGTCGGGGACGAGATCCATGCCCGTTATGAGACCAAGAGCGGCATCCCTTTATATTTCGATTCCAAGAAAGGCACCTGGACCAAGGGCACGCCCTTCGGCGCCCGGCTGATCGGGACCAAGGGCGTCATCTCCCTGCAGGTCGACGAAGAACCGCTGGCCATCCTGGAGCGGGACGGCGTGAAGACGCCGATCACCACCGCCGGCATCGGCAAGCCCGAGCCCCTGAAGGATATCCGGCTCATCAACGGCGAGCACCACGGCGCCATCCGCGACCTCCTCGCCGCGATCGCGGAGAAACGTGCGCCGCTCTGCGGGCCGGAAGCCGGCCGGGAGACCGTCGAGCTGACCCTTGCCGTCTTCGCGTCGTTCGCCAAGGACGGCGCCAAGGTCGCTTTGCCTCTGGCCGACCGTCAGCACCCCTTGCGCTGATGAGAGTCGCCTGGTGCATGCTCTTCGCCTTCCTCGGCCTCGGCGCCGCGGAACTTCCGATCATCAAGGTCGCCGTCTACGACGACAAGGGCGCGACCGGCAAAGGCATCCCTTGCGTCACGGACATCGCGGGCAAGACGGCCGACATCAAGCTCACCCGCCTGAAAGGAGCGGATATCGCCGCAGGCGGGCTCAAGGGGTATGACCTCGTCGTTTTCACCGGTGGCAGCGGCAGCGCGGAAGCCGCTGGGCTCGGCGAGAAGGGGCGCGAAGAAGTCCGCGATTTCGTGCGGAACGGCGGAGGCTATGTCGGCATCTGCGCCGGAGCCTATCTGGCCTGCACCGGCTTCGAGTGGGGCGTCGGCGTCCTGAACGCCCGGACCGTCTCGCCCAAGTGGCGGCGTGGGCAGGGTGAGGTGAAGATCGGCGGCGAAGCTTTCGGCCGGAAGCTCGTGGACCAGGGCATCCGTTACTCCAACGGCCCGATCATCAAGGCCGATGCGCGCAAGGACCTGCCTGAGTTCGAGACCTTGGTCACCTTCCGCACCGAACTTGCGGAGAACGACACCCCTGTCGGCGTCATGGTGAACTCGCCCGCGATGGTGCGGTCCACTTTCGGCCTCGGCCGCGTCTTCACTTCCAGCCCGCATCCCGAGCAGACCGCCGGATTGGAGCCGATGGTCGAGGAAGCGATGCGCTGGGCGGCGCGCAGCAAGGGGCCGACCGAGGAGCTTTGGAAGCGGCTCGAAGCCATGGAAGTCGACAGACTTTGGTTACCGGGAGCCATCGTGGACTGGAAGACCGGCCTGCCCACGGGACAACCGGTCAAGGACGGCAAGAAGCACACGCATTGCAGCCAATTCGTCGCCGCCGTGGCGGAGCGACTCTCGGTCCCGCTGCTCCGTCCGCCGGAGCACGGGGTCGTCGGCCTGGCCAATGCGCAGTTCGACTGGCTGGCTTCCGAGGCCGCCAAAAAGGCCGGCTGGGTGGCCTTGAAGGACGGTGCCGCGGCGCAGTCGGCGGCCAACGACGGCCGGCTCGTGCTGGCGTCGTTGAAGAACCCCGACGCGACCCGGCCCGGGCATATCGCGGTCGTCCGGCCAGGCGCGAAGGGCGCCGAGGCCTTGGCGGCGGACGGCCCCGACGTCATGCAGGCCGGCGGCACGAACGCCCTGCGCACGACCTTGCGCCGGGGCTTCGGTAATCATAAGAAGGAATACGACCAGATCGCCTTCTACGCGCACGTGGTCGAACTGACGGCCCGGAAGTGACCTACTTCTGCTTGCCCTTCTTGCCGGGCTTCGGTTCCTCGCCCCAGTTATTGCGGGCGGGGCCGGTCCAGGGGTCGACGAAGCTCGTGGCCGCCCAGTCCTCCCACTGTCGGATCAGCAGGCCGGCGACGGCCTTGTTGATGCCGATGAGGTTCTTCTGCTCGGTGCGGTCTTCCTCGATGTTATACAGCTCCCAGTCGCCCTTGAGTTTCATCACCGCCTTCCAAGGACCGCTGCGGACCGCACGGTTGCCTTCATGTTCCCAGAAGATCGGCTTCACGCGGTGGAGCGACTCGCCGGCGAAGGCCGGGCGGAGGCTGATGCCTTCCATCGGCAGGATGCGATGGCCGTCGAAGGTCGCCGGGTAGGTGGCGCCGGCCAGGTCGACCGCCGTGGCCATGATATCGATCAGGTGGGCCGGCTGGGGTTCGAGCTTGCCGTGGCGTTCGGCCGGGAAGCCCTTCGGCCAATGGGCGATGAGCGGCGAACTGATGCCGCCTTCGTGGGTGAAGTGCTTGTAGCGACGGAAAGGCGTGTTGTTGAGCGTGGCCCAGCTCATGCCGAGGAAGACGTGCGAGTCGGCGGAGCCGATCTCCCCGCCTTGGGTGATGCCGCGCGGGCCGCCCTCGGCGTTGCCGCCGTTGTCGCTCAGGAAGAGGATGAGCGTGTCATCGAGCAACCCGCGTTCCTTGAGGCCGGCGACCATGCGGCCCACGCTCTGGTCGACGCAGTCGAGCATGGCGGCGTAGGTGGCCATCATGTGGTCGAAACGATCCTGCTCTTCCGGCGAAAGCGAATCCCATGCGGCGACTTCCTCGGGTCGGGGCGGGAGGGGCCACTTCGGGTCGACCAGGCCCATTTCGAGCTGCTTCGCATGGCGGGCGGCGCGGAGCTTGTCCCATCCCGCCATGTATTTCCCGCGGTATTTCGCGATCACGTCGGCGGGCGCCTTGAGCGGGAAGTGCGGGGCGCCGTGGGCGAAGTAGAGGAAGAACGGTTTCTGCCGCTGCTTCGCTTCGTCGACGAAACGCAGGGCCCAGTCGGTGAACATGAAGGTCGAATACCATTCGCCCGTCCCGAGCTTCGGATCTTCCGCCGGCGTCTCGACGCCGTCGAGGTAGACGAACTCCGTGCCGGGCTTATGCTTCTCGTGCGGGAAATAGAGTTCGCCGAAGCGGGTGGTCGCCGTGCGAAGGAAGCCCTTGTTCCAGGGCGTCGTCCCGGCCTGCTGGCCGAGGTGCCATTTGCCGACCATCGAGGTATGATAGCCCGCCGTGCCGAGGACCTGGGCGATCGTCACCGCGCGGTCGTGGAGGCGGCCGTGGGTGCCGAGCGACTCCGGCCGACGCATGCCGTCGAGGTGGCCCATGCCGGCTTGGTGCGGGTATAGTCCCGTGAGCAAGGAGGCGCGGGTCGTGCTGCAGCGCGCCGTGTTGTAGAATTGGGTGAAGCGAACGCCATTCTGCGCGAGGGCGTCGAGGTTCGGCGTAGGGATCTCGCCGCCGTAGCAGCCGAGGTCGGCCCAGCCCATGTCATCCACCATGATGAGGAGCACGTTCGGCTGGGCGGCCGGCAGGCCAAGCCAGGCCAGCAGGGAGAGGAGCAGCGCAGGGGTTCGCATGCCGACAGGATGGAAGGCCGTCATCGGGATGCAATCTTCCCGTGTTGCCTGGTCTTTACAGACTGCCTGACATCGACAGATTGACCTGATGAGACCGTTGTTCCTCTGGTTGATGACCCTCGCCATCTTGACCGCCGCCGAGCCGGCCGGGAAACCGAACATCCTTTTCATCCCCATCGACGACCTGAACCACTGGGTCGGGTTCCTCGGTCGTAACGTCCAGACCAGGACCCCGAACATCGACCGTCTCGCGAAGATGGGCGTCGCGTTCACGCAGGCCTATTGCACCGCGCCTTCCTGCAACCCCTCGCGCGCCTCGCTCATGTCCGGCCTGCGTCCCAGTTCCACCGGTTGCTATGAGAACAATCAGAACTGGCGGCCGGGCATCGGCGAGGACAAGTTGCTGAACAGCCATCTCGCCAAGAACGGCTATGTCGTCTTCGGGGCCGGCAAGATCTACCACGGCGCCGGCGATCGGGGCGGTCATTTCGACGAATATTTCCCGGGCAAGGGAGGCCCCATGAAATTGCATCCCGAGGCCAAGGACGCCGGCGTGGGCGGCATCAAGTTCGCGCCCTTGGCGGGTTCGGACGAAGAGATGGCAGACCACGCCGTCGTCAGCTGGTGCATCGAGAAGATGTCTCAGAAGCACGATAAGCCGTGGTTCATCGCCGCCGGCCTCGTCAAGCCACACATGCCGTGGAACGTGCCCAAGAAGTGGTTCGACCTCTTCCCCTTGGAACAGATCCAGCTGCCTCCGCACATCGCAGGCGACCTCGGTGACGTCCCGGCGGCGGGCGTCAAGATCGCCAAGCCGACGGGCGACCATGCGGCGATACTAGAGTCCGGCCGATGGAAGGAGGCCGTGCAGGCCTATCTGGCCGCCATCGCCTACTGCGACTTTGAAGTCGGGCGGCTCATCGATGCCTGGGAGAAGTCGCCGGAGAAGGACAACACCATCATCTGTCTCTGGAGCGACCACGGCTGGAGCCTCGGCGAGAAGGAGCACTGGCGGAAGTTCGCGCTCTGGGAAGAGCCGACCCGTACCGTCTTCATCTGGAAGGCGCCGGGCGTCACCGCGCCCGGCGGTCTTTGCGCGCGACCGGTCGATTACGCCTCCATCTATCCGACCCTCTGCGCCTTGGCCGGCATCCCGGCGCCGGCGCACCTGGAGGGGGCCGACATCACCTCGCTGCTGCGTGATCCCAAGGCGGAGTGGAAGCTGCCTGCCGTGACCACCTGGATGAAAGGCAATCATGCCGTCCGGTCGGAGGATTGGCGTTACATCCGTTATGCCGACGGCAGCGAAGAGCTTTACCACAATTCCTCCGACCCGCTGGAACATGTCAATCTGGCCGGGAAGCCGGACCTGTCGGCCAAGAAGGCCGAACTGGCGAAATTCCTCCCGCAGAAGGATGCCGCTAACCTCCCGCGAGGCAAGGGAGGCGAAGGCGAAGAGGCCGAAGGGGCATCCAAGCCCGCCAAGAAGGGCAAAGGCAAGAAGAAGGCCGCCTGAAGCTTTATCGGATGGTCGCCTGGCAGACCATCTCGAGGATGCGTGGGATGCTGTAGTTCTCGTAGGCACCGTTCTTGGGCGGGATCGGCGGGGTCGTATGCGTGCCGAGGCTGTCGGCTGGCTGCGGGATGCGCGTCAGGTCGGGGTTCCACTGGCCGTCCTTGCCGCCGAGCTTGTAGATGACCAGGTCGAGG